>JAFTME010000002.1 GCA_017452545.1 Clostridia bacterium | reverse complement strand
CGCTATGCCGATCTTGAGCGCTATTTTATTTACCGTTTTCCCGTGAACGGGGAGCACAAGACGGCTACGCTCGGTCTGACCATTGCCAACCAGTATAAGATTTCGGCCTCCGTTGACGGCAAAAACTATGACGTTGTTGCTTCTACGACCGAAAAGAGCGTTACCAACATGACGCTGAATCTGACATCCTATCTGCCCGAAAGCGGTGACGGCTATATTTACGTTCGCATCGGGGATGCACATCCTGCGGACGGCTGGGGCGGCAATGTGCGCGCTAATAATCCCGTACTGTTTTTCTCGGGTAGTGAAGAGGAGGCAAAGGTTGTGGTTGCTGAATATCAGAGTGGTCTGCAGCTGACGCAGACGTCGCTTTCCGCTATGTTTGATTCTTACGTCGCCGAGCTTTCTGACGGTTCGAAGCTGCCTTACCGTCTTTACGTTCCCGAGAATTACGATCCCAAGCAGGTATATCCGCTGCTGGTCGTGCTGCACGGTGCAGGTGAGCGTGGTAACGACAACGAAAGTCAGCTCAGAAACATGCTGCTGGCTATGTTCAACGTCAAGGATACGCCGGTACGCAATGCGATCATTCTCGCGCCCCAGTGTCCTGCAGGGCAGCAGTGGGTCGACACGCCTTGGGCAAAGGGCAACTACGATAGCACCAAGGTCAAGGAGTCGAACGAGCTTGCGGGCGTGGTAGAGCTTGTGGACGATCTGTGGTATGAGTATTCCATTGACGGTGATCGCATTTATGCGATGGGACTTTCCATGGGTGGCTTTGGCACGTGGGATCTTCTGATACGTCACAGCGATATCTTTGCTGCGGGTGTTCCGATCTGCGGCGGCGGTGACCCTGCAATGGCAGAGGTGCTGGCCAACGTACCGATCAAGACGTTCCACGGCTCGGCTGACTCAAGTGTTCCCGTTGCGGGCACGCGCGCGATGGCAGAGGCGCTGGAGGCTGCCGGCAGCGAGGTGTTTACTTACGAGGAGCTTGCGGGTAAGGAGCACGGAATCTGGAATGATGTTGCCGGTCGCAGTGACGTTCTCAACTGGCTCTTTGAGCAAAATTTGAAAAATCGATAAAAGTAAAACGAAAAGAGGCTGTCTCACATCTGTGTGAGTCAGCCTCTTTTGAATATACAATTATGAAAGCAGCTCGGAAAGTGAAGTGACGCAAAGATCGGCTGTCTTTTGCATGGTTGCCCAGCCGGCATTGCCGACGCTGTCATAGACACCGATGGTGGTCAGACCTGCCTGCTTGGCACCTTTGATATTGCCGTGGAAATCGTCGACGAACACGGCATCCTCGGCGCAAAGCCCCAGCGTTTGCAGGGCGAGGCGGTAGGGCTCGGGTGTGTTTTTATGAAGTCCGTACTCGCCGCAGGGGAGGATGATGTTGAAATACCCGGTCAATCCGAGGCGAGCGATGCAGGGCAGCATCCGCGGCAGGGTAGAGGCGGAAACGATGCCGAGCTTGGCACCCGATGCGCGCAGCTGCTCCAGCAGCTCGCGAGCACCCGGCTTGAGCGGAATGCGCTGCTCGTACTCCTCCTGTGCCATACGGTCGTGCTCAGCGCGGATGGACTGCGGCGTACCGGGGCAGCCGAGCTCGACAAAAACGGCTGCGGTGGCGTCCTCGTCCAGCGGGATCAAGCGCTCGGAAAGCCCCTCGGGCACGGGAATTCCGCACGCTTCAAGATAGCGGCGGTCAATGTCCTCCCACATGGTCATGGAGTCGACCAGTGTACCGTCGAAGTCAAACAGATATATTTTTTTATCCTTGAGCAGGGGATGGTTGAGCATAAGTTCTCCTTTTTATGCATCGGGGGAAGCCGTATGAGAACAGCCTCCCCCGTGCGATTTATATTTCGTTTTGCTGGGCGACGATGCTGCCGCCGCAGTAGATCTCGCGGAGCTTGGGCTTTTCGATCTTGCCCGTGGGGTTACGGGGAACCTCGGCAAAGATGATCTTGCGCGGACGCTTATAGCGTGGCATATCCATGCAGAAGTCGTTGACCTCGTCTTCGCTGAGCGTCATATCTTCCTTGACGGCGATGATGGCGGCGGTTGCCTCACCCAGGCGGGCATCGGGAATACCGATGACGGCAACGTCCTTGATGGCGGGATGGCGACGCAGGTGGTTTTCGATCTGGACGGGATAGATGTTCTCGCCGCCCGAGATGATGACGTCCTTTTTGCGGTCGACAAGGTAGATGAAGCCGTCCTCGTCCTCCTCTGCCATATCGCCCGTAAACAGCCAGCCGTCGTGCAGTACCTCGGCGCTGGCTTTTTCGTCCTTATAGTAGGCAAGCATAACGCCGTTGCCCTTGACCGCAAGCTCACCGACCTCACCGCGGGCGACCTCGTTGCCGTCCTCGTCGACGATCTTGGTCTGCCAGCCGTAGCCTGCCTTACCGATGGCGCCGACCTTATGGATGTTTTCTACGCCGAGATGGACGCAGCCGGGGCCGATGGATTCACTCAGACCGTAGTTGGTGTCGTACTGATGGTTGGGGAAAACGTTTTTCCAGCGCTTGATCATGCTGGGGGGAACGGGCTGTGCGCCGATGTGCATCAGGCGCCAGCAATCGAGGTTATATTCTTCCAGCTTGATCGCACCGCTGTCGATGGCGTCCAGAATATCCTGTGCCCACGGAACGAGCAGCCAGACGATGGTGCACTGCTCCTCCGAGACGGTACGGATGATCCACTCGGGCTTTACACCCTTGAGGATAACGGCACGGCTGCCGGAAAGCAGGCTGCCGAACCAATGCATCTTTGCGCCGGTGTGATAGAAGGGAGGAATGCAGAGGAATACGTCGTCGTGCGACTGGGAGTGGTGATTTTGCTCGGTAACGGCCGCCTGCACAAGGCTCTTATGTGCGTGAATGATCGCCTTGGGGAAACCGGTGGTGCCGGAGGAGAAGTAGATAGCGGCGAGATCGTCGTCGCACAGCGTGATCTCGGGCGCGTGGGAGGAGCAATAGGTAACGAGCTTGTCATAGCTCTCGGAGAAGGTGGGGCAGTCCTCGCCGACGTAGAAGAGCGTTTTGACCTGCGGGATACGGTCGCAGATCTCCTCGACACGTCCGACAAACTCGGGACCGAAGACCATCATGGAAACATCGGCAAGACCAAGGCAATACTTGATCTCATCTGCCGTGTAGCGGTAGTTGAGCGGGACGGCCATAGCACCTGTCTTGAGAATACCGAAGTAGATAGGCAGCCATTCCAGACAGTTCATCAGCAAAATGGCGACCTTATCGCCCTTTTTGACACCACGGGTGAGCAGCAGATTGGCAAAGCGGTTGGCTTTTTTGTCAAACTCGCCCCAGGTCATCTCGGTGCGAGTTCCCGAGGAGGAGCCCGGCTCGATCAGGGCGTAGTTACGCCAGGAAACGCGGCTCTTTTCCTCAGAGGAGGGCGTGATCTCGACAAGGCTTACCTCGTCGCGGTAGGCGGTTGCATTTTTTACAAGCAGATCGGTAATGGGCATGATTTTGGTACAATATCGCGAAAAACTCGCGAGATCCTTTCTGTAGGTATAAATTCTTAAAAACAGGCAATCCCTGCCGCCCATAAAAAGCGGCAGGGCCCTGCAGGGCTCAATTAATCGTTTTCAGTGTAGCAGGTAAAGATTTCCTCGACCTGCTGCTCGTTGGGCTTTTTGGTGATCAGGCTGACGAGCGGTACGACCACAAAGGATACTGCCATAGCAGCAACGCCCATTTCGGGCGATTTTGCTGCTGCTGCGGAGAAGCCGGAGTTCAGCGAGATGATCAGCGTGGTAATGCCAACCGTCAGAAGACCTGCAAGCATACCCGAGATGGCGCCTGCCTTGGTGATCTTTTTGGAGAACAGACCCCAGATGTACGGACCGATGAAGCAGCCCGAAACAACACCCCAGGAGAAGGACATCAGACTGACGATGATCGGAATGTTCTGCGTTGCAAAGATGAAGGAGCAAGCGACGAAGGCAAGGCAAAGCAATCTTGTGAGCAGCATCTGCGTTTCGGGCTTGACAGGCTTTTTGCTGACGGTAGGGATGAGGTCAACGGCAACGGCAGAGGCAGAGGTGAGAACGACAGCCTCCAGCGTGGACATGGACGCAGAGAGCAGCAGGATCATGATGATCGCCAACAGAATGATACCCAGTGTACCGCCGCCGAGCACCTCCATGAGAACGGCGGGGATGACGGAGTCAATGCCGCCCTCGGGAAGCTGACCGCCAAGGATCAGACGGGAGGTGGAGCCGATCAGGTAAGCACCGCAGCCGATAATCGCGCAAAATGCAGTGGAGATGATGGTACCGCGCTTGATGGCTGCGGTATCCTTGATGGCGTAGAACTTACCGATCATCTGAGGAAGACCCCAGGTACCGAAGCTGGTGAGCATGATGTTGACACACAGGAATTTAAAGGCAGAGCCGCCGAAGATGTTAGTCAACTGATCGCCCGTGGTGGGGGTCGGATCCCCGGGGAGGGATTCAAACGCCTTGAGGTTTTCAAACAATCCGGTAAGGCCATCGACGCTGTCGTGACCGAGGACGGTGACGATCAGGCATACGACGCCCGCAATCATGATGATACCCTGGATAAGATCGGTGTATGCGGTTGCGATATAGCCGCCCGCAACGAGGTAAACTGCCGTCAGGCAGGCGATGATCAGCATCCATACCCAGGTTTCAACACCGGGGAATACGGCGCTGAACAGAGAGCCGAGGCCCTTATATACAGCAGCAGAATAGGGAACGAGAAAGACGAAAATGATAATGGCTGCAAAGATCTTCATACCCTTGGAATCGTATCTCTTGTGGAAATACTCGGGCATGGTCTTTGCCTGCAGCTTTCTGGTCATCTTTCTTGTGCGGTTTGCAAACAGCAGCCAGGAGAGCAGGCAGCCGAGAACGGCATTACCGATACCGATCCAAATGCTGCCGATACCAATGTTCCACCCGTGCTGACCGGCATAACCGACGAAAACAACGGCAGAGAAGTAGGTGGTTCCGTAAGAGAAGGCGGTGACCCAGGCACCGACGTTTCGGTTGCCGAGGAGAAAGCCGTCAAGCGTTTTGGATTTTCCGTAGCTGATACAGCCGATGAGTGCCATTGCGGCGGCGTAGATACCGAGCGCGATGATGGTGTAAAGCTGTGCGGGTGTCATGTGTTTTTTTCCTCCTTTTTTAGAATAACGGAGGAAAAACCGATTTGTGGCAAAAAAACACGCCCTCCGTATTCTGTTTCAGAATACAGAGGACGAGAAGACTCGTGTTACCACCTCTTTTTACCGTACTCTCACGGGTACGGCCTCATCAGGTACTTGTCAGACAGAGCGCGAGCGCTCCCGGGAAATACCCTTGTGCTGTCACGGGCACCCCCGTCGCCGCCTACCGGTATCGCAGAGCGATACGTTCAGCGCGCAGCTCACGAAATGTATTCAAAGCGGGATGCGACTGCCTTACACCAACCGGCAGCTCTCTGCGCGTCATCGTTTGCTTCTACTCTTTTTCGGTCATCGCCTTTACCTTTTATTCGGTTGCACATATTTTATCAAATTAAAATGCATTTGTCAACAGAATTTTGAAAATTTATGAATTTTTTTGAAAAAATGCGAAAAAAGTCGATATTCAGTGCATATCCGCTGCATCCGATTGCTCCACGCGGATGGTGAGCAGACCGCTTTTCATGGCGAGGCGGCGCAACAGGGGCGTGTACATAAAGATACGCTTGATGCATTTGCCGAGCAGGCGGTAGCGCAGGCGGACAGTAGCGCGGCGATAGGCGCGGGATAGGACGGGGAGATTTGCATCGGGAGCTTTTTTGAGTACGCTTGCAAGTGCACGACTGCTGATCAGCGCCGGGCTGATCCCCTCAAACGAGGAGGGGCTGATCAGGCCTGCAGCCTCACCGACAAGGAAAATACCGTCACGGCCGGTGATCATATCCCGCATACGGCGCGGGCGGCAGACAAGGCATGCCTCCGTCTTTTTCGGTTGGGTATTGAGTGGGGCAAAGGAGGGTAGCTGTCCGACACGGCGTCTTTGCTCGTCGAAGTGGGCGCGGCACTGCTTTTGGGGAAAGCAGCCTCCAAAGATCATACTGCCGTCCTTATGTACCGACCAGGAGCAGACGGGGCTGGTCTGCTCGTCAAAAATGCAGGAATAGAAGGGGTTGATCTCACTGCCGCTGTCAAACCATTGCTGAATGGCGACGTAGCGCAGTATACGATCCCTCCGTTTGCCGAGCAAGGCGCGGCGCACTGTGGAGTTGGCACCGTCCGCACCGACGACTATACGGGTATGAACGGTATTTTCCGTACCGTCTGCCAAGCGATAGCAGAGGCTGTAGCCGTCCGACGTGCGCGCAACGGTACGGCACAGTCCGCGAACGACGTCCACCGAGGACGGAACGAGAGAGAGCAGCCAGCGATCAAAGGCGAGGCGATCCATATTGAGATAGCGACGGGCATAAAAGCGGGTACGGGAGGGAACGAGATCGATGGTGCGGACGGAAAAGATCTGCGGATCGACCAGCACGTCGCGCGGCAGCGTCAGATCCATTTCGGCAAGCACGGTTTGTGCATCGGGGGCGAGCAGACCGCCGCAGGGCTTGGGAGTCTGCTCGTTCTGACCGTCGATGAGAAGCAGGCGAAGGGGGCTATCGGCGAGCAGGCGGGCAAGGTTTGCCCCGGCGGGACCTGCGCCGACGATGACGAGATCGTAGGTATCCTGTGGCATGGTGAGCTCCTTTCTTATGCGGTCCGCGATCAGGAGAGGGCGAGGGTGATTGGCTTGCCGCCCGTAAGCGAAACGGTATACTCCCTCCCGCCTGTGCGCAGGCATAGCGTGCAGGAGCGCTCAGCCTTGAGCGTACAGGTGTACACGCTGCCGTTGCGGAAGGCTGCATCCACCGTGATGCCGCCTCTTGCGCGAAGGCCGCTGAAGCTGCCATTGCAAAGCGCACCCGTATCGGGCAAGGCGGGCAGCAGCGTCAGTGTGCCGTCGTGGCTCTGAAGCAGCATTTCGGCAATGCCGGCGGCACCGCCGAAGTTGCCGTCGATCTGGAAGGGGGGATGGGAGTCGAAGAGGTTATCCTTGGTAGAGCTGCAGAGCAGCTTTTGCAGCATGGCTTGTGCGCCCGTGCCGTCGCCGAGCCTTGCAAAGAGATTGATCAGCCATGCGCAGCTCCAGCCGGTATGGCCGCCGCCGTGCGACAGTCTGCGGTGCAGCGTGGTTGCCATGGCCTGCATCAGCGCGGGGGTGGTGCGGTTGATATGGCAGTCGGGGTAGAGGGCAAAGCAGTGTGAGACGTGACGGTGTCCCGGCTCGGGCTCGTCGTAATCCTGCTGCCATTCCATCAGCTGTCCGTGCTTTCCGATGCGGAGCGGGGGCAGCTTGCGGATGGCTTGCTTGGTTCGCTGCAGCAGGTCATTATCCTCGTGCAACAGCTCCTCGCAGCGGATACACATATCAAACAAGCCGCGGATGATCTCGACGTCCATGGTGGGGGAGAGGCAGAGGTATGCCGCTACGCGCCCTTGGTCGGTATCGAGAAAATAGCGGTTTTCAGGAGAAGTAGAGGGGCCGGATTGCAGCGTTCCGTCGGGCGCCTCGACCAGGAAATCAAGGAAGAAGCGGGTGCATTCTGCGATAAAGGGGTAGGCGGTGGTGCGCAGAAAGTCGAGATCGGGGGAAAAGAGGTAGTGCTCCCAGAGTGGATAGCACAGCCAGGCGGCGCCGGTCTGCCAGAGCCCCCACAGCCCGTCCGCGGGGGCGGCAAAGCCGTAGATATCGCTCAGGTGGTGAACGACGGTACCGCTGCAGCGGTAGTATTCCTTGGCGACGGCCTGACCACCGGGCAGAAGAGATGTGTGCATATAATGGAACAGTGGCAGCGTGCATTCGGCAAGGTTTGCGACCTCGGCGTGCCAATAGTTCATTTGCAGATTGACATTGGTGTGATAATCCGAGCCCCAGGGAGCGGAAATGTCGCGGTTCCACACGCCCTGCAGATTGGCGGGAAGAGAGCTTCCGCGGCTGGAGGAAAGTAATAAGTAGCGTCCAAACTGGAAATACAAATTGATCAGTCCCGGGTCCTGCTCTCCGCGGCGCAGGCGGGTAAGACGAGCGGGGACGGGGAGTATGTCAAGCGTCGGATCGCTCTCGTCAAAGCAGACATCGGCGCGACGCATAATGGCGGAAAAATCAGCCTCGTGCTCGGACTTCAGCGCCTCGTAGGAAGGCAGCGTGGGGAGTGCTGCTTGTGCGTGAGTGGCGATCGCGATCGTGATGACCAGGCGATCGGCGTGGCGGATGGAAAGTGAGCCGTCCGGATTGCTTTGCAGCGTGCCGCCGCTCGGTGTAAACTGCAGAGCGACCGAGAAGGGGTGGAGCGCATCCGAGGTCTCGCCGTCGACGTACATGGTATCGTTTTGTACACGGACGCTGCGAAGTCCGACGGGGCGGGTATAGCGGGCGGTCAGCGAGATGGCGGCGGGGCGGTCGCTCTCAAGGCAAAGCACGATAACGCCGCGCGGATAGGAGGCAAATAACGTGCGTGTATAGGTCGTCTCCCCCTGCTGATAGCTGACCGTTGCGACGCCGTGCAGAAGATCCAGCACACGGCTGTACTTGGTATAGGGGAGCGGGGCGGAATCAAGGGCAAGACGCAGCTCACCTGCCGTTTCATAGGAGGAGACGCGCCCGAAATAGGGAGCAAGCAGCTGCTCCGCAGCAGCATCTGCCCCTGCGATCTCACCGCGCAGAAGCCGGGTGCGAAGGCTTTGGAATTTTTCGTAAAAGCCGGGGGCGGAGACGGGACGCTCCTTACCTGCCCAGATTCGCTCCTCGTTGAGCTGCAGGATCTCCTGCTCGACGCCGCCGTAAAGCATGGCGCCCAGTTTACCGTTGCCGACGGGGGTGGCATTTTCCCAACCGTCTGTTGCGGCATCAATGGCGGGAGTATCAAGATAGAGGCGGTAGTGTGACATGGTGCAATCTCATTTCAGGGGATCTAAGGAATATCAAAGGGAAGAAACGACAGCAGGCTATACAGCAAAATGGGCAGAATCTTACAGGGCAGCAGAATAGCGACAAAGCGGGAAAATTTCATGG
>JAFTME010000068.1 GCA_017452545.1 Clostridia bacterium | reverse complement strand
TGGAGGTGACGACCGGATTTGAACCGGTGGATAACGGTGTTGCAGACCGGGGCCTTACCACTTGGCTACGTCACCACATTCATAACGGGGATATTATACCACACCTTTGACGGTTTGTCAACCGTTTTTTTGAAAATTCTTTTGATGGATTTTTTCGACGAAATTTTCAGGAGGAAAGCGCGGCAGCGCAGGGCAGGGAGGGGCGGGGCACGACCGATTTGACGCAAGCGTCAAATCAAGAGAACCCTTTGGCGGCTGAACGCCGCCATTTCGTGGCAAGCCCCGAAAACAGGGTTCTCTGACCCGCGCGCTTCGCGCGCGAGTTCAAACGACCGTATGTCGCTCCAAAGCAAAAGACCGTCAAACTTTGTTTGACGGTCTTTTGCTTTGGAGCGGATTACGGGGCTCGAACCCGCCACCTCCACCTTGGCAAGGTGGCGCTCTACCAAATGAGCTAAATCCGCGGATATGGCGACCTGAAGGGGACTCGAACCCCTGACCTCTAGCGTGACAGGCTAGCGTTCTAACCAACTGAACTACCAGGCCATTTGCCGCCCGATTGGGCAACGGACACATTATATCATAAAGGTTTCGGCTTGTCAAGCGTTTTTTTTATTTTTTTCAAAAAAATTTTCATGCTCTGCAGCGGCAATCTTAAAAAAATCTTAATGCGATAGCCTCTTGGTTTTTAAGAGATTGTGTGGTACAATATAAGCAGAGAAAACCCGCAGGAGGAAAACGATGAGCATTCACATTCTGATCTGTGACGACGAGCCGGACATCGTCAAGGCGCTGGAGATCTATCTGCGCGCCGAGGGCTACGTCACTCACGCTGCCTTTGACGGCGTGCAAGCGCTTGAGATGCTGGAGCAGCAGGAGGAGATCCAACTGATCCTGTTGGATCGCATGATGCCCCGCATGGACGGCATCGAGGCAATGATGCGGATCCGTGACAAATATAATATCCCCATTATATTATTGACCGCCAAAAGCGAGGAGGCAGACCTTGTGCTGGGACTCAATCTCGGCGCAGACGACTATGTGACCAAGCCCTTTCGCCCCGTGGAGCTGATGGCGCGCATTCGTTCGCAGCTGCGCCGCTATACGCATCTGGGCGGCAGCCACGACAGCAGCGAGGAGCGTGAGGACGTGCTGGAGCTGGGCGGTATTCGTATCGATCATCGGGCACGCAAGGTCACCCAATACGGCGAGCCGATCGCCCTGACGCCCAAGGAATACGACATCCTTCTGTTTTTGGTGCGACATCCCGGTGAGGTGTTTTCACCCAAGGAGCTGTATCTGCGCGTATGGGGCGACCCGCCCCTCGGCGGTGAGGGAACGGTCGCCGTGCATATCCGCCATCTGCGGGAAAAGCTGGAGATCGATCCTGCCGCACCGCGCACCATTAAGGTGGTGTGGGGGCAGGGCTACAAAATAGAGAGCGAGGAGAGCGGCGCGGGGAGGAGCGAATGACATGGATGAAAGCAAACAAGTAACCACAGTACAATCGCCGAGAAAGGCGCCCCGTCGCACGCCGCTGGGCTATCAGATGCCCGTCAAGGCGCTGCTTGTTGCGCTCGCCTGCCTGATGCTGCTGACAACGGTCGGCGGCACGGCGCTTGCGATCGTCGGCGGCGAGGCGGGACTTTACACCGAGTCGTGTACCGATTTCAAGCACGAACTGTATTTTTACGCGGCACACATGGCGCTCTATGAGGATTACTGCTTAAACGAGGCGCTCTCGTGGGAAAACGTCACCGCCGCGAACGCCACCGAGCAGATCGCGCGTGAGCTGGAGCGAGAGGCACCGACCGACCTGTATCTGCGCGTGACCGATCCCGAAGGGCGCGTGCTGTACGATAATATCCCCGACCTGACGGCAGATTGGGAATATACAACGGCATATCCGATGTGGTACAGCACGCCGCATACGATCGAGCTTGAGGACGGCGAGCAGATCACGCTGGGCGAAAACGTCATGGAAGAGCTCGCGCCGAGCGACGGCGAGCCGGATATCACGGTCGTCTACGAGGTCACGCTCGTTGTGCCGCGAGAGATGACGGCAGACAGCACCTTCTCGCGGATCGCGCACGTTGCCGTGCGCCTGCACGAGTTGCGCTGGGCGCTGATCGTCGTTACGCTGCTTTGCCTTGCGCTCTCGGTGGCGCTCATCGCGCTGCTGATGATGGTCGCAGGGCGCTATCCCGGCGAGGACGCACCGCGTTGCCGCGGCGTGGACCGTATCCCGTTTGACGTGTTCCTTGGGCTGTACGCCCTGCTTGCGGGCTTTGAGATCGCACTGGTCATCGAGATGACCTACACCGATTTCGTCGCTGGGCTGATCACGCTGATCACCGGTCTTGCCCTTGTGGATCTGCCGCTGATCGTGCTGCTGTTCATGAGTACGGCAACGCGCTGCAAGTGCGGAACCGTATTCAAAAACACGCTGATCTTTTACGTCCTGCGGCTGCTCTGGTGGTGTCTTGTGTGGGTGTGGCGGCGGGTGCTTTGCCCCGTGGGGCGGGGTATTCGTGCGCTGGTGTGCGGAATCCCGTTGATCTGGAAGGGAACGCTGACGCTGGCAGCGCTGACGGCGATCGAGCTTGTCTGGATGCTGTTCAGCGTGCGCAACGTCGTGGCGATCTATCTTTGGATGCTCTACAAGCTGATCACGTTGCCGCTGCTTTTGTATGTGCTGGTGTGTATGCGCCGATTGCAGCAGGGCGCACAGCGTATGGCGCAGGGCGATCTTTCGCACCGCGTGGACGAGCGCGGTTTGCCGTCGGCGCTGCGCGAGCACGCCACCGATCTGAACAGCATCAGCATCGGCATGAACCGTGCGGTCGAGGAGCGCATGAAGAGCGAGCGATTGCGCACCGAGCTGATCACCAACGTCTCTCACGATATCAAAACGCCGCTGACCTCGATCATCAACTACGTGGATCTGCTTGGCAAGGAACCGCCCGCCAACGAGCGCGCGGCAGAATACCTTGACGTGCTGCAGCGCCAGTCGCAGCGCCTCAAAAAGCTGATCGAGGATCTGATGGAGGCGTCGCGGGCAAGCACGGGCAATATTTCCGTCAACGCTGCGCCGCTGGAGGTCGGAATTCTGCTCTCGCAGGCGATGGGCGAATATCAGGAACGGCTGCGGGCGGCAGGGCTGGAGGCGGTCTATCACGCCCCGGAGAGTACCCCTGTCATTTTGGCGGACGGTCAGCTGCTCTGGCGCGTGTTTGACAATCTGCTCAGCAACGCCGTCAAATACGCCATGCGTGGAAGCCGTCTGTATATCGATCTGTGCGAAGCCGAGGAGCATGTTTGCGTCATCTTCCGCAACGTGTCGGCGCAGCCGTTGCACGTCGCCCCCGAGGAGCTGACCGAGCGATTTGTCCGCGGAGATGAGGCGCGGCACGGGGAGGGCAGCGGGCTCGGACTGTCTATCGCCAAGAGCCTTGTCGAGCTGCAGGGCGGCACGCTGGATATCTGCGTAGACGGAGATCTGTTCAATGTCACCGTCTGCCTCAAAACGATGTAATAAATTGCGATTGTCGGGTAAGCGGTCTTCGCTTGCCCGACTCTCTTTTTTGCCGCGAAAACTCAACCGCGTGTACGAAACTATCAACCGTGCAGACCTTGACATTGGGTGTATTTCGTGATATAATGCTCTTTGTATGCATAACTCGTTTTTTATTGAAGGGAGATGAGAGCTGTGATATTCGGAAAGCATATCAACCGCTATTATCTGCGTTATCTGCACATGCTGCTCGGCGGCATTGCGGCGCTGGTTCTGGTTGATTATTTCCAGCTTAAGGTGCCGGAGCTTTACAATCTGATCGTCAACGGTATGAATGACGGTGCCGTGCTTATAGACGGACAAACGGTTCCGTTTGATATGAACGTATTGCTCGATCATATCTGTCG
>JAFTME010000067.1 GCA_017452545.1 Clostridia bacterium | reverse complement strand
TGTCCCCGTCGCTGCGGTGTTGACCGCGCACGCGGAGAATATGGAAAATGCGGCGTTTCGGGTACCATCCGTATTGCTCGCGCGGCGCTGCATCTCTGGGAGGAGCCTGCCGTCAGCGGCTCGCGCGGCTCGGGCACCATCTTTTTCTCGGGCTGTAATCTGCGCTGCGTTTATTGTCAGAACTATGACGTCAGCCATTCGGGCAAGGGCCGCGAGGTCACGCCGGAGCAGCTGGGCGATATCATGCTGGAGCTGCAATCGCAGGGCGCGCACAACATCAACCTGGTCACGCCCACGCATTTTGCCGATCGCATCATTCAGGTGCTGCGCGTCGTCAAAAAGAAGCTGTACATTCCCGTGATCTACAACACCAGCGGCTACGAGCGTCCCGAAACCATCGATCGCCTGGCGGGCTTGATTGACGTGTATATGCCCGATCTGAAGTATTATTCTGCTTCGCTGTCGCGGGATTATTCGGGTGCGGCGGATTATTTCGTCGTCGCGCGAACCGCCATTTTGCGTATGCAAAAGCAGGTGGGAAGCCCCGTGCTGGATGAAAACGGACTGATCCGCAGTGGCGTGATCGTGCGCCATCTGGTGCTGCCCGGCTGCCGCAAGGATTCGATCGAGCTGATGCACCAGCTCGGACGGATGTTTCAACCGGGAGATATTCTGCTCAGCCTGATGAGCCAATACACCCCGGACTTCGCACAGAATTGTGCTTTTGATAATCTTCATCGCCGCGTCACGACGCTGGAATACGAAACGGTGCTCAACGAGGCAATGAAGCTCAACTTCGACGGCTTTTATCAAAACAAATCATCCGCAACCGCGGCATTTACCCCTAACTTTGAAGGGGAGCCGCTTTGATGTCAGCAGAAAGGATTTGCAAGCTATGAACATGAAGCAGTGGATCACCGATTTGCTTGATGCCCCCAAAAAGAAGGCACTCCCGATCCTGTCCTTTCCCTCGATCGGGCTGATGGATATTACTGTGCGCGAGCTGATCTCCTCTGCAGAGATGCAGGCGCGCGGCATGAAGCTGGTTGCCGACCGCGTGGACAGCGCGGCGTCGGTCAGCATGATGGATCTCTCCGTCGAGGCGGAGGCGTTCGGAGCTACGGTCAAGGTCAGCGACGGCGAGGTGCCGACGGTGGTCGGTCATATCGTTGAGACCGAGGAGCAGGCGGAGGCGTTGGAGATTCCCGACGTGTTTTCTCACCGCACCGGTCGCTACGTGGAGGCCATCCGTCTTGCCTGTGAGCGCATCACCGACCGCCCCGTGTTTGCCGGCGTGATCGGTCCCTACTCTCTGGCTGGCCGCCTGCTCGACGTGACCGAGATCATGGTGCTGTGCTACGACGAGCCCGATATGGTGCATACCGTGCTTGGCAAGGCGACCGAATTTCTCATTCGTTATATCAATGCCTATAAGCAGACGGGCGCCGGCGGCGTGCTGATCGCCGAGCCGCTTGCAGGTCTGCTTTCTCCCGCACTCATGAAGGAGTTTGCAGCGCCTTATATGAAGCAGATCGTTGACGCGGTGCAGGATGACTCCTTCGTCGTGATCTATCACAACTGTGGTAACGCGGTCATGCGCCTGGTGGAGCCCATCCTCTCCTGCGGTGCCTCGGCGTATCACTTCGGCAACGCCATCAATATGAAGGAAATGTTGGAAAAAATGCCCGCAGACGTCGCGGTGATGGGAAATATCGACCCGGTCAGCCAGTTCGCCGGCGGTACACCCGAGTCAATCTATGAGGCGACGGTTGCCCTGATGCAGCAATGTACCGTCCATCCGAATTTCGTCATCTCCTCCGGCTGCGATATCCCGCCCCTCGCAAAATGGGAGAATATCGATGCATTCTTCCGCGCCGTTGCGGATTTTTATAAGTGATATAGTAAAAGAAGCGGAACTTGAGGGAAACTTTTTGAAAAAAGTTTCCCTCAAACTCCTTTCAAAAACCTTTGAAGAAGAGAAACGGATTCGCCGTTTTTGCAAATGAAAAGAGCAGCATTGACGATGCTGCTCTTTTTTACAGAAGCGGTAAGGCGGGGGAAAAGCCCCGCATGATTATACTCTTTTCCACGCACCGGCGCGGCCGATCTTGTCGGCGGGTGAAAGAAAGCCGAGGTCGGTCAGAATGTGCAAAAGGGCGTAAGCAGCCTTTCCGCGCAGGCCTGTTGCCCGGGCGTACTGCGCCGCCGTGAAGGGAGAGGGGAGTGCCTCCTCATGCGGCAGAAAATGCTCGGCGTAGTCCTCGGGACAGGCGAGAACCACCTCGTCCAGCAGCGCGAGCGGAATATATTCATAGCGATGAGAGCCGCGTTTGCCGTCACGCCCCCAGCCATCGCGCAGTCGTACCTCCTCGACCTCCAAAAGCTCCAGCTGCAGCGAAAAGCGAGGCTCGGCAAGATAGGGGGCGATCCAGTACAGCTCGCGAGCCACGTCGCGCACGCCGCCGAGCTTTGGGCTGCGATGCCGCTCGCCCACCTCGCCGCTGTCCGGCTCGATCCAGCGCAGCCACTTGCGCGCAGGGATGGGATGCACCACCGTCACGCGGCAGTCGGTCATGCGAAGATAGAAATCGATCTTTTTGATGAGCGGGAAAAAACCGCCCGTCTGGATCTCAATGATCTCTCCCGCCTCGGTCAGAATGTCTGCCACGTAGCGATCGGCATCGCGGCGAATGATCTTGTCGTCACGCACGGGATAGCGCCCTGTGATGATGTGATCGTCCAGCCGTACCTCCTGCCGCGCCCGATCCTCACACATGTAGTCCTTGAGCAGCGCGTGCAGCCGCTTCTCGCGCAGCGTGCCGATGCCCTCACCCTCTGTCCGCGCCGATCGCAGATGCTGCTCGCAAAGCCGCGCAAAATGCGCCTTTTCGTACGCCAGCGGATCGGGCGCGCATACCGCATCGTCCTTTTTTCGTTGCGTTTTTGCCATACGAGCTCCTTTCTGCCAACCTGCGGCTTTTTTATTATCATACCATATTTTTCCCGCTTTGAAAAGGGGCTTTTTGAAAACTTTTTTCGCTCCCCCGTCAAATTCGCGGCGGGAGCAAGCCCCCGCCCTACGAGATTTTGCTATGCTTTAGAAGTTAGAGAAACCCTCATCCGCCTGCCCTTCGGGCATCCACCCTCCCAAAGGGGAGGGCTTACCCAAATTTAGCTATCCGCGCGGAGCGCGGCTCGAACCGTGGCGAATTTTCCGACGAGCAAATCTGACAGCGCTTTGATCCCTACTTGGGTTAGCTTCTCTGTTTTCGCCGTCCTTTTTGAGGCGGCGAAAGCAAGGGTTCCACTATCCGGTAACCGCGTGCGATTTAGACGGCGCGTGGCGGGCTTTGCCCCGAAAGGGCAAACACGCGTAGCGACCGTCGTTAGCACGCGATGCCACGGGGTACTTAGGGGCAGTGCCCCTAAGGCGGTTTCTTGGTTCGTTCTTTGCCGATGCAAAGAATGAACATAACAGATTGCTCTGTAGAATGATTTGTTCGCTCAACCTTAATTTGCCATAAAGCTGTTGTATAACGAAAACCACGGAACGTACCGCCCGGGCACGATTCCGTGGTTTTTGCTTTTGCTTATGCTCTCAGCGTTTGCTGCAATGCCTCCAGCGCGCGCAGGCAGTCGCCGCGCGTGGTGTCCGGCGCGACGGGGATGCTGCGGGAGCCGATATCAAGATAAACGTCATGATGGGGACGCAGCCTGCCGCGGGAAACCTTGGAGAGCGAGCCGCGGGCAAAATCCTCCCACGAGCAAAACGCAAAGCTTTCAAGGCAGCTTACGATCCCCTCGGGCAGCAGCCAAAAGGCGTTCAGCGATTCAAATTGGTTCCACTCGTTGGCGCAGCAGTAGCCAAAGCACTCGGCCTCGTTGGTGTGCAGCCCCAGCTTTGCCAGTCCTGCCTTGAGAATGTTGAAATGCTGCGAGGCATCCGGACGCTGCTGCAGCGCGGGGAACAGGTGCTTGTAGGTCTGCAGGACGGCAGCGCGCGCCGCCCCGTCAAGGTGGATGGTGTGCGGTCGGGCCGGCGTGACGG
>JAFTME010000066.1 GCA_017452545.1 Clostridia bacterium | reverse complement strand
CCAAGCCCTTTCTTTCAAGAAAGGGCTTGGCGGGGCTTGGGGCAGCGCCCCATTGAGCGAAAGATAAAAAGGCGGGGGGAACTTTTTTGAAAAAAAGTTTCCCCCGCACCCCTTTCAAAAAACTTTGGAAAGAAAATCATTTTCTTTTTTCAAAGTTCTTTGGGATCCAAGCCCTTTCTTGAAAGAAAGGGCTTGGCGGGGCTTGGGGCAGCGCCCCATTGAGCGAAAGATAAAAAACGTGGGAAACTTTTTTGAAAAAAAGTTTCCCCCGCACCCCTTTCAAAAAACTTTGGAAAGAAGATTTATTTTCTTTTCAAAGTTCTTTGGAATCCAAGCCCTTTCTTTCAAGAAAGGGCTTGGCGGGGCTTGGGGCAGCGCCCCATATAAATACTATTTCAACATACTCTGCACGAACATCGCTTGCCCCATGATACGCACCTGTTCCAGCTCTGCGCCGACATAGACCATGGGCTGGTATGCGGGATTTTCCGGCATGAGCAGCAGCTGCTGCTTTTCGGGCGAATAATACACACGCTTGAGCGTTGCCTCCTCGCCGATGACGACGACGGCGATCTTTCCGTTTTCCACCGTCTCGCATTTGCGAACGAACACCATATCCCCGTCATGGATATGCGCGCCGATCATGCTGTCGCCCTTGGCGCGCAGCGCGAAATCCACCGGCACATCGCTGCCGACCGACAGCGTCATTTCGTGCTCCTCCTCGGCGTAGATCGGCTCGCCGCAGGCGATCTCTCCCAGCAGCGGCACTCGCCTGCCCGTGATGGGATACACGCCCGGCAGCGAAAAGAGATCCGTTCGCTGACCGGTCAGCAAATAGTCGGTTGACACACCGAGAAAGGCTGCAATCTTATCTACGTACTTGCTGTAGGAAGCGATACGTCCGCTCTTCCAGTCGGTCACGCGCTGTGGCGACAGCCCGAGATATTCTGCCAGCTCCTTGTTTTTTCTTCCCTGCTCACGCATGGTTTCGAATATGCGCTCCAATACTGCGTCCATTTGACCGTCCACCTTCCTTGAATTTTGTCCGCGATACGAACAAATTGTTAAAATACTCAAAACTGTATATTTTTCTATTGACAATACTGATTTTCAGTATTATAATATAGGCATCCGACAAGCAATATTTTTGTTTCTTTCCCTCTCCCCGTCGGAAGGGCAAGAATATTTTTGACGGATATTCCTCAAAATGTTGATCATGCTGATCATCGGCTGCAAAACCGCCCTCAAAAATCCGCAAAATCAGTATAACACATTTTGATGCAAAAGTCAATACAAAATTACGAAAAATGAGTATTTTTTGAAAGGAAGGTAACATAATGAGCAATGTAAACGATAAAAATCTGCAAGACGAGACCATGATCGGCGGCACCGATACAAGCCGCACAGAGGAGATCGAGCAGGACAAGCTGCATCCCTGCCCTGCCTGCGAAACCTGCACGCGCGAGCGCGTTCCCGATCGCTGCACCTGCTTCCGCATGTGCCCCTATTACCGCTGCTGGCTGGCTCGCATCTGGCGCATGGTAACCGCGCCGCTGCGCCGTGCTCCTCATCCGCATCCGCAGCGTGAAGGTGGCGACGCGACTTGACAGAAGAGGCGATCACCATTCAACTGACCGCGCACGAGCATGAACTCGGCAGCCTGCGCCACCGCATGAAGCACGTGGAAAGCCAAGTCGAGGCGATCAACAAGCTGACCGCCTCGGTGGAAAACCTCGCGCTGAGCGTTCAGGAAATGCTGCGCGCCCAAAAAGAGCACGCGGCACGCATCATGCGCCTGGAATGCCGCCCCGCCGAGGATGCGCGCAGCATTCGCCGCGAGCTCCTCAAAGCAATCGTCAGTACTACGGTCGGGGCACTCCTCGGCGTCCTCTTGACTCACTTGCTTTGAGGGATTATATAAGGCGGGGGAAACTTTTTTGAAAAAAAGTTTTCCCCCGCCTTTTATTTTTCACTCCATGGGGCGCTGCCCCATCCCCCGCCAAGCCCTTTCTTGAAAGAAAGGGCTTGGATCCCAAAGAACTTTTGGAAAAAAGAAAATAACTTTCTTTTCAAAGTTTTTTGAAAGGGGTGCGGGGGAAACTTTTTTTCAAAAAAGTTTCCCCCGCCTTTTCATTTACTTACAATTTAGAGAAGCCGAAGCTATTGACCAATGCGTCGATTTTGACGCCCTTCTTACACAGTGGGCACTCATGTGCGGCGTGAGAAGCATAGTCCTGGAGGTCATTCGGATTAAAGACAGAGCGCACGGGGTGCCCTGCGCAGGTATCCTGCGTAGCGAAGATTGCGGCGATACCTGCAACGTAGCCACCGTAATAGTTAATCGCTTCAGCGGCCGACTGAGCGGTATAGCCCGTCGTTACGGAAGCAGCAAGGATGAGCACATGCTTTCCCTCGATCATGCTCGCCATGCTTTCGCGGAAGAACAGCTGGCTACCCGAGGTATGCTCGGGGGTGACGACGTAGATGGTCTGATGCGCGTTCATATTCATAAAGTTTCCGCGCGTCAGCTCGTTGGCAAGGCAGGTACCGATAACCTGCGTACCGTCAAGGCAAAGAATGGTATCAACGATCGTGGTGGTATTATAATATCCGACCAGCTCCTGTGCAACCGCCGTTGCCTCGGACAGACGGTTTTTCTGCATCGTCACGTCAATATAATAATTGATATGGCTATGGTTAGTAGCAAAATGGCCCTTGGACACGCGCAAAAGCAGATTTTTACGCTTGGTGTAGATCTTCATACTGTTTTCGGTTGGCATATGCATCCCTCCTTGTGGGCATCATAGATATGGTATATTTTACACCATAATCATACCCGTGTCAAGTCAAATATAAAAGTTTGTATAATTCCACTATTTCCCTTTTGTGTTTTTGTGCAATTTGCGAAAAAATAAAAGGGCGGAGCCACTGACCGCAAGGTCAGGGCTCCGCTTTTTTTAGCCGATGATATTATTCTGATTGACCGTCGCGCTGCCGATCAGCTCCATCACCATGGAGCAGCGGTTGCCCGTGATGATGTTTTTGTTCGACGTCCCCATCTCGCGGATGGAATAGCGCTGCGGCGTGATGATGTGACAGCCCGTTACAACGCAGCCGCTGCGGTTGTTGAGCGTGATCGCCTGCGTGCCGATATCCACCGTTGTTTCAATGGTCACGCCCTCAATGCTGCCGTTGTCGGCAAGCCCAGCGATGGCACCGTTGAGCTTACCGCCGCGCACGTAGCGCGTGTTGCCGCCGTCAATGGCAAATCTGCCATTACCTGCCGCCTCCGTCATGCTGATCTGTGCATCTACGATGCTTGTCGCGTTGTAGATGGCCTTGAGCGCCCGACAGTTGAGGATCTTCATATTATTGATGTGCAGCACACCTTCAAAGGATTGTACAACGCCCATCGGATTGCTACCGTCGAGTCCGGCGCCGTCGATCAGCGTGTTGTTGAGCTGTACGCCGTCGCCCACCTCCGAGATCAGGATCGCCTGGCGCTGAATATTGCGCAGAACGTTGCCGTTGAGCTGTGCATCCATCAATCCCGTGAGGAAAATGCCGTCCAGCGCGCAGGTGTCAATGCAGTTATTATTGACATTCAGACCACGCAGACCGGTGATGCCGGTGGACCAGATACCAAAGCTGACATTGCTGATCGAGTTGCTTCCGACAACGATCTGCTCCTTTTCGCCGGTCGAGGCAAAAACAATCCCCTTGGTACAGCCGTCAATGGTGTTACCGATAACGCTGACGCCAAATACACTGTTCCCTACTGCCGAGATGTTGATACCGTTGCCCGCAATATCCGTGATGATATTACCGAAAATGCTGACGTTGCTCACGGGGCGCAGCAGCGCCTCGATGGCAATACCGAAGTTTTCCTTGTCGGCGATCGATCCGTTGACAGTGTTGTTGCTTACGCTCACGCCGCGGCAGCCGTCACCGATCGAGATCGCGCCGCCGGCATTGCCCGCGCCGGGGGAGCCGATGACGTGACAGCCCTCGATCACCGAGTCGATGCAGTCGGTCATGTCCAGCGCCTCGTCGCCAACGGACGAGATCTTGCAATGCAGATATTTGGCGCGGTGACAGTAGGTGATATCAAAGCCGTGGGTCTCCTCGGTGCCGGCATCACCGTTTGCCTCGCTCCATGCGTGTGCCTCAGGGTCGCTGTCCACCACGCCGAGATCGCGCACCACGATGTCGTGCAGATATTCGCCCTCGTCTGCCGGCGTGCGTTCGGGCAAGAAGCGAAGCGCGACCCAGGTGCCGTCGTTTCGCCATTCGGGCAAATATTTGATGACAGAAGCCTCGCCACCCTCACCGCGCACGGTCAGTCCGCCGCCACCAAGCGGCAGCGTCACCTGAATACCGCCTGAGAGCAGGCCGTATTCTCCGCGCGGGAAAAAGACCTCACAGGGCGTGTGCGCCACTGCATAAGCAAATGCGGCGCGCAATGCGGGACCGTCGTTCTGTTTGCCGTCGCCCACGGCGCCAAACTGCTTGACGTTGACCGTGCCGCCGCACATCAGCTCGGCACAAAGTCCGTTTTCCAGCAAAAGCGTGGCTGCGCCGTCCGTATCTTCCGCCCCGGCTGCGCGGATGATATAAACCGCGCCACCGCCGTCGTTTTCCGCACCGTAGCCACGGGTGGTCACGGTTTGTCCCTCACTCACCGCAGCGGCCTTGAGCGCTGCCACAGTGGCATATCCCTCACGGAGCACGCTTGCAGGCAAACGTCCCAGCACGCCCTGCTCCTCGATCACGAGATTGGTCTGTGCGCTGACGTCCTGTCCCAGCGCAACCTTACTCAACTGTTGTGTTTTAATCATTCATTTACCTCCATCGTATAAAAATTGCCGTTTGTATCCGTCAGATAAATTCCGTTCGCGTCGGTCAGATACAGCATACCGTCGTCGGGCTCGGGCAGCTCGCTGCCGCCAAGATCGCCGTAGATTCCCTCGTGGCAGAGGATCGATCGGCTGCAGCCCAGGCGAAGCGGCGTCGTAGCCATCAGCGGCTGCGTGCCCGGCGTACCGGCATATACACCGACGTAAAGATCGCTGATGTCGCGCAGCGGCGGGATCTGCACGCAGTTCCCCTCAAAGGCAACGTCGATATAATGCTCGACGCCGTCTTTGGTGTACACAAAGCGTGCGATCTTCGTCGGCACGCTCTGCCACTCCGCGTCAAACGAAAAGGTGACTGCAAAGTCGGTGTTATCACACACATACCCTTGAAAATCCCCTGCTCGCACCGCGACACGGTTGGCAATATTCACATTGATATGTTTCAAATTGGTTGTTACCCTCACTTTCTTTTTTCCACAGATCGCGTGGGGAGAGGTCAGCGATTGTGTGGTGAGTGTATTATATCACACATTTTGTGTTTTGTCAAGTCTTTTTATCACACATTGTGTTTTTGTATTGACAATGCCCACGTTTCGTGTTATACTATAGTCATCAAACGATCGGAGGTGCGTCATGCACAGCAATATCGGTACGCGAATCAAGGAAGCAAGAAAGAAAATGGGGCTGCGGCAGTCTGAGCTTGCCAAAGCCGTCAATATTTCCACCAGTGCGATCGGAATGTACGAGCAAAATCGCCGCGAGCCCGATTACAGCACGCTGTCTGCCATTGCTACGGTGCTGCATCTGCCCATCGACCATCTCATCGGTCACACCTCATCGGCGGCGCAGGAGCGACGCGGTGTCAAGATTCCCGTATACGGCAGCGTTGCCGCAGGAATTCCAATCGAGGCGATCACCGACATTGAGGATTATGAAGAAATTTCACAGGAGCTGGCACAGGGGGGCGAGTACATCGCGCTTCGCATCAAGGGGCGCAGCATGGAACCCCGTATGATGGAGGGCGACGTAGTCATCGTCCGTATGCAGCCGACGGTAGAGGACGGCGAGGTTGCCATCGTCATGGTCGGGCAAGAGGATGCCACCTGCAAGAAGGTCAAAAAAACGCCGCAGGGTGTCATGCTGCTGTCCATCAATCCCGTCTACGAGCCCATGTTCTACACCAACGCGGAGATCGAAGCGCTGCCCATCCGTATTCTCGGCAAGGTCGTCGAGCTGCGGGGAAAGCTGTAAGCGACGGGCATGGCAAGGGACTTCCCCCAAGCGCAAGAAAAAGCGGAGCGTATCCTTTGGGATACGCTCCGCTTTTTGGTTATTTATTTTTCTTTTTGAATATTTTGCTGCGGAACAAAATCAAATTCATCATCGCAAAGAAGATAACAAAGATGATCAGCGTCATCATGGGCTTTACGGGTGCCAGCGTCGCCAAGAACATCATCGGGAAGCCGAAGACGATGGCGGGGAAATTCTGGTAGACCAGATTATCCGAGGCGGGCGTTTTGAAGTCGCCGTCCACCTCACGCAAAAGGATGATACCCGTGCTCGCGGTACCGGTCAGCATGCCGTACATGGCAAGGAACTGCTCCTCGACGTAGTCGGGGAAAAGGACCTTTGCCACGATGCGGTTATAAACGTAGGTAACGATCAATCCGGTGAAACCGAGGATGAGCATGACGCCCCAGTACTTTTGCAGTGCATCCAGACGAATGGCGGCAACACCTGCAACGACCATAACGTCAAAGAAGAAGTTGCTGGCGCGGGTCATCAGGAAGTTGTTGGTATACTTCTTCTTGACGATCTTCTTTTTGTAAAGGAAATTCATGATCAACTTGATCAACGTAGCTGTCAGCACGCCCAGCAGAAAGTTGAAGCCGTAAATAACCGCCTTCATACCGGAGAGCAACGAGCCGAGCGCATACATCAGCGCGTAGGCGGCAACGTAGGCGACGACGATCAGCGCGATCTGCACCGTCATTTTGTCCATGCTCTCCTGCAAGGGGATCTCCTCATCCGAATCGACCGTATCGGTATGCAGACTGCCGTCCGCGCGGGAGGACAGCTTGAGCTTACCGGTTCTTTTCATAATATTGAGATGGATGACGCCGCCAATGCTTGCCGAGAGGAAACCGAGCGCTGCGATGGTCA
The DNA here is from genome assembly GCA_017452545.1 of Clostridia bacterium. GTDB lineage: Bacteria > Bacillota > Clostridia > Oscillospirales > CAG-272 > SIG644. Next base: position 3,312 of record JAFTME010000066.1, on the reverse strand, counting down.
AGCCAAAGCTCTTACCGCCGACAAAGCCGAAGTCCTGCTCGTAGATATTGCCGTAGTTGAGAGCCTGACCGGTTCCCTGTCCATAACCGAAGGGCAGCAGTACACCGGCGGCCGCAAAGAAACTGGGGATAACATACGCGACGATCATCGTGATACCAAGACCGAAAATCGCCTGGATGAGATAGGTCGAAACCGTCGTCACACCCGTGTTGAAGATCTCGGAGGTGCGCTGTCCCGTCAGCTTACGGTCGGTCGTCTTGAAGGCGGAGGCAATAAAGCCGAGCGCCAGGGTGTGATAGGTAACGATTTCCAGATTGGCGGTGCCGTTCCCGCAGAAAATGGCGGTATCAAACATGACGTCGCCCGTGATCGCCTTATAGATTGCAGCCACGATCAACAGCACGCAGCCGCCGAGAACGGAGGTGGGGATCAGCGAATTCCGCATAGACGGAATGCTTTTTTTCAATATATTGCCAACGAGCAGGCTGCCCAGCAAAACGGCAAAGAGCATGATCCAGCTCCATACCTCAAAGTCCCAAAAATTCCCCATGTTCGTCTCCTTTGCTTATGTTTTTATAGCGATGGAAGATTTGTACGTATTTGAGCGCATTGAAGCGCTTGCCGCCCTTGACCTGGTAAATCTTGCCGTCAAAATAAATATTGAGCTTATTTCGACCGAGAACGGTAAACGCCATGGCAGCATCAAACGGCACGTTCATCTGCATTTCTCCTGCCGTGATCTCTGCACGGTCACCGTAAAGCGTGATCTCCGCCCGCTTTTCAAGCAGAACTTTTTTCTTACAAGGGATGACTTCATGCAGCGAGATCGGCTCGCGATACAGCGGCTGCTCGGTCATACCCGTCACATCCAGCGAATTGATGAATTTTTTCTGATAATCATACCACTGGGCAACGAATTCAAAGGGAAAATCAAAGCCCTCACCGCGCAGCTGCTTGGTCGGCAGGTAGCGGACGGTGCGACCGCATCTTTGACACGTCACGGTATCGCCGTGGCTCTCGAAGGAGGATAGCCCACATTCGGGGCAAACATAAACGGCACGCTCCAGATATTCCGCGTTTTTCTTATGGTAAAATTCGGCATCTGCGACCGCCTCATCGACGTACAGCTCGCGGCTGATGATATCAAACAGCTCCTCATCCGTCATAGCGGCGTACTCCTCGGGCATAATGACGCGCGACGCATAGCAGTGCATTTTTCCCTTGCGAACAACGTCGCTCCAACGCGGCTGTGCTCCGTAGCCACCTTCAATGCGGAAGGTCACGATGGGCATTTTGAGCATCTTTGCCAGTTGGGCAATAGACGGACTCATGTATTCAGTTCTGCCGCTGTAGGTGCGGTTTCCTTCAGGCGCGATGCAAATGGTGCCGCCCTCCTTGGCGATGCGAACACAATTCATGATCGCCTTGATATCGGTCGTCTGCTTTTTGATAGGGATCGGCGCGACCAGATATTTGATCAGCGAGGAAACCCAGCCGTTGGAGAAGATATCCTCCGTTGCAAGATAGTAAACGGGGCCCTTAAACGCCATGCCGACAAAGAACTGGTCAAACGGCGTCTGATGGTTGAGCAGGATCAGATACGGACGCTTTTCCTGCTGCTTGAATTTTTCAATTCTAATGCGATATTTCAAACGAGAATATACGCCAAGCGTCGCATACAGAATGTTTCTTACGACTGCGTGGCGGATCCTGATCCATTTTTTCTGTTTTTTCTTTTTGGTAGTGGTAGCCATAACACCCTCCTCTATCGGATACAAACGCAGAAGTCTTCATATTATTATATCGTTTTTTCATTCAAAAGTCAAGTTTTGCTTTGTGATTTCTTAATGATTTCTTAATAAAAATTGTTTGATTTCACAAAAAAGCAACAGGTTATCAAGTGATAACCTGTTGCTTTTTTGAAATTTACACATTGATCTGCACGATTTCTGCATCTTTTATTTGGAAGTAGGTTTGCTTGTTTGTGTAAGAAATCCCATTTTCCAAGCACAATATAATATTCATTACCCCACCATGGGACACCAGCAAAACGTTGTTTTTCCCAACCTGCTTTTTGAAATCATACCATGCGCTCCGGATACGATGAAAAAATTGCTCAGGGCTTTCGCCTCCCGGCCACGCTTCTGTCCAATCGAGGGCGTTCCAATATACGCCGGGATATTTTTCCATCGCTTCTGTCTTAAGCATACCTGCCAACGCCCCGTTATTGGATTCGCGAAATTGAGGCAGGTATATAATTTCCAAAGCAAGCGCACTCGCAACAATTTCCGCGGTTTCTTTTGCCCTGGCCAAGTCACTTGAATATATGTTTGTAATTCCTTTGTTACATAGATCGCCTATTGCGTTATAAACCTGTTCCCTGCCTTTATCGGTCAGGCCATACATGCTCCATCCGCCATAACGATCGGAGGGATCCGCACCGTGTCGCATCAAATAGATCATGATCGCACCTCTGTAGACTCAAGTTTTTTTAGCGTTACAAACCGAGCTTCTCTACCCGATATGCTCCGCAAAAAAGAGCATAGGGGACTTGAACCCCGAACTCGCGGATTCGCGAGTTCTCAAAGAATATCTCGCGGGCTTAACGCCCGCGCCCCGCTTCGCGCGGACGATATTCTTTCACAGAGCTTCTCTACCCGATATGCTCCGCAAAAAAGAACAAAGACACCCTGTGGGTGCCTTTGTTCTTTTTGGTGGAGCAGGTGTCGTCATAGACGAACACCCCTCCTTTCCTTCATTTTCGCCCTCAAATGCTTCTTCAATATCGTCAAGCGGGATATTGTCGATGCTCAAAGGCTTCTTGCTCGCGTTGATGATCAACGTGAAATGGTCATCGTACAGATAGACCGAGTGTACGAAGATGTTGATAAGCGCTCTGCGCTTGTTGAAATCGTCCATCGGCATTTCGCAAACGAAATCAAGAAAGGCATATATCTGCGCCTCGGTTAAACAGATTTTCTTGTTGCTCTCGATAGCGAGCTGTGTTTCCAATTCGGTTTTCTCGGTTTGGCGGCGGTTCAATCGCTCGGTCAGCATATCCACCGCTTGTCCTTGCTCGATGCCTTTCCAAAGATTTTCAATAGCGGCATCAACCTCTTTGATCGCCTTCTTAAGTTCCTTTATTGAAAGGTTGTCGGGACTCTTGTTACATTCCTCCGCAACGCGCTTGGCAATATAGCGTATCTTATCATCGGTGAGCATTTGCAGGCATACCTCGATAACGCGGTTTTCGATATACTCTTTGCCGACAACCTTCTTGTCACATTTGTTTTTGCGAGCATTCTTGCAGTT
>JAFTME010000065.1 GCA_017452545.1 Clostridia bacterium | reverse complement strand
TTAAGGTGCTTTTTTGAAAAAAAGCACCTTAAGGATCCTTAAAAAATTTTAAAAGAATGTGTTTCCTTTTTTCAAAGGTTTTTTGAAAGGGGAGCGCGAGGGGAAAACTTTTTTGCAAAATAGTTTTCCCCTCGCCTTTTTACGGCCAGTTCCCCCCCTCGCAATCAAGATCTTCCGTACAGAGCGCCGAGGTGGCGGCGGTAGGGAACGTCGATGGTAGCGAGCTGCTCGCTTGTGACGCGGAAGCCCCAGTTGCCCTCGGGCACGCCGGGGATGTTCATGCGCGTATCCACACCATAGCCGAGGATGTCCTGAATGGGGAAGATGACAAGGCTTGCCGCCGAGCGGGCGACGGTGCGCAGGATGGCGTCACTGCACTGCAGCGGATGACCGGTATAACCGATGTAGTCCATCATGCGGGCACGGGTGTCCTCGTCCATTTCGTAGACGTAGGCGAGCAGAGTGGTATTGTCGTGCGTTCCCGTGTAGGCAACGCAGTTTTCGGGGTAGTGGTGGGGCAGGTGAGGTGTGTCGCCGCCGAGAAAGGCGAACTGGAACACCCGCATTCCGGGGAAGCCGGAGTCGCGCACCAGCTTTGCAGCCCGTGCGTCGATGTCACCCAGATCCTCGGCGATGATGAGACGGTCGCCCGCCACCTCGCGGATCTTGCGCACGAGTGCCATGCCGGGCCCCTTGACCCATTTTCCCTCCTTGGCGGTCGGGGCGTCGGCGGGGATGGCATAATAATCGGACAGACCGCGGAAATGGTCGATGCGCAGACCGTCAAAAATGTCCAGCTGGAAGCGGATGCGCTCACACCACCAGGCGAAATCGTCCTGCTTCATGCGTTTCCAGTCGTACAGTGGATTGCCCCACTTCTGCCCGTCGGGAGAGAAGTAGTCGGGGGGAACGCCCGATACCGCCTCGGGGCGGCGCTCGCTGTCAAGCAAAAACAGCTCGGGGTGGAAATGCACGTCGGCACTGTCGAGATCGACGTAGATGGGAATGTCGCCGATGATCTGCACGCCGCGCATATGGGCGTAGGTGCGGATGTGCTTCCACTGGGTGAAAAAGGCGTACTGCGTGAACATCCAGAAGAAGCGCTCGTCGGCGCGGTCGGCTTCACTTTCCGTCGGCGCGGTCGGATGAAATTCGGTCATGAACGCGCAGAATTCGGCAAGACGGGGCTGCTCGGCAATAAAGCGCTCCACGGCGGCCTTGTCACGCACGCGCAACGCGGCGGTGCGCAGCAGCGCGTAGCGCTTGGCGGTCAGCTCCGAAAAATTGCAGCGGTACTGCATCTGTGCGCAGCGCTCTGCCTCTGCCTTGAGCTCGTTTGCCGTCAGCAGATCCTCGCGGTAGAGCGTCTGCAGATCGATAAACAGCGGGTTGCCCGCAAAGGCGGAGAAGGATTTGTAGGGCGAGCCGTCCTTGTCGGGTACACCGAAGGGCAGCGTTTGCCAGTAGGTGTAGCCGCAGTCGGCGAGCAGGTCGATAAAGGCGACGGCGGCGCTGCCGAAGGAGCCGCAGCCGTACTCTCCGGGCAGGGAGGAGACGTGCATCAGAATGCCGCGCGCGCGTTGGGTTACAGGCTTCATATCTTGATCCTTACCTTATTTTGCCAGCTCCGCCTTGGCAGCCTCCAGGTTTGCCGTCTTGGTAACGTAGAGGTTGTCGTAACGGATCAGGTAGTTCTGCGCGTCGGTGCTGCCCGTGCCGGCAATGTAGAATACCAGCTGTGTCAGCGTCAGGTCGTTGGTGAAGACGTCCTTATACTCGGCGCCGATGTTGACGTTGGTCTTGGAGAGCGGGATCTGAATGTGGTTCCAGCCCTTCTTGAGCGGCGTTTTCTGCATCTTGTCGTTGACGGCGCATTGGCTGAACAGCGCGTAGCCAAAGCTGTAGTGCGCGGCTTGCGCGTTGTGCTCCAGGCGCACCTGCCAGTCGGTGCCCAGGCGCGAGAGGTCGCTGATGTACATATCAAAGCAGACCGTGTCCTCCTCAAAGCTGACGGGAACGTCGTCAATACCGATGCAAACGCGGTGGTCAACGTTCTCCTTGTGGCCGATGATGGCAACCGAGGAGGAGCCCTGCGTCTTTTCCTCAAGATCAAAGTAGTTGCCGTACCACTCGGTCAGAATGGGACCGTCCAGTGCCTCGTAGTCGCAGGTAGACAGCCATCTGCCGCCGTAGGGCGCCTCGGGCTGCGTGTAGCCGGGGTTTTTGTAGGTGCAAAGGCGCATATCGTCAAAGCGCAGCTCAAGTCCTGCCTTGGCGTTACACCAGATGCTCATCTGTGTCAGATTTTCGTAGTTGATCTTCTCAAGGTTGGGGTAGGCGACGTTGTGGCAGGTGAAGGACAGCTCGATCTCGTGCCAGCCGCTGCCCGCAAGGGTGTGCTGCCAGGCGTGACCGACGGCACCCTTTTTGTCGGAAAAGGCAATATACAGCGTGCCGCTGCCGTCCTGGGGCTTGTCATAGACGGCGTCGTGGTCGCAGACGAGCAGGTCGATGTCGTTGATGTAGACCCAGAGCTTGATCGTTTGGGTGAATTTGTCGTCAATGGCGAAGGAGAAGGTGTTGGTGGGCAGATCGAACAGCGACCATTGGGTGGTGTTGAGATCCTGCGAGAAGCCGACGCAATCGTCGTAGCCATCGCGGTCCTCCGCGAGATAGGCAAAGCGGCTGACAGCGGCGGGATCGTCAAAGGCGAAGATCTCCTCCTCCTTGACCTTCAGCTTGTCGTCCAGATACATGGACAGGGAAGTTTTATCATGCTCGTTGACGGGGGATTTCACGACGTAAGTTCCTCCTTGCTTAAAATTGTCGGTGAGCACCAGCTCGGTGGCGGTGTAGGTGCCGGTCTGCTTGCTGTAGCCGAGAATGTCGGTGATGAACGCCTCGACGGCAGCAATGGTGCAGGCGTCGTCATAGCCGACTACGACGATGCGGTTGCCGACGACGGCGATGGTATACTCGGTCTCCTTGAGGGCGGCGTGTGCCTCGATGCTCTCCTGGCGGTTGGTCAGACCGACGAGGATCTCAGGCGTTCCCTCGGGAACTGCGGTACCGCGGTCAACCCAGTCGGAGGCAATGCCGACGGTCGCACCCGTGGCGGCGGTCAATGCCTTGCGCAGATCGACGGCGGCAATAGAAACGTCATTGGATGCAAAGTCGGAGCGAACGACGCTGTATTCGGTGGCGCCGTCCTTGATAAAGGCGATGGGTGTGCCCTCGACGGGAGCGTCGGGGGTGTCGGGCTGCTCGGAGGGCGTGCAGCCGCCAAGCAGCACACAGGGAAGCAGCGTGCAAAGGCACAAAAGCAGCGCAAGAGCGCGGCGGGTAACTGTTTTTCGCATAAGAAAGCCTCTCTTTCCAAATTCAAAACTTCTGTATTCTATTATAAAAGAAAGCCGCACGTTTGTCAAGGCGGAATACGAGGGAAAAGGAAAAAACCGCCGCCCCAAGCGGGGCGGCGGGGGAGAATTATTCCGATCGGAGCCACGGGGGAAGCTGCTCGGGCTGCAGGCCTGTGCCGCAGGGGATGAAGATCTCATACAGCGGCATTCCGCTGATACGGGCTTCCTGCAGGATGAAATCAGAGAAGTCAGGATTGACGTACACCTCGGAGCTGCGGAAGTTACTGCTCAGCTCGTCGAGGGGAACGGTGCAGTAGCCGTAAAGCGAGGCGGTACCGACGCTGATGAAGCCGTCGGGGAGGGTGGCAAATCCGACGTCGTATTCCTGCTCGTATTGTCGCAGCAGCGTTGGGTCGGCGATGGGATGGTCGGTAAAGGTCGTGTACAGCGCATCATGCAGGCGAATATACAGCGTACCGTTATAGCGAAGGAACCGATTTCCGCGCACGGATTCGTGGACGTAGAGAACATACTCCTTGTGCGCTTCGGTGCGGTAAGCAATGCTGCCGGGAGTAGCGCTCCCTGTGTAGACGGTGTCGTGATACACGTAGACCCAATAGGGAATATCGGGGTTGGTATAATACGGGAAGCCGTCGATCCTGCCGGAGAGGGTAAAGCCCTCGGGGCAGGTCTTGCCTTGGATGCGGGTAGCTGCGATCATATACAGCTCTCCGTCGATGGTAACGGAAGGAGCTCCGCTATGCTCATCGCCCGTCGGTGCGCCGTTGGGAACGTCCTCCGGCACGGGCTCGGTCGGCTCATCCAAATCGGGCTGCTCTTGCGACGGCTCCTCGTCGCGGATCCCGGGATCCGTGGGGGCATAGGTGTGCTTGCTGATCATCCAACCGAGCGGGAGTGCGGCGACCAGCGCAATACAGGCAGCGGCGAGCAGCGCGCGGTGCGGCGTTGCGGGGCGGCGGAGGGGCTGTGAAAGCGCGAGGCTTGCGTGTTCAATGTAGGCGTCGTCCACATCAGCCAGGAGCTCGAAAAAAAGATCGGTTTTCATACGTCGAAGTCCTCCTCTCGTAAGTATTTGCGTAATCGCTCGCGCGTGCGGGAGAGCAGAGATGAGACGTGCCTTTCCTTAAGGTGCAGCTGCTGCGCGATGGTACGCACGGGAGTGACCAGCACATATCTTGCGACGAAAATATCGCGCTCGCGTGCAGGCAATGCAGCAAGAAAGCGGGAGATGCTTTCCTTGAGAGCGACGGTGCGGGCCTCATCGGCGGGCGTTGCAAGATCGGCGGCGCACAGGGAAAGCTCGTCCAGCACCAGCGGTAGCTCGCCGCCTCCACGCTTGAGGCGGTGGTCGGCGCGATAGCGGTCCAGCGCCAGATTACGAGTGATCCGTGCGACGAAGGCGCGGAGTGAGAGCGGCTTTTGGGGCGGAATGCTGTTCCAGGTGCGCAGCCAGGTGTCGTTGCGGCATTCCTCGGAATCCTCGCGGTTGCCCAGAATATTGTAGGCGATGGCAAGGCAAAATGCGCCGTATTTGGCATCCGCCGCTGTAATGGCACGCTCGTCGCGTTGCCAGAACAGAGATACAATGGCATGATCCTCCATGAGGTGACCTCCTTTTGCTTGATGATACGGGTATACACCAATATAGACGGCGTTTACGGTGAAATCCGTCAGGTGAGGAAAAATTTTTTTGAGGGAGCCTCTTTTTTGTCCGAAAAGCCGTCCTGCACTCGTTTTGACAGCGGCATTCTATCTTATTTCGGATGATAGTGCAATATCTTTCGCGTATTTTTATGATTCATTGATCTGAAAATCCCCGCATTCCGACAAAGCCATCATCGGAATGCGGGGGCTTTCATTATTTACCCAGCAGCTCGATTTCGCTCACGGTCATGCTGCTTTGTGCGGCAGGAGTGAGGGTGAGGCGATAGCGGTAGAACGCTGCGCTCTCGGGGAGAGCGAAAGGTTGAATGTAATGGGGGAAGGGGTAGCGGATACTCTCCCGCGCATCCAGCGTCTGCCAATGGTTGCCGCTCGGCTCGGTGGAGGCCTCCAGGCGAAGGGCTGCGGGGGCAAGCGAGGGGTCGGCACCGCAGGCAACGGTCACCATCTCTACGGTGAGCGGCTCGTCGTAGGCAAAGGTCAGAGTCAGCGTGCCGTCTGCGGCAAGCTCGGTCAACGTCGAGTTGTCAAACAGCGGTCGGAGCGAGGCAGGTGCATTGTCGGCGGTGATCGACGCCAGCGCAGAGAGGTCGGTGCAGGGGATGGGCGAGAGTGCGCCGTCGGTCAGCGAGGAGGGCGCAGCATCGCTGCCCGTGCCGAAGGCGGAGGGCTCGTTGCCCATGACGAAAACAATCTCACGGGCGGCGATCAGCTCGCTGTGGCGAATAAAGCAGCGGTTATAGGGCGTGCCGTCGATGCTCATGCTTTGGATATAGACGTTCTCGGCGCTGTTGTTCTGTGCGACGATATGCACGTCGCCGCCCGGCAGATGCAGCGTGACCTCGGGGAAGAGCGGCGAGGTGATGCAAAGCTCATCCGATCCGGCATTCATGGGATAGAAGCCGAGGGCGCTCAGCACAAACCAAGCCGACTGCTCGCCGTTGTCCTCGTCGCCGTAGACGCCCTGTCCGATGGGACTGCCGACGTACAGGCGATCCAGCACGTCGCGGGTCAGCCATTGCGTTTTGTGGGGCTGTCCGAGGTAGTTATACAGATACAGGATATGATGCGAGGGCTGGTTGGAGTGCTGATACTGACCGAGGCGGATATCCTGCGCCTCGATCATCTCGTGCTGCCAGGAGCCGTTGTCACGGTAGTGCAGCGAGGGGGTGTTGAAGAATTCGTCCAACCGCTCGGCGAGCGCCGCCTTGCCCCCGTAGAGCGAGGCAAGACCGCAAACGTCATGGGTGACCGAGAAGGCGGTGCCCCAGGCGTTGGTCTCCACGTAGCCGTACTCCCACTTCATGGGGCAGAAGGTCTGCTTGTCGGCGATGAAATCGCCCTCGCCGTTTCGCTGCACGAAGAACTGCAGCGCGTGGTCAAAGACGTTGACGTAGAACAGTGCGCGGTTGGCGTAGTAGAGTGCCTCGTCGCGCTTGCCGAGCATCTCGGACATACGGGCGATGGCGGCATCGGAAATGGCGTTTTCCAGCGTCCAGCAGACACCGTTCGGCGTATAGCCGATCAGCGGCGCGCGGTCGCCCTCGGCTCTGCCGAAATAGCCCTCGGGCGGGCAGGCGGCCGAGCGAAGCGCGGCAAGATAAGCGTTTTCTTTGTCAAAGGAGATGCCACGCGACAGCGCGTCGGCGAAGATAACGTCATAGCTGGTGCCGACCATGCAGTTGGCGGCGCCGGGCGTCAGCCATCTGCCGATCCAGCCCGCCTCGCGGTAGTGCTGGATGATGCCGTCGAGCAGCGCGGTCGCGCGCGTCGGCGTCAGCAGGGAATACGCCGTCCAGGCGGTGCGGTAGGTATCCCAGAAGCCGTTGGAGGTGTAGAGCTGACCGGGCACGGTAACGGGGCGGTCGTTGTCGCTCTGATACGGGCTGGTATAGACGAGCTGCGGCTGTGCGGCGTCTCCCGTGTTCTCGGAATAGTTGGTCGGGTAGGCGTACATACGGTAGAGGGAGGAATACAGCGTAACGCGCTGATCCTCGCTCGCGCCCTTGACCTCGACCGTGCCGAGCAGCTCGTTCCAGAGTGCCTTGGCGCGATCGCGGATATCCTCGTAGGAGGCGTCTCCCACCTCCAGCGAAAGGTTGCGGCGCGCCTGCTCGGTGCTGATATACGAGGTGGCGATGCGGACGGTGACACAATCGTCGCTCGGTGCAAAGCTTGCCATGCCGTAGGGGCGGCCCGCGCCCTCAACGACGGCGGTGCGCTCGGGGCGGCGGTCAAATTCGCCGTAGACGTACATCACCGTCGCGCCGGCATCGAGCTGACGGAACTGATAATCCACCACGGCGCGGAAGGAGCAGCCCGAGAAGGACAGCGTGCCGCGCGGCGTGATGAGTGACGAGGTATTGCTGCAGTCAAAGATCAGATTGCGTCGCTCGGCAAAGGGCGCAAAGGTAATGCGCATCACTGCGGCGTGATCGGTGGGGGTAAGCTCGACGCGCGTCGCGCCTGCGGGGGAGTCCGTATCAAAGGTGACGGCGTACTCGTGGGCGTGGGCGATCTCGTCGTCGTGCGAGAAGCGGCTGCGACGTGCGTTTTCACCGATCTGCTCGTCGGAGGCGGCGCTTGCCGTAATGTTGGGCATGAACTGCAGCACGCCGCGGTCCAGCAGATGGTAGCTGGACTGGTGCGAGATACGGAAATCCACGATGGAGGACGCCTGATAGTCGTAGAAAAAGCGATCGGTATAGGTTGCGGGCGCCCAGAAGTTGAAGGGGTTGGGCACGCAAACGGCAGGGAACATCAGCCCGCGGCTCTTATCGACGTTGTTCATGGTGCCGCGCGTGATCAGCACGTCGTCGGCAGGCGTGGTAAAGGGCCGGGGCTCTCTTATGGCAAGGCGGATATCGTCCACGTAGGTAAAGATCTCGCCCGTGCCGAACTCCTTATCGTAGCCCAGCGTGATGGCGGTGATGGTCTTGCCGCACGCAGCGCTCAGATCGACCTCGATGTAGTTCCACTCACGGGTAAAGAGCGAGCGGGTCGCGCCCTGTGCGTAGGGCGTGACGGGGTGCCCGTTCTGGTCGGGCAGCGAAAGCGAGGACAGCGTGGAGCCGTCGGAAAAGGTCAGATCCAGCGCAACGAAATGCGAGGTGTAGGACAGATCGGTGTCGGCGGTGGCGCAGTCGGGGAAAATAAAATACGACAGGCGCAAATGCTCGGTCACGGGGAGCTCGAGCCCCTCGTAGAGCGCAATCGAGGCGCAGGCTGCGCCGCTCGCGGTGTGTGTGCCGCGCAGCAGCAGCGCGTGCGCACCCGTCCAGCCGCAGTTCTCGCAGCGACCGCCGCGGTTGTGCGTCGGGCCGCCCGAGACGGTGGCGGTCAGCGCGCTGACGCCCTCGCAGGTGCGAACGGGGAAGAGCGTGACGCCCTCGGTGACGGTGGCGGCGCTTGTAATGATATCCTCCTCAAAGGAGGAGAAAAAGATCGACTCGTGCTTCATATCGGTACATCCTTTCTTGATCGGTCCGGTGGCTTATTCCTTGCCCAGCATGATGCGGATGATCTCGCGGTCGGTCTCGCTCATGCCGTCGCGGGCAAGCTTGCCTACGTTGCGGATGGTGTTTTCTATGCCCTTGGTGATGATGCCGTCGCCGCCGTAAAACTGACGTCCGGTGCGGATCATATGGTAGCCCATAATGCCTGCCTCGACCGCCATGGCGATCTTGGCGGCGCAGGATGCCTTGGCACCGTCGCAAATGGTGCCGGAGAGAATGGCAACTGCGTTGACGATGGTGTGGGCGATTTCGTAAAAATCGCCGCCGTGCAAAAAGGCGATGCCGGCACCGCAGCCGCAGCCGGCGCTGATGGCGCCGCAATAGGCGGACAGGCAGCCGATGCCCGTTTTCTGATGCACCGTGACAAGGTCGGAGACGATGAGCGCGCGCAGCAGCGTATCCTCATCGACGCCCATCTCACGGGCATATACGATGACGGGAATGGACGCCGTCATGCCTTGATTTCCGCTGCCGGAAAGAATGCAGACGGGCAGCTCGCAGCCGCTCATGCGGGCATCCGAGCCCGCCGTGGCGTAGGCACGGGCGCGGTCCTTGAGCGATACGTTGCCGTCGCCGAGCAGCATTTTGCCGATTGAGGCGCCGTAGTCGCCGCGCAGTCCCTCCTCGGCGATCGCCATATTCATGTCGATCTGGCGCTGCAGCAGGGGGCGCAGCGGGTCAAGATGGACCTCCTTGGCGTAGGTGACGATGCACTCGACCGAAAGCAGGGAACGGTCGGCGGTGGTCTGCGAGGTGTCGCTCTCCTCGCAGGAGGCGGAAAGATAGCGCGCGGTGATGTCCTCACCGTCGCGGATGACGCTTTTTACGTTGGTGTGAAATTCCGAGATGCGGACGCTTGCCGTGTGCCCGTCGCTCTCACCCGTGAGCAGCAGGTCAAAGGTGTAGGGCGATTGCAGCTCGCTGATGTGCAGCGTGCTCTCGCACAGCAGCGCCGAGATGCGCGCCCGTGCGTCACTGCCCAGTGCGGTCAGCACCTGCAGACGGCGCTGCGGCTCACCTGCGAGCAATCCCGCAGCGACTGCCGCCTCAATGCCGCGCAGCCCGCCCGTGGCGGGAACGACCACGCTCTTGACGTTTTTGATGATATTGCCGCTCAGGTGGATACAGACCTCATGCGGCAGCGCTTCCAGCGCGTCGCGCAGAATGGCGGCGGCGTAGGCAATGGCGATCGGCTCGGTGCAGCCCATGGCGGGGATGAGCTCCTCCTCCAGAATGGCGCGGTAGGTGTCGTGGATGTGCGGCGTTAAATTCATAGCGGAAACGTCCTTTCTGTTGAAACTACGTTGCGTGATCGGCTCGTGCGTGACTTTGTGCGATTTGGCAAGCCATCCCGGGCTCTCCTCGGGGAGAGCTCCTGCGAAGCGGGTGAGAGGGAGGGGATACCTTAGCCCTCTCCGTCGGCTGCGCCCCACCTCTCCCGAAGGGAGAGACTTTTCGTTGCCTCCATTATATCACAAAATCGGCAGAGGAACAAGTCCTCTGCCGAAATTTGTAAATGTCTGAAAAATAAAATATTCGGACAATCTTACAAGGTTAATTTTTCGATTAACCTTGAAATTCTGTTTGTGCAGTCAAATTCCCTTGCGGTGGATTTTCGCCAATCGTTGGATAGTGGAAAATACAGACCGTCCTTCGCGCGTCCTCCCATATCCCAGTTCCCGTTTTCGCATCTGCTATTTTCGAGCCATTCAACCACAAATTGCAATTGATATTTGGCGCTTGCATAGTCGGCGAGCAGCTCAATACATCCCAGATATCTGCTTGCGCATTTGCTTTTGAAATTGCAGGGCAACTTGCGAATGCAAGCTTCATAGATATAATAGATTCCGTTCGGTTTGTTGATTAGATATGTCAAGAATTTCCGTTCGGTTGTTTCGTCCAGATAGCCGTTTACTGCGGAAACGATATAAAGCTGCGAAAAATCAACAAGCCTGCCGCCGGTGGGCTTCATTCCGAATACCTCGGTGAAGGATTTGACATATTTTTGATGGTCATACTCCTCGCCCGCAAAAGAACCGGTTATGATATCTGCCCATGTCTTGGCAATTTGATTGGCTGCGGGGTTATCCCCCGTGAATCTTCTGATCCGGCTTGCCAGCATTAACGATGTAAATATATTCCAATCGTCCGACTTCTCCGGTCTGTCCGGGATCTTCCTTGTACCTGTCAGACAGTCATTCATATAGGAAACAGCGCGTTGAATGCACTCATCTGCGATGGTATATCCTAATATTTCCAGCCTTTTCAAGGCGGCTTCCGTTGTGTATGGCGAGGGGCTGTCAGCGGATAAGGTGTGAAAATATCCCCATGCGCCTTGATGGTCCTGCAATGAAAGGATCCGGTTGGCCCACGTTGAGCTTTTGTACATCAACCTTCCTCATCCTCGTCGGCGGACAGGGGAGCACGGTCGGCGGGGGGCAGCTCGATCTTGACGCCGATGATGACGGCGCCGTGCTTGAACTGGCTGTAGCCTGCGATGTAGCCCATTTTGACGTAGTTGTCCAGCAGCTTGACCGTGTTGGAGCGGATGGCGGCACGCGCCTGGCGCTCGGGCGGGTTGCCAAGGAGGTTGTAGAGCGTGTCGTATTTGATGATATTGTCGCCTTCCTCGGGGAATTTCTTCATGGTTTCGATCCAGCGCAAAAGGCTGTAGCGGATCATCATGATGGACTCGCTGGAGCGCAGCACGTCCTTGGTGTTGAGCAGCTCACGGGGAACCGAGAGCACAGCGTTTTCCCACAGGGAATAGGAATAAACGATGGGCATGGAGAGAATGCGGTATGCTGTTTTAACCACGCCGCCCGTGCGAACGCGGATGATGCGCAGGTTGATCATGTTCTCAGAGAGCACCGCCTGCGAATCCTTGGTGGCGATGACGCCGGCTGCACGGAACTGTGCCGTGCGGTCGATGTAAATTCTTGTGCGCTCCATTTTGCTCAGGCTGGTCTCGATGGATTTGATCGCCTTGGGGCTGACCTTTTCCGTTTCGACAAAGCCGTTCATGGCACGGTAGATCATATCCGCCGTCATGGTTTTATTGCCCGCAGCCCAAAGCGTGCAGATGGCGTCGTGCGTCATCTTATCGTATTCGGTGATGGTCTCGGACAGGCGGATGTTTTTATCATTGAGAATGTTGATGGTGATCTTGGTTTCGGCGACCAAGCGGCCCTTATGCACAACGGGAACCAGGCTCTCGGTGTCGGGCAGCAGGCTGGAGATGGCGTTGGCGACGTTGGAGTTGGTGATCAGCGACTGGTCGGGGATGCTGGATTTCAGCTCACGCTCGCGGTAGACCAGGCTTTCCACGGTGGCAAGAAACAGCTCGCAGAAGTTATTGCGGAGCTTGATGTCGGTATGATTTTCGGCGGTGATACCGGTCTTGGCGATCGCGGCGTCAACGGCTGCCTCGATCTCGCGGCGCTCCAGCTCCTCC
The DNA here is from genome assembly GCA_017452545.1 of Clostridia bacterium. GTDB lineage: Bacteria > Bacillota > Clostridia > Oscillospirales > CAG-272 > SIG644. Next base: position 1,336 of record JAFTME010000065.1, on the reverse strand, counting down.
AGATTTTCGAGGATCTCGGGGAACAGCTCGCAGCAATGCTCAAACAGCTGCTTACGGGGAGTGTCCATAAACAGGCCGAGATATTTATGAGTGTGTGTGGTGTTGTCCATCGTTGCGGGCACCTCTCTTACGCAAATAATAAAAATCGTACGATATAATTTTCCGTCTACCATTATACTGGATTTTTTGTCATCTGTCAAGCGGTTTTGTGCGGTTGAGGGGGGCAGGGCATGATTTATTGTGACAAGTTTCGCATTTTTTGGGCGATTATTAACGGTATGTTCATATGCCGTTAATAAAAAATATAACAACGAAATATTTTACGTTGCTATAATAAGCATAGATACTTTGATGCAGACTTTTTGAATGGAGGATGGGCACATGAAGGCTTTATTTGCGATACTTTTGGGATACACCATCGGATCGGTCAGCCCCTCGGCGATCATCGGTCGGATGAAGAAAACGGATCTTCGTGCGGACGGGACCAAGAACTTGGGAGCGACCAACACCATGCTGCATTTCGGCAAGGGGTACGGTGCGCTGGTCATGCTTCTGGATATGCTCAAGGCCATTCTTGCGGTCATGCTTGCGGCGGCGATCTGTCCGGAGCAGGAGGTCGTGGGAATTCTGGCGGGCAGTGCGGCGGTCGTGGGGCACATATTCCCGTTTTATATGAAGTTCAAGGGGGGCAAGGGGCTTGCGACCTTTGGGGGCTTGGTGCTGGCAGTCAATCCGCCGGTGTTTCTGTTTTTGCTGATATTGAGCTGTGTGTTGATGGTGATTGTGAACTACAGCTTTATCATGCCGTACTCGGCGGGCATTCTGTTTCCCATTTTACACGGTGCGGCGACGGGGAGCCCGGCAGCGGCGCTGATCGCAGCGGCGGTATCGGGGTTGATCATGTTCAAGCATCGTGACAATGTGGTTAAGGCATGGCGGGGTGAGGACATCAAGATCCGCGAGTTTTTGGCGGGGAAGTACAAGACCGGCAACAAATAAGGAGAGCACCGCCTCGGCAAGGGAACTTGCCGAGGCGGTTTTTTGTTTGAGCTTTCGCGGAGCAGAACTAAAAAAGTTTTTGCTTTCAAATCGGATCGGCTTCTCTGTTTTTGCCACAAGACCTCTTCCGTCACGGCTCCGCCGTGCCACCAACCCCTGTGGGGAAGGCTTGACCTAAATTAGCTATCCGCGCTCCGCGCGGCTCGAACCGTAGCGAATTTTTGCCGAGCAAGTCTGACAACTTTCCGAAGACATCCCTTGTTAGCTTCTCAATTTTCGCCGTCCTTTTTGAGGCGGCGAAAGCAAAGTTTCCACCCTCTGGCAACCGCGTGCGGAT
>JAFTME010000064.1 GCA_017452545.1 Clostridia bacterium | reverse complement strand
TATCGGAGGTTGATGTTCATTCCGTGGGACGGACCGCCGAGGACGTCGGTCCTTACGGGGTTTGCTGTCCTTTCCGTAGAACATAAGCGCTTGAAACTTAATCTAAAACTTTCCCAAATTTTTTTGGAAAGCCTGAAAACCTTTTTGCAAAAAGGTTTTCAGCGGGGTGTGGGGCAGAGCCCCGCATACTCCCACCGCACTTATGGGGTAGGGGCCCCATATCGGAGGTTGAAGTTCATTCCGCGAGACGGACCGCCGAGGACGTCGGTCCCTACAAAATTTGTTGTTTTTTTCGTAGAACAGAACCGCTTGGAATTTAATCTAAAGTTTTCCAAGGTTTTTTGGAAGGGGGTCCGGGGGAAACCCTTTTGTTCACAAAAGGTTTCCCCCGCCAAGCGGGGTGTGGGGCAGCGCCCCACCCGTCGTCAATCCTTCTTTTCGATCGCGCCGAAGGGGCAGACGCCGACGCAGAGGCCGCAGCCGTTACACTGGGTGGTATCGATACGGACGGCACCGGAGGCGGTGACGCTGATCGCGGGGCAGCCGAGCTTCATGCACAGCTTACACTTTTTACATTTTTCCTCATTGATCTCGCAGTGACCGACGTACTTGACGCTCTTAAGCAGGGCGCAGGGGCGCTGCGCGATGATGACGGACAGCTCGTCGCGGTCGGTTTCCTCCTTGACGACCTTCTCAAAGGCCTTGACGTCAAAGGGATCGGCGACGACAACGTGATCAATACCGATGGCGTGGCACAGCGCGAGCAGATCGACCTGCTTTGTTGCCTCGCCGCGAATGGTCTTGCCGGTGGTGGGGTTGTCCTGGTGACCGGTCATGCCGGTGATCGAGTTGTCCAGAATGATGACGGTGTTGGCACTCTTGTTGTAGACCATGTCGATCAGACCCGTGACGCCCGAGTGCATGAAGGTCGAGTCACCGATGACGGATACCAGCTTCTTGTTGAACTCGGCACCGCGCACCTTGGTCATGCCGTGCGCTGCGCTGATCGACGCCCCCATGCAGATGGTGGTGTCCACCGACTGCAGCGGCGCAACGGCGCCCAGCGTGTAGCAGCCGATGTCACCCGAAACGGTGAGTCCCAGCTTTTTGAGCACGTAGAAGGTGCCTCTGTGCGGGCAGCCGGGGCAGAGAACGGGCGGACGGGCGGGCAGGCTTTCCTGCGGCAGCGTGCATGCGGGTGCGCACTCACCAAGCACAGCGGTGCGAATCGCGTTGGGCGTGTATTCGCCCAGCAGCGTGAACTTTTCCTTGCCGATGACGTCAAGACCCATCGCGCGGCAGTGCTCCTCAATGAAAGGATCCAGCTCCTCAATGACGTAAACCTTGTCGCACTTGGCGCAGAAGTCGGAAAGCAGCGACGTCGGCAGCGGCCAGACCATGCCAAGCTTGCAGTAGTTGACCTTGTCGCCCAGCGCCTCCTTGGCATACTCGTAGGCGATGCCTGCGGAAATGACACCGATCTTCTGTCCGTTGTCCTCGACCGTGTTGAAGGGACAGTCGTTGGCAAAGGCGACGAGATTTTCGGTGCGCTGCTCAACAACGACGTGACGCTTGATCGCCATCGCGGGCATCATGACGTATTTGGGAATATTTTTCTCGTAGGGCTTGACGGCAACCGTCTCGCGCTCACCCACCTCAACCAGCGACTGGGAGTGAGAAACGCGGGTGGTCAGACGAACGAAAACGGGCGTGTCAAACTGCTCGCTGAGCGCAAACGCCGCCTTGGTAAAGGCAAGACACTCGGCGGAGTCGGCAGGCTCCAGCATGGGGATCTTGGATGCCTTGGCGTAGTGGCGGGAGTCCTGCTCGTTCTGCGAGGAGTGCATGCCGGGGTCGTCGGCAACGCAGAAGACCGCACCGCCGCCCACACCCGTGTAGGACATGGTAAAGATGGGGTCAGCCATGACGTTCAGACCGACGTGCTTGCAGCAGGACATGGCGCGTCCGCCGCCGATGGAAGCACCTACGACCGCCTCGGCAGCCACCTTCTCGTTGGGCGCCCACTCAAAGAACACCTCGCGTGCGGGATAGGTCGCCATGCATTCGGTGATTTCGGTGCTGGGCGTGCCGGGATAAGAGGAAACCATATGTACGCCGGCCTCATACGCGCCCTGCGCAACAGCAGCATTTCCTAACAGTAATTTTTTCATGAAGCTGTGATCCTTTCGCGGTGAAATTGATGAAGCGGCGGGGGAAAACCTCGCAATACTTCATTGTACTAAATCAGAATTATTATATCACACCGCGCGGTCAATGTCAATTAAAATATGGATAAACTTGCGCTCGCGGGCGTATTTTTTTGCGCCGCCCGTGCATATTTTTCCCTTTTCTCCCATGAATTTATCAAATTCTCCGTCAAATGGTTGACATGGCGCGCAAAGTCTTGTATAATAATCCTGTATTATGATTTTTTGGAGGATTGTGTCATGAGCTTTTTGACCGGTCTGGTGTCTATTTCCTTCCGCCGCTACGGCGTGGACGATATTCTTTCCGCCTGCCGTGAGGCAGGACTTTCGCTCATCGAATGGGGCAGCGACGTGCACGTGCCCGCAGGCGATTTTGCGCTTGCCGAGGCCGTCGCAAAAAAGACGCAGGAGGCAGGAATGCGCTGCGTCAGCTACGGCTCCTATTTCCGTCTTGGCTCGACGCCGATCGAGGAGTTTGAGAACTACGTCGGCAGCGCCGCTCGCCTCGGCGCCCGTAATATCCGCGTCTGGTGCGGCGTCAAGGGCAGCGCAGAGATCACTCCCGAGGAGCGCGCGCGTGTCGTTGCGGACGGTCGCTTCGTCGCACAAATGGCGGCAGATGCCGGCATGAACATTACGCTGGAGTGCCACAGCGGTACGCTGACCGATGATTGCCGCAGCGCGATGACCTATATCTCCGAGGTCGCGCACCCCGCCATGCGTCTGTACTGGCAGCCCTCGCAGTTCCACGATTTTGACTATAATCTGGCAACGGCACAGGCGTACGCACCCTATACCGAGTGCCTGCACGTCTTCCAGTGGGATCGCACCCGCCGCTATCCCCTCGCCGAGGGGCGAGAGGTCTGGGCGAACTATCTGGACGTCTTCCGCGCGCAGCCGAGAGAGCTCGGGCTGCTGCTGGAATTTATGCACGACGACCGACTGGAGTCGCTGTGCGAAACCGCACGCACGCTTCAAAGCTGGATCGGTTGAGCCGACCCTCAAAAGAGAAAGGATTTCCAAGAATGAAACGACCGACCCGCGCCATCGCCCTGCTGCTCACGGTGCTGCTGGCGATCCCGTTTATCCTGCCGACATCCGCGCTCGCGCCCGTACATAACGTGTCCGGCGAATATCTGGCAAGCCCCTACTACGCGCGGCTCAGCGAGCTGCAGCTGACGGGCGATACCCGCACCGATATTCTGCTGATCGCACTGACGCAGCTGGGCTACCACGAGGGCGACAGCGATGCCGATATGGGCGGCGGAAACACCGCCGGCAGCCGCAACTTTGTCGAATTTAACCGTCTGCACGGCAAGGTGGATAACCTGGAGGGTAACGGTGTCAGCTACGGCTATTACTGGTGCTGCGCCTTTGCAACGTGGTGCGTCCGCCAGGCGGGCGTGTCCAAGGACGTCGCCCCCTCCGAGATCAGCTGCCGCCGACTGGTGAGCAAGCTGGATGCCATGGGCGTCTACCACGACAAGAGCGACGGCTACCGTCCCCGCCCCGGCGATTTTATCTTTTTCCGCGATACCGGCTCCTCCTATGCAACGCACATCGGACTGGTCCTGTACGTGGATGGCGCCACGGTGTATACCATCGAGGGCAACTCCTCGACGGATAACGTTGCCAAGCGCAGCTATCTTTTGACCGACAACTATGTGCTGGGCTTCGGCTCGCCCGCTTATTCGCAGAACAGCGCTGTCGCGGTTGACTTCAACCCCAAGACGGCAGGCTATCGCTTGGGTGATGCCTACTATTCCATCACCGCCTCTGTGCTCAACGTTCGCGCCGGTGCCGGCGTGGAATACGATGTGCTCGGCACGCTCAAGAACGGCGAGCTGGTCGTCCTTCTCGGTACGCAGGGCAACTGGGCGCGCATCCGCTACGGCGAGGGCGAGGGCTGGATCTCGCTGAGCTACGTGCAGTACGTTCCCATCCCCGTTGAGATCAAGGATCTGCCCGCCTCGGTGACCGTAAGCACCGAGGGTAAGCAGCATCATCTGCTCTCGGGCGAGGAATTTGTTCTTCCCGCGCTGCCGACGCGCCTGTCCGAGCAGCCGCAGGCCTTCCTTTGGCGCCCCATCGGCTGGGATATGGACGGTGACGGCGACTCCGACACGGTTCCCGGCGACGTCATCCATCCGACCGAGGACATCACGGCAACGGCAATCTTTGAAAAGCAATGGATCGAATATACCGTAGATTTTGTTCGCCCCGACGGCTCGCACATCGCGCAGCAGCTGCTGCACTACGGCGATCTGCCCGTGCCGCCCGACGGCAGCGCTACCGTTCCCGAGGACGGCAGCCGCTTTGTCAACTGGGATGCCGAGATCGTGCCGGTCACGGGCAACGTGACCTACACTGCCGTCTATGAGCAACCCGAGCCCGAGGTGGATCCCCCCGAGGTAGATCCTCCCGAGGTCGAGCCACCCGTGGACACGCCTCCCACCCAGACTCCCCCCGACACAACGCCCGACACGAGTCCCGCGGTCGATACGCCGACGCTGATCCTGATCATCGCCGCAGCCGCAGCCGTGGTCATTCTTGCCGTCGTCGCCGTGCTGCTGAGAAAGAAAAGAGTGGAGTAAAGGCTTATGAATCATCGCCAACGCACCGAGAACATTTTGCATTACCGCGACGTTGACCGGTTGCCCGTGGTGCATTTCGGCTACTGGCCGGAGCTGCTGGTCGAGTGGGCAGAGCAGGGGCATATCCCCTTCGAGCTTGCCCGCGCGTGGGGCGACGGCAACGACGCAGACCGCGCGATCGATGCGCGCATCGGCTGGGATTTCAACTGGTTCTCTGTCCGCGGGGGAGAGATGGGGCTGCGCCCGTATTTTGCTCCCGAGGTCATTGAGGTGTTGCCCGACGGACAGCAGCGTGTCAAAAACGGGTACGGTGTGATCGAGCGCGTCCACCCCGGTGTGGCGTCCATTCCCTCCGAGGACGATTACACGCTCAAGGATCGTCGCGCCTTTGAGGAGCTGTACCTGCCGCGGATGCAATACTGCGTCGAGCGTGCACGGCTGGATTTTTTCCGTCGCTTTAACGAGCTGCGCGATGCCGAGCTCCCCGTGGGACTTTCGCTGGGCTCGGTGCTGGGCGACATTCGCAATATGACGTCGGTTCTGGGCATGAGCTATCTTTTGTACGACGAGGATGAAACGCTGTTTTCGGATATTGTCGATGCCTACGCCGAGATGCAGACCCGTGTGGTCGAGGACATTCTCAAAACGGGCGCCCGCTTTGATTTCGGGCATTACTGGGAGGATATCTGCTTTAAAAACGGGCCGTTGCTCTCGCCCGTCAAGTTCCGCGCACTGTGCGCAGGGCATTACGCCAAGCGAAACGCACTGTGCCACGCGGCGGGGATCGACATTATTTCGCTTGATTGCGACGGCGTGGTGGATCAGCTGCTGCCCGTCTGGATGGAAACGGGAGTCAACACCATGTTCCCTATCGAGGTGGGAACGTGGGGAGATCAGTTCGCTCCCGCGCGCGCCCGCTACGGCAAGGAGCTGCGCGGCGTGGGCGGCATGGACAAAACGGTGCTGCGGCGGGATCGCGCTGCCGTGGATGCCGAGATCGAGCGGCTGCGGCCGCTGATCGCGCTGGGCGGCTATATCCCATGTCCTGATCATCGATTGATGCCCGGTACAAAATTTGAGCTTGTGCAATATTACGCCGATCGCATTCGTTCGCTACGCGTATAATACGAAAAAATCCACTCGCAACCAAAGCGGGTGGATTTTTTATCGTGTTTCCCATAAGGTAAGGGCTTTACCCTGACTCCGTATCCGCGCTCCGCGCGGTGCTCTTTGTTTGGATTTTAGTTGAGCCGTACTACAAAAACTTTGTTTTCAATGGTTGAAAGCTTCTCAATTTTCGCCGTCCTTTTTGAGGCGGCGAAAGCAAAGTTTCTGCCCTCTGGCAACCGCGTGCGGATCAGCCGATGCGGAGCGTTGGCGTTAGCACGCGATGCAGCAGGGTACTTAGGGGCGGCAGCCCCTAAGGCGATTTTTTCGGTTCCTTTTTGTTCGACGACAAAAAGGAACATTAAGTTCTTTCCCAAGAAAAATATGTTCGCAGTTCTTTCGTTGCTTTCTAAAAATCTTTTGAAACCAAAGGAAGAGCGAACAAACCATCCTACAGAGCAACCTGTTATGTTCATTTCTTTGTCACGGGACAAAGAAACGAACCAAAGAAAACCCGCATAGGGGCTCTGCCCCTATGTACCCCACTACTGCCGTCCGCTTCCAAGTCGAATTGCCATGGCTGCGCCATGGGCAATTCGAAGGCGCGGACGGAGTCCAAAGTCAGACGAACCTCCGCTTTCGCCGCCTCAAAAAGGACGGCGAAAATTGAGAAGCGGAGCCAGCTTGAAAGCAAAGACTTTTTAGTTCGGCTCGGTTAAAGTCCGAGCAAAGAGCACCGCGCTGTGCGCGGATAGCCAAATTATGGCAAAGCCCTCCCCTACGGAGTTTGACCTTCATTCCGCAAAGCGGACCGCCGAGGACGTCGGTCCCTACAAAATTTGTTGTTTTTTCCATAGAACAGAACCGCTTCGACTTTAGTCAATAAATTTCCCAAAGTTTTTTGAAAGGGGGTTCGGGGGAAAAATTTTTTCAAAAAAAGTTTTCCCCCGCCGTCCTCCTTTTTGCAAGAAGTTTCCCCATCGCCGCCCCTGATTACCGCCCCCTTTTTCGGGTATACTATCAAAAAAACAAGGAGCCCTCCCATGAACGTCCTGCTGTTGATCGATACCCTGAACCGCGGCGGCGCAGAAACTCACCTCCTCACCCTCGCCGAGCAGCTCTGCCGCAACGGAGTGACCGTCACCGTCGCCTCCTGCGGCGGAACGTTGGAATACTCCCTTGCTCAAACGGGCGCCACCACGCTCCACTTCACCGCCCCTCTCCGCGCTGCCGGTGTGCTGCCCAACGCCCGCTGGCTGCGCCGCCTGCTGCGCACGCAGCACGTTGATATCATCCACGCCCATACTCGCCGTACTGCCCTGCTCTGCCGCCTCGCCACCCTGCGTCCCCTTCCGTTGCCACCGTCGGCTGCCCCGCTTGCCTCAACCTACCGCCGCCGCGGCCTGCGCCGCGCCTTGCAGCCGCTGCGCGTCGTCACCGCCCATGCAAAATTCGCCCCCCGCTGCCGTTCCCTTTCCTTTTGGGGCGACGCCACCGTCGCCGTCAGCGAGGATATCCGCGCCCACCTGCAGACCGCCTTCGCTCTGCCCGCACAGCGCGCTACCGTCATTCCCAACGGCATCGACCTCGCCCTCTTTCGCCCCTCCTCACAGCCGCATGACCCCACCACCCTTCGCCTCACCTTCGCCAGTCGCCTTGATGCCGATTGCAGTATGGTCGCCGAGCAGCTGCTGTCGCTTGCCCCTCGCCTCGCCGCTGCTTGCAGAGAACGGGGTGCGCGCCTGCAACTGACGATCCTTGGTGGCGGTGATCGCTTGGAGCGCCTGCGCGCCCTCGCCGCACAGATTGAAGCCCGTGCAGACGTACCGCGCGTCCTGCTGCCGGGCGGCGTCGATGACCCGTGGTGCTGTTTTTCGCAAAGCGACGTCTTCGTCGGCGTGTCGCGAGCCGCCCTTGAGGCACTCGCCTGTGGCTGCACCGTCGTGCTTGCCGGCAATGAAGGGTATGGCGGCGTGCTGCATCCGCAGGATTTCTTCCGCCACGCAAAAACAAACTTCTGCTGCCGCAACCTGCCACCGCCTACCGAGGAGAAGCTGCTTGCCGCCCTTTGCGCACTGATGGATCAGCCCGCATCGCAAAAGGAGACCGAGCGCGCTACCCTGCGTGCCCTCGTGGAGCAGCATTGCAGCGCAGAGCAAATGGGCGCGCGCACTCTCGCCCTGTATCGTGCGCAGCTGCGCCAAAGACGCCGCCTGTGCGTTGCCGTCGTCGGCTATTTCGGACGGGGGAATCTTGGCGACCAAGCCATTCTGCGCCAACTGCGCCGCCGCTTTCAAAACGCCGAGGTTCCCTCCTCCCTTGCCGCCGCCACGCCGCGTTCGCGGCTTCCCTCGACCGCCGATCCTCCGCTGCGTCTGCAGCTTTGCGTCCTGTCCGCGCAGCACAAGAAAGAGAGCACCCCCACGGTCGAGGGGCTCCCGGCGCTTCCGCGCGGGAGCTTGTGGCGGCGGCTGATGCTGCTCTGCCGCGCCGATGCCCTGCTGCTCGGCGGCGGAACGCTGCTTCAGAACGCCTCCCGTCACGGAAACCGCTCCCTTTTGTACTATTTGAGCCTGCTTCTGCTCGCTCGCCTGTGCGGCTGCCCCGCCTCGCTGCGTGCCAACGGCGTCGGCCCCTTGCGTGGCGCATGGGCGCGCGCCCTGACCGGCTTTGCCCTGCGCGGTGCGGCAGATATCTCGCTGCGGGAGAGCGCCTCCGCTCACCTGCTCCGGCGCTGCGGGATTCCCACCTCCCGTCTTTCCCTGTGCCCCGATCCCGTGCTTGACACCCAAGCGGAGGATGCGGCCATTACGCTCCGCCGCCTTGCCTCGGTCGGGTTGGATCGCCATACGCGCTACCTTTGCATCATCCCGCGCCCGATCGACAGCGCGCAGCAGACCGCGCTGATTTCTCTCGCCCGTGCCGCAGCAGAGGCGCAGGGCCTGACCTGTTTGCTGCTTCCGCTCTCGCCGCAGGAGGACGGCGACGTCTGCCGATCACTTGCCCGCGTGTTGGGAGCAAAGATCCTCTGTTGCCCCGATGAACAAGCAGCCGCAGGCGTGCTGCGCCGCGCCGCTGCCGTCCTTTCCCTGCGACTGCACGGACTTATTCTCGCCCGTGGCGGAAGCGCCGACCTGACCGCACTCGCCATCCCCTCGACCGCGCCCAAGCTGAGATCCTTCGTACAGGAGTACGGCGGCACATACCGCGAGCTCTGAGCGACGAAATGTGCCGACATCCGGGAGAAACTGTCAAATACCTGTTGCAATTTGAGAATATTTGTGCTATAATGGTATTTGGAATAATTTTTACAAAAATGAAGGAGAATCTTCCCATGATGTATGAAAACATTTCGTTCCTGCTCGGCGCAGATGCCGAAGTCGGACAGGCAGTGCAGGATGAGCTGGTTCGTCAGCAGGACGGTATCGAGCTGATCGCTTCTGAGAACTTCGTATCCGAGGCTGTTATGGCTGCGATGGGCTCGCCCATGACCAACAAATACGCCGAGGGCTATCCCGGTAAGCGCTATTACGGCGGCTGCCAGTGCGTTGACGTTGTGGAAAACATTGCTCGCGAGCGCGCTTGCCGTCTGTTCGGCGCAGAGCACGCCAACGTGCAGCCCCATAGCGGCGCACAGGCCAATACTGCCGTTTATTTCGCGCTGCTTCGTCCCGGCGATACCGTGCTCGGTATGAGCTTGGCCGACGGCGGACACCTGACCCACGGCTCTCCCGTTAACATCTCCGGTTCTTTCTTCAATTTTGTTTCTTACGGTGTCAGCCCCGAGACGGGTCGCATCGATTACGACGCTCTGCGCGAAAAGGCACTGGAGTGCAAACCGAAGCTGATCGTTGCCGGCGCGAGCGCATACCCTCGCGTCATTGAGTTTGAAAAGATCGCAGCCATCGCCAAGGAGGTCGGCGCCTACTTTATGGTCGACATGGCGCATATCGCCGGTCTTGTCGCAGCGGGCCTGCATCCCTCGCCCGTGCCCCACGCCGACATTGTCACGACGACCACGCATAAGACGCTGCGCGGACCGCGCGGCGGTATGATCCTTTGCCGCGAGGAGCTGGCAAAGCAGATCGATAAGGCCATCTTCCCCGGCACGCAGGGTGGTCCGCTGATGCACGTCATCGCAGCTAAGGCTGTTTGCTTTGGCGAGGCACTGCGCCCCGAATTCAAGGAGTATCAGGAGCAGATCATCAAGAACGCCAAGGCGTTTGAGGCGGCGCTGCTTGCAGAGGGCTTTGAGCTGGTTTCCGGCGGTACGGACAACCACCTGCTGCTGCTTGACCTGCGCAACAAGGGCTTGACGGGCAAGGAGTTCGAAGCAAGACTGCAGTCGGTGCATATCACCACCAACAAGAACGCCATCCCGAACGATCCCCAGAGCCCCTTCATCACCAGCGGTCTGCGCGTGGGTACGCCTGCGGGCACCTCTCGCGGCATGAAGGAGGAGGATTTTGCTCGCGTTGGTCACCTGATGGGATTGGCCGCTGCTGATATCGAGGCAAATCGCGAGTATATTCTGGCAGAGGTTGCAGATATCTGCAAGAAGAATCCTCTGTATTGAGCATTTAACTAAAAATAAAAAAGCCGAACGGCAGCTGTTTTGTGTAGCTGCCGTTCGGCTTTTGCTTGCCAAAATTTAATATCCGCGCTCGCGCGGTGCTCCCTGTTTAGACCTTCGCCGAGCCGCACTAAAAGATCTTTGCTTTCAATCCGGCTCCGCTTCTCTGTTTTCGCCGCAATAACCTCTCCCGCCGCTTCGCGGCACCCTCCCCTGAGGGGAGGGCTTGCCGAATTTGCTATCCGCGCTCGCGCGGCTCGAACCGCAGCAGATTTTCGGCGAGCTGCATTAAAAAATCTTTGCTTTCAAAATGGGTTAGCTTCTCTGTTTTCGCCGTCCTTTTTGAGGCGGCGAAAGCGGAGTTTTTTCTATTTAGCAACCGCGTGCGGATCAGCCGATGCGGAGCGTCGGCGTTAGCACGCGAGGCAGCGGGGTATGTTAAGGGGCAGCCGCCCCTTAACTCAGCTTTTTCGGTTCCTTTTTCGCTGACGAGAAAAAGGAACATTAAGTTCTTTCCCAAGAAAAATATGTT
>JAFTME010000063.1 GCA_017452545.1 Clostridia bacterium | reverse complement strand
GAGGCAATCACCGTCTGGCTGACGCAGTACGGCGGCTTTACGCAGCAGGATCTGATCGATTCCTATACGCGTCTGCACGAGACCGTGCTGGAGAGCGATATTGAGGATAAGGAGGCGGCACTTGCAACGCTGCCGGAAATTCCCGTATCCGAGGAGTCTCAAGAGGACTAATGCACCTGCGCTCCGCGCGGGTCTGATGTCGACAAATGCCCCGCTGTGTGGTATAATGATACCGCACGGCGGGGTGCTTTATGTTATGGGGATGATGCGGGGAAGGAAGATTAGGGTCTTTCGCAGGGGAATTCTATTGTTGCTTTCTAAAAGTTTTTACAAGGAAAGATTGAGCGAACAAATCTTTCTACAGAGCAACCTGTTATGTTCATTCTTTGCGTCGGCAAAGAACGAACCAAGAAAACGACTTAGGGGAGTTCCCCTAAGAACCCCCGCGAGCCGTCCGCTTCCAAGTCGAATTGCCTGCGGCCAAGCCGCGTAATTCGAAGGCGCGGACGGAGTCCACAGTTAAGCTAATCTCCGCTTTCGCCGCCTCAAAAAGGACAGCGAAAAGTGAGAAACTATCAACCATTGAAAGCAAAGACTTTTTAGTTCAGCTCGACTAAAGCTCCAACAAAGAGTGCCGCGCTATGCGCGGATATCTGATTTGATCAATCTCCATATCCGCGCACAGCGCGGCTTGAACCGCAGGGGGGTTCCACAGAGCAAGTCTGACAACGCTTCGATCCCTATCCTTGTTAGCTTCTCTGTTTTCGCCGTCCTTTTTGAGGCGGCGAAAGCAAAGTTTCTTCTATCTGACAACCGCGTGCGGATTAGGCGACGCGGAGCGTTGGCGTTAGCACGCGATCGAGGGGGTACTTAGGGGGACTCCCCGTGTGCGCAACGTTTTCCGTTCGCGCTTTGCGCGGTGCTCGCTTTGTGAGCAAGGAAAACTTGCCATTTCGCGCAAGCGAAATAGGCTTTCTTTGGTTCATTTCTTTGTCGTTTGACAAAGAAATGAACACTATTATCTTTCCCAAGAAAAATATGTTTGCAGTTTTTTCGTTGCTTTCAAAAAATTTTTTCAGGATATGTAAGATTTGCCTTTGATTTATCGTTTAGTAGGATGAAGGGGCCTTTTCAATTCGAAGACGGGAGGTGTAGCGAATGGAGGATGCGGAAATCGTTGCTTTGTATTTTGCGCGGGATGAGCAGGCAATTGCACAGACGCAGCAAAAATACGATCGATATTGCCGCTATATTGCAGAAAATATTCTGTCGTCGGATGAGGACGTTGAGGAATGCCTGAACGATGCTTATCACAAGGCGTGGAATACCATTCCGCCGCAAGCACCGACGGTACTGGCAGGGTACATGGGCATGCTGACCCGTCAGATCGCCTTTGACCGCTATCGGGAAAACCGACGCGTCAAGCGTGGCGGGGGCGAGCTGGCTCTCGTGCTTGACGAGCTGCAGGACTGCATTGAGGACAGAAGCGTGCCCTCGGTGCAGGAAACGGCGGCGCTGCAGGACACGCTGAACCGATTTTTTATGCAACAGCCCTCCCGCACGCGGATCGTTTTTCTACAGCGCTACTGGTACGGTGCGCGGGTGGAGGATATCGCTCGCAGCCTCGGTATGTCGCAGGCGGGGGTCAACACCCTACTTTGCCGAACGAGAAAAAAACTGAAAAAATTTTTAGAGAAGGATGGGATACGCCTATGAGAGCACAAGCTGCATTTGAAGCCCTGGGCTTACTTTCTCCCGCGCTGGTCCTTGAGGCTGCGCCGGAGCATATCCCTGTTATGATGAAAAGGAGAATCGCTATGAAGAAAAAGCTATGCTTGATTTTAGCTGCTGCGCTGCTCGTTGCGGCGCTGACTGCTATCGTGATCGGTACGGGCGCGTCAGCATCGCCGCGTGATGGCAGACCGATCTCGGATGCGCCCGTCTACATTCCTATGGATACGTATACGGATATTGTGGAGCGGATGCTTGTCAATATCGGAAGAGAGGATCTGTTTGTTGTCGATGAGAGGGGGCATTTTGATGGCTCGTATATGTACAAGGAGTACAGGCGACTCGATAGATCCGGAGAGGAAGTCGGAGATCTGTTTTTCATTCTGCGCTTTACTGCTTTTTATGCCGAGCCGCTGCGACTGGATAAGGAAAAATATGCGGAGCAAATCGCGGAGCTGGAGAAGTTGCATCCCATCTGGGCGGTGACGGAGGATATTTGCCCACTGGATATCAGCGTTACACCGAAAGAAGAGGAGTTTATCATTTACTGTCTGATGGCGTACGCCGGATTTACACAGCAGGAGCTGGTGGAGCTGTACACCGAGCTGCACGCGATGGTGGAGGCGAGTGACGTGGAAAACAAGGAGGAGATCCTTGCAACGCTGCCGCCCATCCCCGAGGCGTACGAGAGCGAGGAGGGCGAAGAAATGCCCGAGGTTCCCGATATGCCGTCGTTCGACGAAGGTGCGCAGGCGATCGGATAAGCGATCGCCGATGAGGGCATCGACCATATATCATAAGAAGCCGCAGGGAAAATGCAGCCATTTTCCTGCGGCTTTTTCTTTGATTTTCTTGCGGATTTTTGCAAATTGTGAGGGCGATTTATTGACATTGACGGGATAATATGGTATAATAACTCCGATTGAAAATGACCGTTGAAATACGGCAAGGAGGCGGAGCGAATGGAACAGACGACGTATTATCTCGCGGTGGATATCGGTGCGTCGAGCGGACGTCACGTGCTGGGTTGGCTGGAGGATGGACGGCTGCAGCTGCAGGAGGTCTATCGCTTTCCGAACGGCGTGATCGACAAGGGCGGCACGCTTTGCTGGGATATGGAGGTGCTGACGGCGCACGTGATCAAGGGCATTTCCCGCTGTGCGCAGGTGGGCAAGATCCCGACGTACATGGGCATTGACACCTGGGGGTGTGATTTCGTTCTGCTGGACGGCGAGGATGCCGTGATCGGGCAGACGGTTGCTTACCGCGACGGTCGCACCGTGGGCATGGATCGAAAGGTATACGAGGCGGTGTCCGAGTCTGAGCTGTATGCGCGGACGGGCATTCAAAAGCTGCAGTTCAACACGGTATATCAGCTGATGGCGCTGCGCGAGCAGCATCCGGAGCAGCTGGCGGCAGCCAAGACGTTTTTGATGATCCCCGATTATTTGAATTTTGTGCTGACCGGTGTCAAGGCGGTGGAATACACCGATGCGACGACGACGCAGCTGATCGACGTACATACAGGCGACTGGGACCGTGCGCTGATGCAACGGTTGGGATATCCTGCGGAAATATTCCCGGATATTCGGATGCCGGGCGCGGTGCTGGGGCACTTGCGCGAGGCGCTTGCGGCGCAGATCGGCTTTGACGTACAGGTGCTGCTGCCACCCTCGCACGACACGGCGTCGGCGGTGCTGGCGCTGCCCGTAGCGGCGGGAAACGAGGCGGAGAGCGCGCACGCGGCGTATCTCAGCTCGGGAACGTGGTCTTTGATGGGCGTGGAGCGCATGGAGCCCGACGCGAGCGAGCAATCCAGACTGTCCAACTTTACGCACGAGGGCGGATACGACAAGCGGTACCGCTATTTGAAAAATATTATGGGTCTTTGGATGATACAGTCGGTCAAGCGGGAGTGCGGCGATGCGTACGATTTTCCGACGCTGTCTGAAATGGCGCGGGCAGCGGGTGACGTTGGCTACCGTGTCAACGTCAACGATGATGCGTTTCTTGCGCCGCGGAGCATGATCGATGCGGTCAAGGAGGCATGCGGTGCGGAGTTGACGCTGTCTGAGGTGCTGGCGGTGATTTATTACAGCCTTGCCGAGGCGTACCGCGACACGCTGGACGAGCTGGCGCTGCGTACGGGTCACTCCATTGATGCGCTGTATATTATCGGCGGCGGCAGCCGCGACCGCTATCTCAACGAGCTGACGGCGCGCATCAGCGGTCGTACCGTTTACACGGGGTTGGTTGAGGCGACCTCGACGGGCAATCTGCTCTGCCAGATGCTGGGCAGCGGTGCGATTGCCAATCTTGAACAGGCGAGAGATATTTCCGCACGCTCATTTGACGTGACGCGTGTGATATGATAACAACGGAAAGGGAATAACGATGATGGAAAACAGATATACCGACGCCAAGGCGGCGTATGCCGCGTGGGGCGTAAACACCGATGCTGCGATCGAAAAGCTGCTGCGCGTTCCGCTGTCCATTCACTGCTGGCAGGGGGATGACGTTGGGGGCTTTGACTCCGACATGGCGCTCTCGGGCGGCATTCAGACGACGGGCAACTATCCCGGCAAGGCGACCACGCCCGAGCAGCTGATGGCGGACATGGATCTGGCGCTGTCCTGCATGGGCGGCTGTCTCAAGCTCAATCTGCACGCCTCGTATGCGATGTTTGAGGAGGGCGAGTTTGCCGATCGCGATGCGCTGCAGCCCAAGCATTTTGCCAAGTGGGTGGCGTTCGCCAAGCAGCGCGGCATGGGAATTGATTTCAATCCGACCTTCTTCTCGCACCCCAAGGCTGCTGAGTTTACGCTGTCCTCGCCCGATGAGGATATCCGCCGCTTCTGGGTAGAGCACGGTCGCGCTTGTCTGCGTATTTCGCAGTATTTTGCCGAGGAGACGGGCATTCCTTGCGTGATGAACATCTGGATCCCCGACGGCTACAAGGATATTCCCGCCGACCGCATCGGCCCGCGCGCAAGATTTGCCAAGTCGCTGGATGAGATCCTTGACACGCCGTATGACCACGACAAGGTGCTGGTGTGCCTTGAGTCCAAGGTGTTTGGCATCGGTCTTGAGTCGTACACCGTCGGCTCTGCCGAGTTTACACTGAGCTATGCGGCGAAAAAGGGTATTATGCCGCTGATGGACAACGGTCACTATCATCCGACCGAGATGGTTTCCGACAAGATCTCCTCGCTGCTTC
>JAFTME010000062.1 GCA_017452545.1 Clostridia bacterium | reverse complement strand
TTAAGATCGGTGACGGTGTCGAGATCGTTGGTCTGTCTGACGAGAAGAAGTCCACCACCGTTACCGGTGTTGAGATGATCCACAAGCAGATGACCGATGCTCAGGCAGGTGATAACGTTGGTATCCTGCTGCGTGGTATTGGTAAGGAAGAGATCGAGCGCGGCCAGGTTCTGGCTAAGCCCGGCTCCGTTCATCCTCACACCAAGTTCGTTGGTTCCGTATACGTTCTGACTGAGAAGGAAGGCGGCCGTAAGAAGCCCTTCTTCTCCGGCTACAGACCTCAGTTCTACTTCAGAACCACCGACGTTACCGGTAACATCGAGCTGCCTGCAGACGTTGAGATGTGCCGCCCCGGCGACAACGTCGATATGACTGTTGAGCTGATCACCCCTGTCGCTTGCGAGAAGGGTCTGTGTTTCGCTATCCGTGAGGGTGGTAGAACCGTTGGTTCCGGCGTCGTTGCTGAGATCATCGACTAATTTATAATTAATATCAACCCCTGATATCGGGGAGATAACTGCAAGGGGTGACATCAGTTGCCCCTTGCTTTTTTATCAACGCATATTACATAGAAGGGAATTCAAGCAAATGAAAACCAATATGCTGCGCCTTTTGGCACTGCTTCTGGCACTGATGATGGTGCTGCCCATCGTTGCTTGCGCGGATGATACTGAGGAGCCTGTGATCGACGATCCCTCCGATGTTGACGATCCCGATGGCGGCGAGGAAGAAAAGGAAGACGATCCCTATAACGTGCCGGACTCCATCCCCGACCTGTATTTCAACGGGGAACAGTTCGATATCATGTACTTCAAGGATCTCTTTTTGCCTCTGTTCTACGTTGGTGAAAAGACCGGTGACCTGATCGACGACGCCGTATTCAACGCGATCGCAAAGACGGAAGAGCGCTTTGGCGTTCAGATTGTTGCCTTCTCTCCCGGATCCGGCAGCGAGATGGAGTTTACCAATGCCGTAAATAACCAGATCACGACCGGCACGGTTGAGTTCGATATGGTACAGATGCATGACGTACAGGGCGGTAACCTGTCTGTACAGGGTCGTTTCCTGAACGCACATAAGCTGCCCAACCTGGACTTCAGCAAGCCCTGGTGGTCCGAAAAGGCGATCGACTCGCTTAGCTACATGGGTCAGCTTTACCTGATCTCCTCCACGCTGTCCTATAACAGCATGGGCTCTACCTCGGTTATGTTCTTCAATAAGGATATGCTGACCGACTACAACATGGAGATCCCCTACCAGCAGGTTCTGGATATGGATTGGTATCTTGAGGACCTTCTGACCGAACTTGCCGATATTTATCAGGATACCAACGATAACGGTAAGGACGACCAGGATATCTACGGTATCGTATATCCTCAGGAGTTCTACGCATGGTATGAGTCCTTTGGCATCAACCTCGTTGAAAAGAGCGAGGATGGCATGGAGCTTATCTTCAACGCCAACGACGAGCGCGCATATACGCTGCTCGACCTGATCTATACCAGCATTTATGACACCGATGGTGGCTTCAAGGGCGCTCGCGCCGATATGAAGAATATGTTCCTGCAGCAGCAGGCACTCTATATTCCCACCTCGCTGTCCAGCGCCGTTCAGGAGTTCCGTAACTGCGAATTCAAGTACGGCATCGTTCCTTATCCGATGCTGGATGAGGAGCAGGAGACCTACCTCTCCGGTTATACCGAGAGATTTATGGCTGTTCCCTATACCTGCGAGGATACTGAGTTCGTAGGTACGATCATTGAGTCCATGTCCGCAGAGGGCTACCGTCAGGTTCTGCCCGCATACTACGAGACTGCACTCAAGGGCCGTTACACGCACGACGACGAGTCCGTGCAGATGCTTGAGATCATCCGCGAGGCGCGCGTGATCGACTTCGCATACGTTTACGGTAACGATAAGTGCTGCAGCCGCGGTCTGTATTCCCGTATCAAGGATCAGTCGCGCGACTATGCATCCTACGTTGAGGGTCTGAGATCCGCCGGCGAGGCTCGCTTGGAGGAGCTGACCAACGTATTCACGGAGATGGCAGACTAATTCGCTTTTCATAAACGGGGCTGTCTCACCTTGGTGATTCAGCCCCGTTGCACTCCCCCCTTTGAAAGGATTTGACAGAATACTTATGAAAAAAGCCGCCCGTTTTCAAACCAAACGCATGGTTGCCATTGCCATGTTTGCTGCGCTGGCGTATGCCTGCGTTTTTGTGCTGCATATCAAGGTCGCGTTTTTGACCTTTGACGCCAAGGATGCGATCATTACCGTCGCCGGCCTGTTTTTCGGGCCCGGTGCTGCCGCCGCGCTTTCCTTGCTTGTCGCAACGCTTGAGCTGATCACCATCAGCGACACGGGGCTCTACGGCTTTTTGATGAACTTTGCCTCCAGTGCCACCTTCTCCGTGCTGGCGTCCCTCGTCTATAAGTACAGGAAAACCATGAACGGTGCGCTGGCAGGCCTTGGCTGCTCGGTGCTCGGTACGACCGCCGTCATGCTGGGACTTAATTTGGTGGTTACCCCGCTGTTCCTCGGTGGTACGGCAGCAGATGTCGCCGCCATGATCCCCACGCTGCTGCTCCCCTTTAATCTGATCAAAGCCGTGCTGAACGCCTCGCTGGTGCTGGTCCTCTATAAGCCGATTGCCACCGCACTCCACAGCACGCGCTTGACCGACGGTGCGCCGCAAGCCTATCGCTTCAATCGCAGAAGCCTGCTCGTCTTGATCCTGGGACTTGCCATGGTCGCCGTCAGCATCGTGTTGTATCTGACCGTCCTTGACGGTACCTTCCTCCTTTGGGATGATTGACCTCCACTATCTTTAATTTTGAACGAAAGGATGGGATCGCATGAAACGCTTTTTCCTCTCGCTGCTCGGTGAGGAGCTGTACGTGCTCCTTTGTGCCATGCTGCCCGTGATCGAGCTGCGCGGCGCCATCCCGCTCGGCGCGGCACTCGGCTTGCATCCCGTCTTGAATTATATACTGTCCGTCGTGGGCAACCTGTTGCCCGTGCCCTTTATTTTGCTGTTCGTGCGCCGCGCTCTTTTGTGGCTCGGCTCGTTTGAACGCTTTGCACCTGCAGTGGCGTGGCTGGAGCGCCGCGCCGAGGCAGGGCGGGGAAAGGTGGAAAAGTTTGCCGTGATGGGACTTGCGCTCTTCGTCGCCATTCCGCTGCCCGGAACGGGCGCCTGGACCGGCGCGCTGGTCGCCGCCCTTGCGGGAATGCGCTTTCCCAAAGCACTGATCTCCATCGTCGTCGGCGTGCTCGCCGCCGGCGTGGTCGTGTCGCTCGTCTCCTACGGCGTGGTCGCCGTCTTTGAATGGATGTAAAATCCACCCCGGTTTTTTGAAAAATATTTTAAAACCTATTGCATTTCGACAAAAAATGTGATATAATAAAACGCTAAAAAAGAATTTTATCTGATCTTATCAAGAGTGGTGGAGGGACTGGCCCTGTGAAACCCGGCAACCCGTCGTAAGACGAAGGTGCCAAATCCCGAGAGATGAGACATTGGTAACGATGAATGCTCTGAACCTCGGTCTGCGAGGTTCTTATTTTTTGATCGGATAGAACGTAGAGAGAAAGGAAGAAAAACGCCATGAACAAAATGCTTTTCACCAGCGAATCCGTGACCGAGGGACATCCCGATAAGGTCTGCGACAAAATTTCCGACGCCGTGCTTGACGCGATGCTCGCCGAGGATCCCATGTCCCGCGTCGCCTGCGAAACCGTCTGCACCACCGATATGGTCACCGTCATGGGTGAGATCACCACCGCAGCAAAGGTGGATATTGAGGACGTCGTCAGACGCACCATCCGTGAGATCGGCTATACGCAGGAAAATATCGGCTTCAATGCAGATACCTGCGTCATTTACAACCACATCCACGCACAATCTCCCGACATTGCCATGGGCGTTGACCGCTCCATGGAAGCAAAGCAGGGCGAGGACGACAGTGACCGCTTTGATACCGGTGCCGGCGACCAGGGTCTGATGTTTGGCTATGCCTGCAACGAAACGCCCGAGCTGATGCCGCTGCCCATTTCGCTGTCGCATAAGCTGGCTCTCCGCTTGACGGACATCCGTAAGAACGGCACGCTGCCCTACCTGCGCCCCGACGGAAAAACGCAGGTCACCGTGGAATACCGCGATGGCAAGCCCCACCGCGTACATACCGTCGTCATTTCCACGCAGCATAGCGAGGACGCAACGCTGGAGCAGATCCGCCAGGATATGATCCGCCACGTCATCACCCCCGTCATTCCCGAAAAGTTGCTGGACGATCAGACCAAGATCTACGTCAATCCCACCGGTCGCTTTGTCGTCGGCGGTCCCGCCGGTGATACCGGCTTGACCGGCAGACAGATCATCGTCGATACCTACGGCGGTTACTCCCGCCATGGCGGCGGCGCCTTTTCGGGTAAGGACCCCACCAAGGTGGACCGCAGCGCTTGCTATGCCGCAAGATATATCGCTAAGAACGTCGTCAAGGCAGGACTTGCCGAGAAGTGCGAGGTTCAGGTCGCTTACGCCATCGGCGTAGCTCGTCCCATCTCTGTCATGATCGATACCTTCGGTACAGGCACGGCTCCCGAGAAGGTCATCTCCGACGCAGTACGCTCTCTGGTCGACCTGCGTCCCGCAGCCATCATCGAGCGCTTTGGCTTGCGCCGTCCCATCTATAGCCCCATCGCCGCTTACGGTCATATGGGCAGAGAGGACGTCGGTACGCCTTGGGAGCAGACGGATATCGCCGAGGCTCTGAAGGCTGCCGTTCACGCCTGAATTGATACAGTTTGAAACCAACGGGGCTGCGCGATGAGTGTCAGCCCCGTGAATTCCTTGCTATACCGCACCGCCGCCGTACCACGTGCATATACTGATGGCGGAGGTGATTCGGCTTGTGGATATTGCTTTTAAAAATTGCTGGCGCAGCCTTTGCAGTCTTCGGTGTGTTGTGTGCCGTGCGACTGCTGCTTTCGCTGCTGCGAGGCGAGTCTGTCAGCGTGGCAGTCCGTGTCGCAGACGAAACGGCACGCGGACAGCTGGATCTGCTGCTGCACGAGGCACGATATGTCGGATGGGGACGCTACCCCATCGTCCTGCTGCTTGATGCGGCGCTGCTTGCCCGGCAGCCGCTGACACTGGAGGAGCTTGCGCTGCTGTCGCGCTACGGCGCGCAGCCCTGTGTGCTGCAGCTTGAGAAAACCGAACAAGAAGAGTAAAAGAACAGGAGGATAGACAGCCATGGCGGAGCAAATGACGTTTGCAACGGGAGACGGCTTGCTGGAGCTGCGCGGCAGCATCGAGCAGGTCATATATCAGAATGCCGAAAACGGCTACGCCGTGTGCGACCTCGGGACCGAGGACAACGACCTTGTGACCATTCAAGGCACGCTGCCTTATATCTCCGAGGGCGACGGCGTCATCGTGTACGGCCGCTGGATCCACTCCCCCAAATACGGCAGACAGTTTGCCGTCGAGCGCTACGAGCGAAACCTGCCCGCCGACGCGAACGCCATCCTGCGCTATCTCTCCTCCCGCGCCATTAAGGGCATCGGCCCCAAAACCGCACAAAAGATCGTGGAGCAGTTTGGCGAGGATACCTTCGACGTCATCGAAAACCACCCCGATTGGTTGGCAGAGATCCCCGGCATTTCGAGCAAAAAGGCACAGGAGATCTCGGCAGATTTCCGCGAAAAATCGGGCATTCGCTCCGCCATGCTGTTTTTCCGCGATTATTTCGGCGCAGCGTTGACTGTGCGCATCTATAAGCAATGGGGCTCCTCGGCAGTCGATCGCGCCAAGGAAAACCCCTACCGCCTGTGCGATGAGATTGAGGGCATCGGCTTTGAAAAGGCAGATGCCATGGCGCGTAAAATGGGATTGGATACCGGCAGCCCCGCCCGCATGATGAGTGGCATATGCTATGTCCTGCGTGCCAACAGTGCCCAGAACGGACACGTCTGCCTGCCCGAGGAGAAGCTGATTGCCGCCTCCTGCGCCACACTCGGCGCCGAGGAGGAGGCTTGTCGCGCCGCACTCGACGCACTCCTCAATTCGGGGCGCATCAAGAGCGAGCGCTGGGGCGGCACCCGTTTTCTCTACGACCGCTATGCCTATGAGCACGAGCTGTATATCGCCATGAAGCTGTCGCTGCTGGATCGCGTCTGCATTCCCGTCAATGCGCCAGATGTCCATGCCTTCATCGAAAAGGCAGAGCGCGCCTCCGGCATTGCCTATGCCGCCAATCAGAAAAAAGCCATTTACGATGCGCTCGTCAGCGGCGTAATGATCCTGACCGGTGGCCCCGGTACGGGTAAAACCACCGTCGTCCGCGCATTGATCGATATTTTTGAAAGCATCGGCTATGACGTCGCCCTTGCCGCCCCGACAGGGCGCGCGGCAAAGCGCCTGTCCGAGTCCACCGCCCGCGAGGCAAAGACCATCCACCGCCTGTTGGAGATGGAATACGCCGATAACGAAGGACGCGGTGCCGGATTCCGCCGCGGTGAAGATAACGTGCTGGATGAGGGCGTTATCATCATCGACGAGGCATCCATGGTCGATAACGCGCTGATGTGTGCGCTGCTCAAAGCGATCAAGCCGGGCGCGCGTGTCATCATCATCGGCGACGCCGACCAGCTGCCCAGCGTTGGTGCGGGCAACGTGCTGCGCGATCTGATCGACAGCATGCGCTTTTCTACCGTCTGCCTGACCGAGATCTTCCGCCAGGCACAAAAGAGCCTGATCGTGACCAACGCCCATGCCATCAACCGCGGCGAGATGCCGCGCATCGACGTCAAAGATAACGACTTTTTCTTCCTTGCCCGTTCCTCCGACCGCGACATCGCACTGACCGTCGCCGATCTGTATAAAAATCGACTTCCGCGCGCCTATGGCGCTCTGACAGAGGGCGGCATTCAGGTCATTACCCCCTCTCGCCGTGGCGAAGCGGGAACAGACCACCTCAATATGCTGCTGCAGCAGTCGCTCAACCCCTCCTCCCCCGAAAAGCGCGAGTATCGCCACCGTGATACCGTTTTCCGCGAGGGAGACCGCGTCATGCAGACCAAAAACAACTACGATCTGACCTGGGAGCGCCCCAACGGCGAAACCGGTACAGGGGTGTTCAACGGCGATATCGGTATCATCGAGCGCATCAATATCGCAGCAGAGTGCATGGAGATCAATTTTGACGACCGCCACGTCGTCTATGATCTGACCATTTTGGACGAGCTGGAGCACGCATATGCCATCACCGTTCATAAGAGCCAGGGAAGCGAATATCCGTTCGTCATCATTCCCATGTATTCCGCCCCCGTTATGCTGCTCACCCGCCACCTGCTTTATACCGCCGTGACGCGCGCGCAGCACATGGTCATCCTCGTCGGCAGAGAGGACGTCATTCGCACCATGATCGCCAACCACCGCCAGTCCATGCGCTATACAGGCCTGGCACACCGACTTGCCGCCCCACCGCACAATGAGAATTGATCTGATCGGCCGTTGGCTGATGCACCTTGCTTTTCCGCCCGTCTGCCGCGGCTGCGGAGAGCGCTTTGATATTTTCAAAACACCCGATCCGCTGCCGCTGTGCCCCGATTGCCTTGCCCGTTGGGAAAGCGTCGTACAGCGCCGCGCACAGCAAGGCGCGCAGGGAATGCCGCAGGCACTTGCCGAGAGCGGATGCCGCGCCATGTTCAGCCGCGTGACCTACCACCCCGGGCAAAAGCAGCTCGCCGAACGCCTGCTGCTGCGCGCCAAGGACCACCGCGACCGTCCGCTGTTCCGCTTTTTTGCCGAGGATATGCGCCTGCCGCTTTGGCAGCTGCTGGAGCAGTACGGAGATGCAACCAAGGCTTGCATCGTTTTCGTTCCTCGCCGTCCCGAGGCAAAGCAAAGGGCAGGGCACGACCAAGGCGAGCAGCTGGCGCTCGCGCTGGGAGACGCCCTGGAGCTTCCCGTCGTATGCGCATTGCAGCACCGCCGCGGTACAAGCGCCCAAAAGCAGCTGGCGGCCGCCGCGCGTGCGGAAAACGCCAAGAGCTCGTACCTGCCGACCAAGCACGCAGCAAAGCTTCGGGGAAAAACCGTCATTTTGGTTGACGATATCGTAACGGCAGGCACCACACTCGCCGCCGCGACCTCACTGTTGCTGGAGCAGGGCGCCGCTGCCGTCGTGGCAGCAACCGTTGCCTCCGCCTCCCCCGATATACCCTCATAATTTCCAAGAAGCACCTCGCAGATCGCGGCGTGCTTCTTTTTTACATCCCCCGGAGGAAACACCCGTAAGTGAGCCGACACCGGCACTCAATGCTATCCCCGCAGAAAAGCCGCCTCGCCGATAAAAATCAATAAAAAAACCGACATATCCACCCGAATTTGGCAAAAGGGATTGATTTTTCGCCCGGTTTCCGCTATAATAATAACAATGGGGTAATATGCCCAAAAGCAGAGAGGGGGAGTGTACGTGGGGCTCAAGCAAACGCTGAGTAAATGGTGGAAAACGTTGGTCAAGCGCATCCACCATACGCTGCGCCGCCGTTGCATCGGCATGGATATCGGCGCTTCACACGTGTGTATCTCCTCGGATGACGGCGGAATCCTCGTCTACGAGCCCTGCGCGATCGCCATCGACCGCGCAGCAGACCGCGTCGTTGCCGTCGGGAAAAAAGCGGCGGAAATGGTCGGTAAGGCGCCCGCCAACGTGTCTGTGCTGCGCCCGACCATTGATAGCAGCCTGACCCGCTACCCCGTCGCCCTCAAAATGCTGCAGTATTATATCCGCGTTGCCACCAAGCAGCTGCTGCGCCCGCCGCTTCTCATGATCTGCCTGCCCGCAGGCACGACCGAACGGGATGAGCAGCAGATCCTTGACGCTGCCACCGAGGCAGGCGCGGGAAAAACGTACCTGGTCGAGTCGGTGCTCGCCTGTGCGTGGGGCACCGGACGGGACGTCAGCGCCCCCGTCGGTCGTATGATCGTTGATGTCGGCGGCGGTACGACCTCGGTTGCCGTGGTTTCGCTTGGCGGCGTGGTCGTGTCCGAATCGATCCGCGTCGGCGGCGACGCCATGGATGCCGCGATCGTTCGCTACGTCAGAGAGCGCTACGGCGTGCTCATCGGCGAGAGAGCCGCCGAGCATATCAAGCTGCGCATCGGCGCGCTGTACCTGCACCGCATGGTCCGCAGCGTCGAGGTTCGCGGCAGAAACGCCGAAACGGGCCGGCCGCAATCCATTATCCTGACCTCAAAGGAAATGATCGAGGCAATGGCACAGCCAACGGCGGAAATTCTGAACGCTGTGTGCCGCGTGCTGGAGCGTACCCCCGATGACCTGCTTGCCCATATTCACCGCGATGGTCTGCTGCTGTGCGGCGGCTGCAGCCGCATTTATGGCTTCGGACGTCTGATTGCCAAGCTCACGGGCGTTCCCGTGCGCCAGATCAAGGATTCGGAGCATTGCTGCGCGCGCGGCGCCCGTATCATGCTCAAAAAGCGCAAAGAGCTCAATCTTTCCCCCGGCCCGATCCACCTGCAGGAGCAATGCAGCCGCAGGGAAGGGTATAACGGATATTCCACCCCCGACGATACAACAACATCCTGAAGAAAGAACGGTGTTCGCATGAAACAATCCAACCGCCTGCTCTGCGGCATTTCGCCCGAGAGCGTTCTGTATTATTTTGAAGAGATCAGCCGCATCCCCCGCGGCTCGGGCAACGAGGCTGCCGTGGCAGAGTATCTCGTCGCCTTTGCAAGGGAGCGCGATCTGTATTGCTACCGTGACGCAGCCAATAACGTGCTCATTCGCAAGGCTGCGACCCCTGACCGCACCGCAGCCCCCGCGCTGCTGTTGCAGGGACATACCGATATGGTCTGTGAGAAAAACGGCGCAACCGCCCACGATTTTCTGACCGACCCCATTCACCTCGTCAAGGACGGCGAGTGGCTGCGTGCCGAGGGCACGACGCTCGGCGGCGACGACGGCATTGCCGTCGCCATGATGCTCGCCCTGCTGGACGGCGCACTTGCCTCGCACCCGACCTACGAGTGCCTGTTCACGACCGAGGAGGAAACGGGTATGGGCGGCGCGATCGCCTTTGATTATTCGCTGCTCACCGCACGCCATATGATCAACCTCGACAGCGAGGAGGAAGATCAGATCACCGTCGGCTGCGCCGGCGGCCTGCGCACCGACCTTACGCTGCCCGTGCAACGCATCGCCGACGAGCGCGGCGAGACCTGCCGTATCTCCCTGACCGGACTTTGCGGCGGCCATAGCGGCGAAAATATCAACTGCGGCAGAGCCAACGCCAATAACCTGATGGCACGTATGCTCTGCGCCCTGCAAAAGGATCACGAGCTGCGCTTGATCTCCATCGACGGCGGCTCCAAGGATAACGCCATTCCGCGTGAGTGCGAGGCGATCGTCTGCACACGCAACGCTGCCGCAGTAGCCATGGCACTTATGCTGCTCTCCGACGAGATCGGCGGCGAGCTGGTCGAGGAGGATAGTGGCTGCACCGTCCGCTGCGAGCGGCTGGATACCGCTGCCTGCGCTGCACTTTTGCCGCCGATGGATACTGCCTCCACCCACCGCGTGCTCGCTGCTCTCAATACCATCCCCTGCGGCGTGCTGCGTATGAGTATGCAGGTGCCGGGGCTTGTGGAATATTCCCGCAACGTCGGTGTGCTGAAAACCGAGGAAACGGCCGTCTGCCTGACAGCCTCCTCCCGCTCCTGCCGCGAGTCGCTCTTGGATCATACCGAGCAGTCGCTTGCCGATTTCGCCCTGCTATGCGGCGGCACCGCACAGCATCGAAACCGCTATCCCGGTTGGGAATATGCCCCCGATTCGGCAGTGCGCACGGCATACCTTGCCGCCTATACCGCCCTGTACGGCAAAACGCCCCGCGTGGCTGCCATTCACGCAGGCCTGGAATGCGGCTACATCCGTAAGCAGATTCCCGATATGGATATCATCTCGATCGGCCCCGATATGCAGGGCATCCATTCGCCCGACGAACGCCTCCACCTGCCCTCGGTCGACCGCGTCTGGCGCGCACTTTGCCGCGTCATCGACACGTGGAACTAATCAATGCTTGAAAGGAATCTCCAAACAGGAGTGAACAAATACCATGAGTGACTATCAGAAAAATCAGAATAAAAAGCCGTATCGCGGCGAAGGACGCGGAAACGCCTCCCGCCCGCCCCGTGCCGACGGAAATCGCCCGCCCCGTCAGACAAAAGCCCCCCGCCCCGTGCGTGAGGAGAGAGAGTACAACGACGAGCTGCTGCGCCCCTCGGGCGAGGAGCAGATCGGCAGCGGCGCCGTCATCGGACGTAACGCCGTGCGCGAGCTCTTGAACAGCGACCGTACCATCGATAAGATCCTGGTTCGCCGCGGTGACCGCGAGGGCTCGATCGTCGTGCTGGTTGCCCAGGCGATCGATCGCGGCATCCCCGTCATTGAGGTCGACCGCACCAAGCTGGATGCCATGGCAGGCACCGTGCCCCACTAGGGCATCATCGCGCTTGCTGCCGAAAAGGAATACGTCGAGGTCGAGGATATCCTCCGCATCGCCGAGGAGCGCGGAGAACCGCCGCTGATCGCAATCGCCGACGGCATCACCGATCCGTATAATCTCGGTGCGCTGATCCGCTGCGCCGAGGGCCTGGGCGCCCACGGGCTCATCATTCCCAAGCGCCGCGCCGTCGGTCTTACCCCGCTTGTCACCAAGGCAAGCGCAGGCGCGATTGAGCATCTTGCCGTCGCCAAGGTCACCAACCTCGCGCAGACCGTCCGCTCTCTGCAGGAGCGCGGTGTCTGGGTCTACGCAGCCGAGGCAGGCGGTGAATCTTACGATAAAACCAATTTCCGCGGCCCGTGCGCGCTCATTTTCGGAAGCGAGGGAGACGGTGTCTCCGCGCTGCTCAAGGAGCGCTGTGATGCCATCGTGTCCATTCCCATGAAGGGACACGTCAATTCGTTTAACGTTTCCACTGCCGCAGCCATCCTACTGGCAGAGGCTGCAAGACAGCACAGTGAGGCCGCCGAGGGCAATGCATAATGCCGCGCCTCAACGCACCCATCGCAAGTAACGGAGGTGAGTGAATGGAAAAGAATCAAAAAACCACAGCGGAGGAAATGCTGCGCCAGCTGCGTATGCGTTATTCCGATACGACACCGGAGGACGTGTTTTCCGACGCTACGGCGGTAAAGGACGAGGACGAAGCCGCCTTTGACGATGAAATCAGCGAAAAATTCAATAGCCTGTTCGGTGAGCAGACCGAGGAGCTTGTTCCCGCAGAGGAGCAAGCGTCCGCCGCAGAGGAGGAGATCGCGCTCCCCACGCACGAGGACGACGAAGCTGTTCCCATGGAGGAGATCGATGCCGAGGATGAGGACGATGCCGCGCAGGAGGACGAGGATGGTGAGGAGGTTGTCGAGGACGAAAGCCCCGGCGACCTGCCCGCCCCCCCTGCGGTGACACCGCCTCTCGCTGCGCAAGCTGAGCAAGCGCCCGCCGTGCCCCCCACCCCGGAGCAGGGGAGCGTTGCCGCGGACAAGCCGGCAGAGCCCGCCGACGAGCAGCCGACCGAAGCTGTGCGCGAGGTCGCCGCTGCCACCGAGACTGCCGAGCCTGCACCCGTGGCACAGGAAACGGAACACACCGAGCCTGTCGCGGAGGAAACGACTGCAGCCGAGACTGAGGACAAAACCGAAGAGAGCATCGAGACCGAGGATACACAGCCCGATCCCGTGGTACTGCGTGAGGACGAGATCCTGTTGGATGAATTTGAGGAGGTGCCGCCCGAGCCTGCAGCAGCAGAGCCCAAGGCAGAAGCCCCCGCGCCCACCCCTGCCCCCGTACCCGAGCCTGCTCCGCAGCCGACGCCCGCAGCCCCCGCACCGGTCAAGCCCCGCCCCTCTCCGCTGGACGCCGCCATGCAGGCGCAGCGGAAAAAGGACGCCGCCCAGGCACCGCGCCGTAGCCCCGCGCCGCTGCGCGAGGCGGAAACGCTCAGCGACGAGGACGTTGCTCTGCTTCTCAGTCTGGGGTATGAAAACGAATTGACCAAGCGCATTGAGGGCGAGCGCATCGAGAAGATCAAGCGCGCACCGCTCGCAACGCTGACCGATCGCCAGCGTGCCCATCGCGCGTGGGGCTATCGCGGTAAGGAATACGGTGGCAGCACCGATAACGACGACGTCACCGCCGCTTATAAAAAGAACCGCAACACCTGCATCTGGCGCCTGGTGCTGACCATCCTGTTTGCCCTGCTGACGCTTGCCTGGGACGTCGCCGGCTATTTTTCCGCCTATCTGCCCGCTACGGTGGCAAATATCGCCACCTCTCCCGTCAGCCATCTGCTGGGCTTGCAGCTGCTGGTGCTTGCCGTAGCCCCCTCGCTGCATAGCGTCTGGTACGGAATCAAGCAGCTGCTGCGCGGCTGCCCCGAGCCCTGCTCGGTGGTCTCTCCCGTGCTGCTGACCACCGCGCTGTACGACGTGCTCGCCACCTTCCTGCCGACGCGCATCATCGCGCTCAACCTGCCTGCCGCACTGCTGATGGTGCTGCTGGTCATCGGCGAGCCGATGGACGTGACCCGCGAGCGCACAGCCTTCGCCGTGATCTCGGGCAACGAAACCAAGGTCGCGCTGTGCGAGCTGGAGCCCCGAAAGAAAAAGGTGGTGCGTGACGGTCATATCGTAAAGATCATCAACGATCAGATCGACAGTAAGCTGTACGCCGTTGATAAAACGGCGCGCATCGACGGCTATTTCCGCCGTACCAACGAGCCGACGCCCCGCTACCGCGGCATCGCATACCTGCTGGGCGCGCAGCCTGTCATCGCGCTGCTCGTCGCCGGTATTTCGCTGCTGCAGCAGCCCACGCTGTCCTCTGCAGCCTCTGCCTTTGTGCTTTGTATGCAGCTTTGCGCCCCCTGCGCCGTGCTGCTCTCTTATGCCTACCCCATGCTGCTTGCCACCCGTCGCCTCGCAACCAAAAAGGCAACCATCCTCGGCTGTAACACCCCCGATGAGATCGCCGGCGAGCGTGTGCTGGTGTTTGACGATACTGAAATGCTGCAGGCAAAAAGCTCGACCGAGATCACGGTCAAGGGCAGCGGCGATCCGCGCAAATTCGTGCGCTATGCCCGTCGCCTGTTCCATGCCGTCGGCGGCACGTTGGGAAAGATCACGACCTCCGATCTCTCCGAGGATATGATCGAGGGCGGCGTTGAGGTCCTGCGCGTGTCTGCAGAGGGGCTTGAGGCAAGGATCGACGGACGAGTCCGCGTGCTTGCCGGAACCTCTGCCTTTATGGTCAAAAATAATATCCGCGTGCCTCGTACCAACGCCGAGCTTCTCGCCCGTAAGAACGACGAGAGCAGCATTCTCTATCTTGCCTTCGGCGGTCAGATCCGCCTCGGCTACGAGATCAACTATCGCATCCACGGCAACTTTGAGCATATGGTTGCCTCGCTCGGCGCATGCGCAACGGCGGTTGCCATTCGCTCCTGCGATCCCAACCTGACCGACGAATATCTCGCTGCCAGCCGCACCCATAGACCCAACCCCGTCACCGTGCTCAAGCCGGTGCGCTATGAGCATCACGGCGTCTCCGCGTCGGAGGATTGCGGCGTCGTCGCAACGGGAAGCGCAAAAAATATTGCCCACGCCGTCCGGATGTGCGACAAATTGCTGACCAACGACCGCCAGCTCTCCGTACTGCAGCGCATCATGATGATCGCAGGCTCGCTTGCCGTCGTCGCCCTGACGCTGACGGGCTTTGTCGATCAGAGCGTGAGCGTTATCGCCGCCGTGCTGCAGATCATCTTCTGCCTGCCCATTCCCATGCTTTCCCGTAAAAATCTCTGGCTGGACGGTGCAGGTGCGGCACAAAGCAAGCCCGATAAAACCAAAAACAACGATAAAAAATAAGGAACGGTATTATGTCTACAGAACTCAACCATCCGTCCTCCGCCTGCCCCTACAGCAGCACCGTACTCAAGTCAGTGCAAAAGCCGGGGCGCTACAGCGGCGGCGAATACGGACAGATCATCAAGGATAAAGCAGCAGTCAAGGCGCGCTTCGCCTTCTGCTTCCCCGACAGCTATGAGATCGGTATGTCCAACCTCGGCATGCGCATTCTCTACGGCGTGCTCAACCGCGAGGAGGATATCTGGTGCGAGCGCGTATTCGATCCGTGGATCGATATGCAGGAGGAGATGAAAAAGCACGATCTTCCCCTGTGCGCCCACGAGAGCGGAGATCCGCTGACGGCGTTTGATTTCGTCGGCTTTACGCTGCAATACGAAATGAGCTATACCAACGTGCTCAATATGCTGGATCTGGCGCATATTCCGCTCCGTGCGGCTGACCGCGGCGAGGACGATCCCATCGTCATCGGCGGCGGCCCCTGCGCCTATAACGCCGAGCCCGTGGCAGATTTCTTCGACCTGTTCAATATCGGCGAGGGCGAGGAAATGCTGACCGAGCTGGTTCGCCTGTACATCAAAATGAAGGACGAGGGCACCTACTCTCGCGCCGCATATCTGCACGAGGCAGCAAAAACGGTGCAGGGAGCCTACGTTCCCTCCCTGTACGACGTCACCTATAACGATGACGGTACCGTCCGCGCCTATACACCCGTCTACGACGATATCCCGAAGCAGGTCAAAAAGCGCATCATCAAGGATCTTGATACCGCATATTTCCCCGATAAGGTGGTCATGCCCTACGTCGAAACGGTGCAGGACCGCATCATGCTGGAGGTCTATCGCGGCTGTATCCGCGGCTGCCGCTTTTGCCAGGCGGGTATGGTCTACCGTCCCGTCCGTGAAAAAACACCCGCTGTGCTCAACCGCCAGGCAAAGTGCCTGTTTGAGTCCACCGGCTATGAGGAAATGTCGCTCTCGTCGCTTTCCATCAGCGATTATACGCAGCTGGACGAGCTGACGGATCAGCTGCTTTCCTGGACGGACGACCATATGGTCAGCCTCAACCTGCCCTCGCTGCGCGTCGATAGCTTTACCAAGGAGCTCATGGATAAGATCTCCACCGTCCGTACCTCCTCGCTGACCTTTGCTCCCGAGGCGGGAACACAGAGATTGCGTGATGTAATCAATAAGAACGTCGAGGAGGAGGACCTCATGCGCGCCGTCGGCGTGGCATTCGAGGCTGGCAAGAGCCAGGTCAAGCTGTATTTCATGAACGGCTTGCCCACCGAGACCGACGAGGACGTCAAGGGCATCGCCACTCTCGCAGAGCGCGTCATCCGCCGCTTCTACGAAACGCCCGGCAGACCGAAAAAGGCACCGCAGGTCACGGTCAGCGTCTCCTGCTTCATTCCCAAGCCCTTCACCCCCTTCCAGTGGGAGGCACAGGATACGCTGGAGGAGCTGGAGCGTAAGCAAAAATTCCTCGTATCCCAGATCACCGACCGCAAGATCCGCTGCAATCAGCACGATGCCCGTGTGTGCCGCGTGGAGGCTGTGCTTGCCCGCGGCGACCGCCGTCTCGGCGCTGCGCTGGAGCTTGCCTGCCGTGAGGGCTTCAAATTCGACTCTTGGGATGAATTCTTCGACTATGACCGCTGGATGTCCGTTTTTGAGCGCAGCGGCATCGATCCCGCCTTTTACGCCAACCGCGTCTGGGGCGAGGACGAGGTGCTGCCCTGGGATATCATCGACTGCGGCGTGACCAAGGCATACCTCAAGCGCGAGCGTGCCCGTGCCTATGCCGAAACAACCACGCCCAACTGCCGTGAGCATTGTAACGGCTGCGGCGCAAATTCTCTGGGAGGTGAACGCTCATGCTGCCCGAACGCAACCAAATGATCCGCCGCCCCAAGACCGACTATCCGCTGCTTGACGGCTTCCGTACCGTCCGTATCAAATTCAGTAAGATGGGAAGCATGCAGTATATCTCGCATCTGGATATGCAGCGTAACATCGGCCGCGTGCTGACCCGCGCAGATATCCCCATGTGGTATACCAAGGGCTTCAATCCCCACGCCAAGGTCATCTTCGCGCTGCCCCTGAGCGTCGGCGCACAGAGCGAATGTGAATATATCGATCTTCGTATCGAGCGCGATATGCCCTGCGAGGAGATCCGCGACCGTCTCAACGCCGAGATGACGCAGGAAATGCAGGTCTGTGAGGCGTACGTCCCCGGCGAAAAAGCGGATTTTTCTACCATCGCATGGGCAGACTACGATATCACCATCCGCTGTGGCGGTATGGACGATGCGCTGCCCGCAGCCGTCGAGCAGTTTCTTTCTACCTCTCCCGTCACCGTGGAGAAAAAGTCCAAGTCGGGGCTGCGTGAGATCGATATCGTTCCTCTCATCCGCACGCTGACCGTCGCGCTGGACGGCGCAAGCACGGACGCGCTGCGAACGCTCCGCCTGCACGCCACGCTGTCCACCGCCGGCGCCGATTATCTCAATCCCGAGTATATCATCCGCGTGCTGAAGGATCGCTTCTCGCTGCTTTGCGGCGATCCTAAGATCGAGGAGTATTCCATCATCCGCCGCCGCGTCCTTCTGCAGGACGGCGAGACAGAATTCCGTTAATCCGTCGTTTCAGGCGCATCCGCTGTGCGGATGCGCCTGCCTTTTCTGCAATAATTTTGTCAGCATTGAACCTTTTGCCGCTTTTGATCGACTATATCTGTGAAATCGATTTCAAAACGCAAAAAAGTCGGAAGGTGATCGCGTGAGAGAGCTTGAGCGGCTGCTGCAGGAGCATCTGGTGCCGCTTCGCCGCTACGTGCACTTTAAGATCCATCATCCCTACGATGCCGAGGATATCATCCAGGAGACCTGCCTTGCCGCAACCGTCGGCTTTGATTCTCTCAAGGACCCCACCGCGTTCAAGGCGTGGCTGATCGGCATCGCCGCCCATAAGTGCAAGGACTACTACCGCAGACAAGCCAAAGAGATGCATCTTTCCCTGGATGCGCTGTCGGAGTCGGTGCTGCGCTGCGGCAGAATGGGTGTAACGGTAGGGAGCGCCGTGCAGGAAACGCTGGATGCACTGGGCGATAAAGAAAAACAGATCCTGTACTTGTATTTTTTCAAAAATCTGTCGCAGGAGGATATCGCAAAGCAGCTCTCACTGCCGCTTGGTACGGTAAAGAGCCGCCTGCATTACGCCAAGCAAAAATTCAAGCAAGCCTATCCGTCCAGAATACTTCCAAAAGGAGATCATGCTATGCAAAAAATACCCGAATATTTGCCACCATATCACATTGAGCCGTCGTCGGCAGCCCCCTTTCCCGTCAGATGGGAGGAGCTGCAGGGCTGGATGCTCGTCCCTCGCCTTGGTGAAGCGCTGACTTGGGGACTGTACGAGATGCCCTCGCGCAGGAGAACCGAATATACCGAGATGCGCGTGCTCGGCCGCGCAGAGGTGCACGGCATTGAGGGCGTCGAGATCTCTGCCGTGCAGTACGGCGCCGAGGACTATTTCCGCACAGGCGCGGTGGATCAAATGGAACGCCGCTTTGTCGCCCAGCTTACCGATACCCATTGCCGCTATCTTGCAGAAAGTCACGTCGAAAATGGCGTCCGTAAGCTCTATACCTTCCTTGACGGGGAGGAGTTTACCTCCAACTGGGGCTTTGGCGAGAACAACTGCGGCAACGAGGTCGAGCTGTCCTCCAAAGGACAACTGCAGCGCAACGCTCACGTCATCACAGGACAAATGAAGCAAGAAACCGTGGACGTCGTCGGCCGTTATACCGTCACCATCGGAGAGCGCTCGTACGATACCGTCTGCGTGATGGATATCCAATGCTTCAATGACAGCGTCGTCAGTGAGCAATATCTGGACGCCAACGGCCGCACCGTGCTCTGGCGCAGATTCAATAAAAACGATTGGGCGCTCCATCGCTTTTCTAAGCCGTGGACGGAGCTGCTGCCCGAAAACGAGCGCCTTTTGATCAACGGCGAGACCTTCGTGCATTGGTACGACTGCGTCAGCGATTATATTTTTTAACTTGTGCCCCGCTTAGGCGGGGCATTTTTCTTTTGCCATATCGTCGTTCCTCTGTAATAAAATCCCCCGCCGCCTCATATCCTGTACCAGTGCATGGACAAGACGGAGGAACGCATGAAAAGCACCATTATCATCAACCACCCGCAAAAAATGCCCCCTCTGCCGCCCTCGGTGCGCGCCATCCTGCCCGAGCGCGCCCTGTATGCCCTACAGCAAACGCCCTGCCGACACATCGAAGAGATCCGTCTCCGCATCGGTCATGCCTGCAGCGTTATGGAAAACGGAACGAATATCCCGCTGCCCTCGCTCTGCTGGACGCGCGCGGATATGGAAACGCTGCTGCTCGCTGCCTGCGACGGCTCCCCCTATGCCTATCGTACCTGTATGGATCGCGGATACCTGCCACTTCGCGGCGGCGTCCGTATTGGCATTTGCGGCACCGTGGGAAATTCGTCCGATGCGGATGGTTCTCACCTGCAGCACGTAGATTCGGTCAATATCCGCATCCCCGCCCGCTTCCCGGGTGTCGGACAGGGCATCCTCCCCACAGTGAGAGCCGCCTTCCCGCGCGGTACGCTGATCTACGCGCCACCCGCCGTCGGTAAGACCACACTGCTGCGCGCATTGACCTCCGCCCTCTCTTGCGGACAAAACGCAATGCGCGTGGTGCTCGTCGATAGCCGCCGCGAGCTGGACGACGGCGCCTTTTCCCGCGATGCTGCGCTGGATATCCTGTCGGGCTACCCCAAGCGCGAGGGAATCGAGATCGCCGCACGTACCTTGGGCGCACAGGTCATCGTCTGCGACGAGCTGGGGAGCGGCGAGGCACGTGCCGTGCTTTCCGCTACCTTGTGCGGCGTGCCCCTGATCGCCAGCGCACACGCCGCCAATTTGCGTCAGCTGCTTGCCCGTCCCGAGCTGCGTATGCTGCATGGCGCAGGCACCTTCGGCTGCTACGTCGGGCTGCTGCGTGCCGCTGCGGGCGCAGACTACGCCTATACAGTAACCCCGTGGGAGGAGGTTCGCGGCGTATGATATTGCTTAAGCTGATCGGCGCTGCCGTGCTGCTGGGTGCAGCCCTTGCCGCCGCCCTTGGCTACCGCCGCGCCCTCGTGAGCAAGCGGGAAACGCTGCAGAGCTGGATCGCTTTTTTGCAGCGCCTGCAGCACGGCATCCGTACCTCGGCACAGCCCGTAGCACAGGCCGTCGCCGCAGTTGATAGCACACAGCGCCGACAACTGCTTGGTGGAAAGGAGAGCACCGAGCCCCTGCCGTATCGCGCATTGCTGCGGCGCGGCGGGGAGGTGCTGGGCGGCTCGTGCGGGGAGGCGCTGCTGCGCCTGGCGGGGCATACGGAGCAAGCAACGGATGGCATCCACGCCGCCGAGGAGATCGACGGCGTGCTGATGCTGCTGGAGCAGGAGAGAGCAGCCCTGCAAAGGGAGGAGGAGCCGCGCACGCGCGTCGTAACGGCACTTTGTACGTGTGGCGCTTTGGGCTTGATTTTGCTGCTTTGGTAAAGCAAAAAGAAGGAGAGAGTACATGGAGGTAGGACTGATCATCAAGGTCGCAGGCATCGGCATTCTCGTTTCGGTGGCAACGCAGGTCTTGAATAAATCGGGGCGCGACGAGCAGGCGATGATGGTAACGCTGACGGGCATTCTCGTCGTGCTCGGTATCATCGTGGCAGAGCTCGGCAGCCTTATCGAGCAGGTTGCCGGTATCTTCGGGCTGTGATGGGCGAGGTGCTCAAAATTTGCGGCGGAGCGTTGCTGTGCGTGATCGCAATCATCGTCCTGCGCAGCATGGGGCGCGAGCTGCACCTGCCGCTGCAATGGACGGGGGTCGTCGCGCTGACGGGCGCCGCCGTCGTGCTGCTGCAGCCCATCCTCGCGTGGCTCTCGGAGGTCGCCGCCGCAAACGGCATCAGCGATACCGTCTCCTTGCTGCTGCGCGCATTGGGGATTGCCGCGGTAGTGCAGCTGTGCGCCGATTTGTGCCGACAAAGCGGCGAGAGCGCCATCGCCTCGGGCGTCGAGCTCGTCGGGCGCGTGCAGCTTTTGCTGCTTGCCTTGCCCGTGCTGCAAAAGCTGCTCTCCGGCGTGACGGCGCTGCTCTCGGACGTATGATGCGAAAACGCTGCATCTGCCTGCTGCTCCTCGCGCTGCTCGGCTTGCTCGGTGTTTTGCCCGCAGCGGCAAGTGACTTTTCCCACGGCATCGAAATGGCGATGCCCGAAGAATACCGCGAAATGCTGGACGCGCTGCCCGACGCCGTGCGGGATTCCTTGCCGCCCGCACTTCTCTCAACCGACCCCGCCGAGGCATCCGCAGCATTGCAAGCCTTCCTCTCCCCGTCGTCGCTGCTTCGCAGCCTCGCCGCGCTGCTGCTCTCCGATAGCGATCGTTGGCTCCGAGCCTTAGCAAGCCTTGTCGGCATCCTCCTGCTCCGCGCCGTTATCGCGCGGCTGGGCAGCGGCGTGGGCGGCGCACTGTCGTCCGGCTTCTCGCTGCTCTGCCGCCTTAGCTTCGCCGTTCTGCTTTTGGAGCAGGTGCAGACTACACTCCAAAAGGTAACCGCCTTTTTCGACGCCCTCACCGCGCTGACCAATGCCTACCTGCCCCTGATGGCAGCCATGTACGCCATGGGCGGCAACGTCGCTACCGCAACGGTCAACCAAAGCACCCTGCTGCTCTGGTCGACGCTGGTCAGCCGTCTCGGCGGACAAAGCGTGCTCCCGGTGTTTTGCCTTTGTCTTGCCATGAGCGTCGCAGGGGCGCTCGGCGGAGAGCTTGGCAGCCGCCTGGGACAGCTGAGCACCAAGATTAAAAAATGGTATACCACCGCCGTCTCGCTTTGTATGCTACTGCTCTCCGCCATCTTAGCCGCCCAAAGCACGCTCACCGCCCGCGCCGATAGCCTCGGCTTTAAAACCGTCCGCTTTTTCGTCGCCAATCAGATTCCGCTCGTCGGCGGCAGCGTTGCCGAAATGCTGCGAACAGCTGCCGCCCAGCTTTCCTTTTTGCGTTCGCTCGTCGGCATCGGCGGAATCGTGCTGCTGCTCTGGTTGCTGCTGCCGGCGCTGCTGCAGGTGCTTGTTGCCCGTATGGTCTGCACCCTCGGCAGCGACGCCGCATTGTGGCTGGATTGCCCCGAGGAGGGAAGATTGCTCTCCGAGCTCGGCAGCCTGTACGGCTATTTGCTTGCTGTCGTTTCGGTCTCGATCATGACCTTCTTTTTGTCCTTTGTGCTGCTGCTTCGATGCGCCGTTGCCTACAGCGCCTGAGCAGCACCGACCATTTGTCCGAAAGGAGCCGCGATGAAGCAATCTCTCTACCGCCTGATCGTGCTCGCTGTCTGCTGCGGCGTGCTTGATCAGCTTGCCCCGGGCGGCGAGGGCGGCGCAATGAGCAAATATTTGCGTATGCTGTGTAGCCTCTGCCTGCTGCTCGCCCTGGCAGAGCCGGTCGTAATGCTCCTGCAGACGGGCGCTGCGCTGCCGGAGAGGATCGCCGCCTATGCCGAAACACTCACCCTGTCGCCAAACGCCTCCGAGGAGGCGCAGGAGCGCTGGAATCGTGAGCAGCAGCGCCTGGACGGCGCGATCGCCGCCCGGCAGCTGGCGCTCGCACTGCAATCGCAGTTTTCCATTTCTCCCGACGATATCACCGTCACCGTTCGCACGGATGCGTCGTCGGCGCAGCTCTCGCACGTCAGCGTGGGACTGTCAAACGCCGCCGTCTGGCAGAATTCACACGCGATCGAGGCGTGGATCGAGGAGCAGCTTGGCTGTACGGCAAGCGTCTATCTGGAGTAAATATAAAGGAGCGTGACTATGTCAAAAAACGAAAAGCCCCCCCTTTCCACAGGAAAAAAATGGTTGCTTGGCGGTGTCGCGCTGCTCGGTGTCGTGCTGCTGCTCCTCGGCAGCCTGCCCTCCCTTGGCGTACTTAATCAATCAACGCCCGCCGCAAAGGAGGACGCGGAAGCTCCCGCCCTCGGCGATGACTATGCCTACGCACGCGCGCTGGCAGGGGAGATCGAGCAGCTTTGCGCCGCTGCAATCGGCAGCAACGAGGTCTATGCCGTCGTCAGTCTTGAGGAGGGCTATTCCTATACTTACGCCACCGACCGTGAGCAGCGCAGCGAAGAGGGAAGCGCACAAAGCAGCGACTCCTACCTCACCGTCGGCAGCGGGAGCGCCGAGAAGCCCGTGCTGCTCTCCACCACCCCTCCGCAGATCCGCGGCATCGGCGTCGTTTGCCGCGGCGGTGCCGTCAATAAAAACGAGCTGATCTCGCTGCTCAGCGCCGCCTACGACGTCGGCAGTAACCGCATTTATATCATTTTGCAGCAATAAAACGGGGAAAACCGAAAAAAACGGAATACTCTTGACCGCCACGTCATACAATGGCGGTGCAGAACAATCCGAACATACGGAAGATTACAGGAGGAACCACAATGGCTACCATTACCAACACACGCACAAGGATCGATACTTACGAGGATGAGATGCTTGCCATGCCGAGCGAGGAGGAGAGCGCCCGCAGCGCGGATAAAAAGGAAGGCTTTATCGCCTGGGTTAACCGCGTCGGCAAGCGCAACTGGATGATCATCGGTGCCGTCGTGCTCATCGGCGCCGCCGTCGGACTGAACTGGCACCATTTCGCAGGCAACAGCACGGGCGACGGCTATGCCTCGTACGATCAGGCAGCAGGCATGATGGGGACGGGCGATCAGCAGGCAGGCGCACAGGGCGAGAGCCGGGACGACTATTTTGCTACCGTTGAGCTCAACCGCCAGCGTGCGCGCGACGAGTCGCTGGAGGTGCTGCAAAACGTGCTTGACAGCGAGGCGGCCGACGAGACGGTCAAGGCACAGGCAATGGAGGAAATGAGCGCCATCGCTGCCGAGATCGACGCCGAGGCAAACATCGAAGCGCTGCTGGTGTCCAAGGGCTTTGACCGTTGCGTCGCCATTCTCAACGGCAGCAGCATCAATGTCGTGGTCAGCAGCGAGGGCGAGCTTCAGCCCGCGCAGATCGCACAGATCAACGCCGTCGTCTACGAGCAAACGGGCATCGAGCCGATCGGCGTCGTCATCAGCCACCGCCAATAAGCGCTGCACATTGCCCATGAGCAACAGAAAAAGGATCGCGGGATGAGATTTTTCCCCCCGCGATCCTTTGTTTATTCACCAAAAATTTTTCCGATCAACGCCACCGTGTATCGCTCCTTCGCGTCAAAATCCATGGCAGCAGTGTAAATGCTCTCCAACGCAAAATGTGCCTGCGCGACGGTCGCCATGCAGTCGCAGGCGTTCTCCAACATCATCTCGTAGCCGCGTGCCGCCGTGCGCAGCCGCTCCCGCGCCGATCGTAAAAGCGTGGCATCCGGTAAGCGCCGAAGATCCATACAGCGCACCGCAGCATTCTCGCAACGCTCATGCGGCTGCGCCCTCTCTTCGGCATCGCGGACGATAAAAGACACCCCCGACGCCATAAAATGCAGCGCATCCACACGATCGGGGCAAACGGGATGATGAGAAACGATCATGCTTGCTCCCGCCTCGCGCCCACGTGTAAGTATCGCCTCCGCCAGCTCGTAGCCAACACCGTAGTAGTCCTCCAGATAGCAGACCCGCGTCGCCTTTTCCTCGTAGGTCGGCAGCGTGTATCGCCCGCGCATCCCGATCGAGGTGCGTAATCCTGTGCGGCAGCTGCCGCTCTCCTCGCGCTGCGTTGCCCCTGCGAGCAGCCGCGCCGCCAAGCGCTCCAGCCGCCGTCCCGACAGACAGGGAAGCAGCGCATCGCGCCCGTTGTCAAGACACTCGCCCGCCGCCCGCAGATAGCGGTAAGCGGCACGGTAGCTCTCGTTCTTTTGCCCGATCAGCTTGCCGATCTCTCCCCGCTGCTCAAAAAGCTGCGCAGAGCACCAGAATTGCCCAAGATCGATCAGCTCCTCGCGTACCCCCGCCATGCGTGGCTCAAAGGTGTGTGGCGCCGTGCCGTCAAGCAAGCCCACGCTTTGCCCGTGCGCGCCGTAAAGCAGCACCGCATCCAGCGAGGTCGGATCGGACGAGCAGTAGTAATATTCCGCCCGCCATCCCCGCGCCTCGCCCGCCTCGGCGAGCTCACGCATCAAGCGGCTTTTTCCCGTGCCGGGTCCTCCCTTGATGATGTAGAGCACGTCAACCGCGCCGCGAAAGCATTGCTCGTAATAAGAATGAAAGCCGTCGCGGCTGTTGGATGCCGCGAAAAACGCCCACTCGCGCCCCGGCGCACCCTGTGTAAGATTTTGCATATGACCTCCCCCTTTTGCATTGCTTCATCCATAGGATATGCAAAAAGAGGCAAGAATGTTTGGACTTTGCACCGCCTTCTCCTTGACAGATGCGCCAAGCTGCGGTATAATAGCCGTAGAAATCTGACAAAAAGGAGGCAGCGCATGAAGGTTTTGCTGTTCGCCGTCAACGGCTCGTATACCCATTCCAATCTCGCCATCCGCTGCCTGCGCCGCGCGCTGCTGGCAGACGGCGTTTCTGTCGAGCTGCTGGAGAGCCACCTGCGCGAGCGCACCTCGCGTATGCTGCGTGCGCTTGCCGAAACCGATGCCGACGTCGTCGGCTTTTCCTGCTATATCTGGAATATCGAGCTGATGGAGCAGCTGGCACACGATCTGCATACGCTGCGCCCCGAGCTGACCATCGTTTTCGGCGGACCCGAGGTCTCCTTTGACACCGAGCGCTACGACAGCGCACCCGTGCCGCATTATATCATCACGGGCGCCGGCGAGCACGCCCTTGTCGCGCTGTGCCACGCGTTGGCAGAAGGGAAGCGCGACCTGCCC
Source organism: Clostridia bacterium (assembly GCA_017452545.1). Lineage (GTDB taxonomy): Bacteria > Bacillota > Clostridia > Oscillospirales > CAG-272 > SIG644. Next base: position 10,623 of record JAFTME010000062.1, on the reverse strand, counting down.
CGTATTCATCACGGCACCGATCCCGACTCCATGCGCGACGAGGGCATCCTGTATTCTCCCTCGGAGGCGCTGCAGGGAAGTATCGTGTATTACGAATCCTCCCGCGGCTGCCCCTATCGCTGCGGCTATTGCCTGTCCTGCGCTACAACGGGCGTGCGTATGAAGTCCGTCGAACAAACGCTTTCCGATCTTGACGCCATGGAATCGCTCCACGGCATCCGCATCGTTAAATTCGTTGACCGCACCTTCAACGCCGACCCCCAACGCGCCAATGCCATCTGGCAGGCGCTGCGCGACGAGCGCTATACCAAAACCTATCATTTCGAGGTCTGCGCCGGCCTTTTGAACGAGCAAAGCTTTGCCATCCTTGCCGCACTCCCCGCAGGAAAGGTGCAGCTTGAGATCGGCCTGCAAAGCACCAACCCCGAAACGCTTGCCGCCGTCTCCCGCCATATCGATGCAGATGCCGTGCTGAACGCCGCCCGTCGCCTAACGGCACTTGGCAATATCCACGTCCACCTGGATCTGATCGCCGGCCTGCCCTATGAGAGCTACGACCGCTTTGCCGAAAGCTTTGATGCCGCATATCCTTGCTGCCATTTGCTTCAGTTGGGCTTTCTTAAGCTGCTCCGCGGTACCCCGCTGCGCCGTGACGCCGCCCGGTATGGCATCCGCTACCTGCAAAAGCCGCCGTATACCGTGCTGCAAACCCATTGCCTCAGCTACCGGGAGCTGTGCCGCCTGTCGGATATCGACGCCGTGCTCGCCCGTTACCGCGACGGCGGTCGCTTTGCCCATAGCCTGTATGCCGTGCTGGGGACGCTCCCCTCACCTTTCCGCTTTTATGAGGCGCTGGCATTGCATATCGAACAAGCCTATTCCCGTCCCGTCGATAAGCTCAGCCAGCCCGATGCCTTCCGCGCATTTTTGGATTGCGCCGTAGCTTGCGGCGTGGATCGCACCGCGCTGCTCCCCATGCTCCGCTTGGATTTCGAGGCGTGCGAGCACCGTAAACCGCCGCATTGGATGGAATTGTAAAAAAGAGCAACCTCACCGGCAGGTTGCTTTTTTCGTTATACAACAAGCAACCCGGGATTGTTTTGTCAACAACCTCGGGTTGCAAAGTGAAAGCAATATAAGGGATCAGTCCTCCGCTTGACCCGAAAGCGCATTCCGCAGCTTTTGGCGAATGCGGTAAATGGCGTTGTGAATGGATTTTTCCTCCCGTCCCGTGCGGCGAGCTATGGTCGCAGCGGAATGTCCCGCCATGTATAGACGCCAGACCTCGTTCTCGTACGGCGAAAGCAGACGGCATACCTGTGCATATAAATGACGGAAGCCCTCCTCCTCAACCAGCTGGGCCGAAGGATCCACGTAAGGCTCCGTGTCCTCAAACTCCTCCAACTCGTCCAGCGGTAACGTCGGCGCCGCGCTCAGATGCTTCATCGCGCGCATGGCGGAGATCAACCCTCTGTCTACGCAGATCTTGGCGTAAAGCCCGAAATCCACCTCACTCTGCTCCATGTCGTAGCGCGTCAGCGCACGGTAAAAGCAAACGTAAGCCTCCTGCCGCAGATCCTTGATGTCCTCCTCGGACATTTGCGTCGAGCGAATGCGGTGCAGCAGCGACTCGATCATCGGACTGTACCGTGAAAGCAGCGCAGCAAAAGCGCTCTGGTCGTTGGCGCGCGCCTGCAGCAGCAGCTGCTTCAATTCCTCCGTCATGTGCTCACCGCCTCTCTTTTTTGCGTGCCTCGGCACGCCTTACGTGAATAAATAGTTGACCTTGCCCGAAAGCAGCGCCCAAAGCCCCTTGTAGATCGCCTCGGGACGCTCGCGGAAATTCTGCTCCATTTGATGCGCCCTGGCAGGACAGTCCACCGTCATGACCGTGCGGAACAGCTGCTTGCCGTTTTCCTCAACGCCGCAAATAAACTCGGCAGTACCGTCGGGTTTTGCGTGCGTTTCACAGAAAATCTTGACCCCGCGCCGCTTGAAATCCAGATAACGCAGCGCACAGCGCAAACTCTCCTCCAGAATGGTCGGCAAAATGTCGGAGTGCAGCTGCTGCGCGACCATGCGCCCCTGCGCCGTCACCTCGTACAGCTTCTGTCCCTCCTCGTCCTCGCCTGCCTCGGCGATCAGCCCGTCATCCAGCATCTCATAAAAGCATTCGGAAAAGTCCAGATACATGACGTAGTCGGTCTGCATGATCATGTCGTTGATGGTGACGTACGTCTGCGGCGTGCGAACGTTTTGCATCAGATATAAAATAAAGACCTTGATATTTCTCTTGCCGCCCAAAGCACTCGGCATAACCACTCGCCTCCCTGTCAAATCATCAGAATATGGTATCGGTGCAATGTCCGCACCGTCATTTTACGTGATCGGTATGTGCAAATGCGGCAAAAAACCGCCGCGCACATCCATCCCCTTTATATCATATCATATTCTTTGCGTTTTTTCAAGAAAATGTTTGCAAATTTTCTCAAAGTATGATATAATAACAAAAAAGTATTGCTAATACCAAATTATGGAGGAACACATCCATCATGCTTACCATTGCACTTCTCGGCTTCGGCGTCGTCGGCAGCGGCACCGCAGAGGTCATTACCGAAAACCAGGACCGCATTCGCCGCGCAACGGGCGACGGCATCGAAATCAAATATATTCTCGACCTGCGCGATTTCCCCGATAGCCCCTTCGCCGATCGTATCGTGCATGATTATGATATCATTCTCAGCGACCCCGAGGTTCAGGTCGTTGTGGAAATGATGGGCGGCTCGCATCCCGCGTATGATTTTACCAAGGCCGCACTGTGCGCAGGCAAAAGCGTCGTTACCTCCAATAAGGAGGTCGTCGCAAAATTCGGCACCGAGCTGCTTGCCCTTGCAGCCGAGCACAGCGTGCACTACCTGTTTGAGGCCAGCGTCGGCGGCGGTATTCCGATCCTGCGCGCGCTTGCCCATGACCTCGCCACCAATCGCGTCCATTCTGTCAACGGTATCCTCAACGGTACCACCAACTATATTCTGACCCGCATGGTCGAGGACGGCATTTCCTTTGACGCCGCACTTGCCGAGGCTCAGCAGAAGGGCTACGCCGAGCGCGATCCCTCTGCAGACGTCGACGGCCACGATGCTGCCCGTAAGATCGTCATTCTTGCCGCCATGTCCTTTTCCGTGCGCCATAACCCCGATACGATTTCCATCGAGGGTATCCGTAACGTCAAGGTCGAGGACGTCAGAATGGCGGCTCTCGCAGGCTGCGCCATCAAGCTGATCGGCCACGCGGAAAAAACCGAAAACCAAAAGCTGCAGCTGTGGGTTGCCCCCTGCGCAGTTCCCCACGAGAACCCGCTCTCGCACGTCAACGACGTGTTCAACGGCATTCTCACCGATACCGATATGCTGGGACAGACCATGTTCTACGGCCGTGGCGCAGGTAAGCTGCCCACCGCAGGCGCCGTAGTCTCCGACTTGACCGACATCGCAACCCACCCCTACGACGTTGCCACCGCACAGCATTGGTCCGATGGCGACAGTGCGTGCCTGACCGATTCCGCTACCGAGGAAAAGGCACGCTTCCTGGTCATTCTCCCCCCGGCGCTTGATAATGCCAAGCTTGCCGACGCACTGTCTGCCGTTGCCATGATCGGCAATGAGGAGATCGGACGTTGCGTGATTACCACGGGCAAGATCACTCGCGCAGCGCTGGACGAGACCCTTGCTACGGCAGGAAAGAACGCCTCCGTCTACCGCATCATCTGATGTATGTGACAAGGTCAAAATCTGTCGCATAAAATGAAAGCAGGAGCAGTGTTCTCGCGCGTTCGCTGTTCCTGCTTTTTTGAATGATACCACCCGAATTCCCATTCCGAGAGGTTTGCTATGAATAAATTGTTGATCAAGGGCTCCCGCCCCCTGTCGGGACACGTGGATATCAGCGGCATGAAAAACGCCGTGCTTCCCATCCTGTACGGCACCATCATTGCCAACGACGTCTGCGTCATTGAGCACGTTCCTCCCATCGGAGACATCGAGGCAACGCTCAAGATCCTGCAGGAGATGGGCGCGATCGTCCGCTATCTGGATGAAACCACCGTTGAGATCGATACGCGCGCCGTCAAGCAGGGCACTGCCCCCAATACGCTGGTTTCCACGCTGCGCGGCTCTACCTATCTGCTCGGCGCCGAGCTTGCCCGCTACGGCTGCGCCCGCGTCGGCGTTCCCGGTGGCTGCCATATCGGCCCCCGTCCTATCGACCTTCATATTTCCGGCTTCCGTAAGCTGGGCGCGGAGGTCACCGACGACGGCATCTTCGTTTCTGCCTCTGCCCCCGTCGGTCTGTCCGGCAATAAGATCGTCTTTGATAAGGTGTCGGTCGGCGCTACCTGTAATATGCTGCTCGCCGCCTGCACGGCAAAGGGACTGACCGTCATCGATAACGCCGCCCGCGAGCCGCACATCGTCGATCTCGCCGGCTTTCTCAATACCTGCGGCGCCCAGATCACCGGCGCCGGAACCTCCACCATCAAGGTGCGCGGCGTTCCCGCATTGCACGGCTGCCGTTATGCCGTTATCCCCGATATGATCGAGGCAGGAACGTATATGGCGGCAACAGCCGCCGTCGGCGGACAGGTCACATTGCATAACGTGATCCCCAAGCATATGGAAACCGTGACCGCCAAGCTGCGGGAAATGGGCGTTACCGTCGTCGAGGAGGACGAAAGCATCACCGTCATCAGTAACGGCAGATTTCGCAGCGCCCGTATCGAAACGCAGGCATATCCCGGCTTCCCGACCGATATGCACCCCCAGTTTGCCGTCCTGTTTGCCATCGCCCAGGGCGCCAGTACCATCACCGAGCATATCTTCCCCAACCGCTTCGCCTATGCACAGGAGCTCAAAAAGATGGGCGCCGCCATCACTGTGGAAAATAATTGCGCCTTTTTCGTCAACGTCATGAAGCTGCGCGGTGCCTCCGTCTCCGCCACCGACCTACGCGCAGGCGCCGCCCTGGTCATCGCCGCCCTCGCCGCCGAAGGGGAGACCCGCATCGACGGCGTCGAGCATATCCGCCGCGGCTACGTCGATATCGTCGGTAAGCTCAAAGCCCTCGGCGCCGATATCGAGTGGGTGGAGGAATAAAAACAAAAGAACGACTGCTTTTTGGTAAGCCGTCGTTCTTTTGCTTTATTCCATACCCAGAAGCCATGCAACCGTGACCTTTAAAATTTTGGCAAGCTCGCGCAGCTCGTAGTCTGCGACAAACCGAGTGCCGATTTCAATGCGGGATATGCTGTCACGTTCAATGATGATGCCCGCCACCTGCAGCTGCGCCGCGAGATCACTCTGCGTCAGCCGATGCCGACACCGTGCCTCGTGTACCCGATCACCGCAGATGTTTTTCTTCCCGTTATAGTCGTAAATTTTCAAAATTTTCCTCCAAAATTCGTTAAAGTTAGGAATTTATCTTGACTTTAACATATTTTTGGTTTATAATTGTGTTAAAGATCAGAATTTATGTGATCGAAACAAAAATAAATTGAAAGAAGGAAAAATTATGGGGTTCTTCTACTCACCCATGAAGCTGGTTGCATTGCTGAAAAGCAGCAGTGCCATTGCCAATGCGACGAAAATAAACGGTGCGACATGGTATATGTCTGCAGCAGGAAAGGACGCATATCAAAAAGCGACCACGCCTGCACAAAAAACGATGTTCTTTTTTGAATATCTTACTGCCATTTCCTCCGATGCAAAAAACCGTGAGGTTCTCCATAAAATTGCCTATGTCATAGCGTATGCTGTGGAGGGTTCCTCGCTTGCCTATGGCAGTTTTCCGGATATTTTGGATCCCGATAAAAATCCGTTGGTCGGTTATGTCAAAACCCATAAGCTCACAGCAACGGACCATACCGCGTACGGCTTGACATTGCTTGCCGCTCTGCACGGAGAAAAGGAAGCAAATCGGTATCTGAAAGAAGAATATAAACCATATGCAAGATTGACCTATTGCGAGGCTGACGGCAAGGTGAGTGACCTGTACCGTGTGGAGCGAGCTATCATCAGCGCGTTCTGCACCGGCTTCAAAGGACAGTATATGCCGCCCTATATGTACGAAATCGTAGAATCCGCGAACACGGAAAACGAGGAAGGGAGCAAGAACGCATGAGCAACGAAATGAAAATGACGGAGATTATCGCAGAGCTTGAACGAATTGATGGACTATATGAACGCTATCAACATCTTGATAGACAAATGAACGGCATTTCCGGCGAAAAAGAGAAAGAGGACGAGGCACTGGGTAATGATGTTGTCCTTACGCTGCACGAATATCGTGAGGCTCAGGATGAGAAATTCAATGCCAAAAAGCCGAGCATCGCAGCACCTTGCCTTGCGGCTCCTCCCTGCGCCCCCGAAAAGCCAAAGGACATTACCGCTAAAAATTTTTTCATGGCGAGTGCTTCCGGACTTGTTGCACTTGGTTCGTTTATCATTTGGTGTGTGCTGGCTGCTCTTAACAGTGATAGTATTTTGGTCGGATTGTTGAGTGGACTTCTGACGATTGTCATTTTGGGCGCGGCAGGATATTGGTTTGCTGTCGGCTCACACAAAGTAACGGCTGTTGTAGAGTGGCAGGCAAAGCAGGCGGAATGGGAAAAGCAACAGGCAGAGTGGGAGGCAGCATTTAATCGTGCGGCAACCGAGCAGGAAAGCCAACGCTTCCTTGCGGAATGCCAAACATATGACACCGCCTTTTTGTCACTGGTTGATGTATGCTCCAAGAAATATCGCGAAGAGTTTGCACGCTATGAAGCGGGATTGGAGGCAATCAAGGATAAATACCTCAAAAAGCTCAATGATATTCATGAGGAAATTCAAGGCGTCCTTACTCAACTGGAGCAGGTTACACTAATACACAGCTCTTTGATTCCCAGCGCATGGAGAATTCTGAATATGCTCCGAACGGGGCGTGCAGATACGCTCAAGGAAGCAATCAATTTAGCCGCAGACGAGGAACGTAAGGATGCCGAGGAGGCTGCACGACAGGAAGAGGCAATGCAACAGCAAAGGCTGATGGAGCAGCAGGCACATGATGCCCGTATGCATAATGCGGCAATGGAACGTGCTGCCGAGGAGGAAGCTCGTGCGATGCGTGCACACAATGCGGCGATGGAGCGTGCTGCTGCCGATCAAGCGCGTGCGGCGGAAAGACAGGCACGTGAGGCCGCAAAGCAAACCGAGATGGCAAAGCAGCAGGCACGTGATGCACAACGAGCCGCTTCTGCCCGTTGTGCAAGATGCGCCAACTATTCCAAATGTTCGTATCAGGTGCGGCAGAATGCAGCGAATTGCTCGGCCTACACCCCCAAATAAGAAGAAACAATAAGAGAGCACTATGACATTTGTCATAGTGCTCTCTTCGACTATACCATTCAATTTTCGGGCAGCGGAGAGAAGCTGACCCCGTCGGCGCCTGCGGCACCTGCGTAAAGCGTATCCGTAAAGCGCCCCTCGCGCACATAGTGCTCCATCACGTATTTTGCCGTAAAGGGCATATTCAGCGCAGTTACCTCGTCAAGCGAAAGCCAGCGGCATTCGCCCTCGTTCGAGACCAGCGCATCGGGATCGACCCAATCGACCAGCGTCGCGAAGAAATAATAGTTCTGACGGATCTCTCCCCGTGTGCTTCGCAGCGTGATGTAGCGCAGCGTAAGATTTTCAATATGCTCCGAGCGTAAGCCGAGCTCCTCCTGCATCTCACGGAGAACACAGGCGGCAGCGTCGTTCAGCTCGTAGTCCTCAAAGTGTCCACCGGCAGAGCCGACCCATAGCCCGTCAGCAACAGCACCACCCTGGCGGTGTAGCAGCAAGATCCGATCCTTACGAAGAAGATAGATCGAGGTCATGTTCCGAAGCTTTCCTGTCATAACCGTTTTTCCCTTTGATTGATTTATTTCCCCTGCTGACGGCACCAGATTTTCATGATCAGCTTGTGCGGCAGCAGCTTGACACCGAACACCTGGGCACGGGCGGAGAAGCCGCAGATGGACACGTCCTTGCCCTTTTTCATGTCGCGCAGCGCACGCTTGACGACCTCCTCGGCGGTGTACAGCTTGTTGTAATAGGTAATGACCGACTCGTCCGTGACCGCGTGATCAAAGAATTCCGTCTTGACCCAGTGCGGGCAGACCGCCATCATGTGAATTCCGCGGGACTTCCACTCGACGTTCAGCGCGCGCGTAAAGGACAGAACGAATGCCTTGGTCGCGCCGTAGGTGTTGATGTAGGGAACGGGCTGGAAGGAGGACATGGAGCCGAGCTGATAAACCTGGCTGCCCTGCTTGAGATAAGGCAGGGAGGTGACGGTAATGCCGACCAGCGCCTTGGTGTTCAGATCGATCATGCGATACTGATCCTCCAGCGGGATCTCCTCCGTCTTCTGGAACTTGCCAAAGCCGCTGGCGTTGACCAGAACGGCGATCTCGGGCTTTTCCGCCTCCAGCAGCGCAGCATATTCCGCAATGCTCTCCTCGCGGCAAAGATCCAGCGGAATGGCGCGTACCTTGGCGCGGACGTCGGATTGCAGCGCCTCCAGACGGTCGCGGCGGCGGGCGATCAGCCACAGCTCGTCAAACTGCTGCTGTGCATCAAGCTGGATAACGAATTCGCGTCCCATACCCGAGGACGCACCGGTGATTACTGCGATTTTCATGTACTTATTCCTCCAAACAGTGATTTTTGCGTTGGATTTTGTTGCGCTCACGCAGCGCGTAAACGATCGCCGTAATGACGGCGGTTAAGATTTCTGCCGCGTATACGATCAGAATATAAAAGAAATATACGATGTAGCCAAGCCCCGCAAACCAGTCGGTGTGCGGCTCCAGCGCGGAGACGTTGCCGTTGGCAATGTAGATGCCAAGCGCACCGATCAGCACAGCGCTGAATAACAGCCACGCCGCGGCATAGCGACAGCCGCTCTTGGGCGAGAGTGCAACCGCATGGGCTTGAATATCGGTGCAGACGAATAGGATCCAGCGAGCTCCTCCCAGAATGAGTCCCAGGATAAGCCCAAGGTCGCCGCCTCCCCGCAGGAAAAAGGTCGGTATAAAAATGGCGAGAAGCGCGACGAGCAGAGAGATCAGCGAAAGCAGCATTCCCATCCGAACGGGATGCGTGAGAAATACGGATTCCTTCTGCATGGCGTAGCCTCCTTGATGATCAAGCTCAGTCAAAGCGGAAAAACTTCGGCAGTCCGCCCTCGTACGTCAGCGGCAGCTCGCCCTCAATGATAGGCGCAAGATAGCGGCAGCACTCGTCGGTGACGTTGTTGCCCGCCTCGTTGATAAAGCTGCTGTCAACGGCGCGTACACGGTTGGCGATCTCGCCGACGGGACGGTGCGATACAGCGGTGCGGTAGTCGGTGCCGGGCAGACGCTCAATGATCATCATCTCTCCCGTCACACCCGCAGCCGCCGCCTCCACGGCAGCCTTGCCCACACGAACGGACTCCTCAATGTCGGTGCGGGAAAGAAGGTGCGCAGCACAGCGCTGGGGCAGATTGAGCTCAATGGAGCGAACCTTGCAGCCAAGCTCGGCGCGCACGGCATTCTCCAAGGCCTTGCCGGCACCCGCCAGCTGAATGTGCCCGAAGGCGTCCTTGCCGGCAGCACCGATCGCACCCACAGGCGTGCCGTCCTCAAAGTGAATGCCCTCGGAAACGGCAACCACTACGTTGGGATGGCGCGACAGCGCCTGGCGCAGATCGGCGTAAAAAGCATCCATCGAAAAGACGCGCTCGGGAAGATATACGTAGTCTGGCGCATATCCCGTCGTCGTGCGACCGATGGCAGCAGCAGCCGTCAGCCAGCCGGCATCACGCCCCATGATCTCCACAATGGTGACCGCAGGTACCGTGTAAACGGCGCAGTCCAGAAGGATCTCCTGCATCACGGTTGCCACAAATTTCGCCGCCGAGCCGTAGCCGGGCGTGTGGTCGGTCACGATCAGGTCGTTGTCAATGGTCTTGGGTACACCCAGAAGCACCATGGGATAACCGACCTTCTTGGTGTAAACGGACAGCTTTGCCACCGTGTCCATTGAATCGTTGCCGCCAATGTAGAAAAAGGTGTGAATGTTGTATTTGCGGAAGATGGCAAGGATCTGCTCGTAAACCGCTGCGCCCTCCTCGCTCTCGGGATCGGGCAGCTTGCGGCGACAGGAGCCCAGCGCGGCCGCAGGCGTGCGCTCCAGCAGCGTCAGTGCCTGCTCGTCGGGCGTGCCGTCCTCACCGGTGAAGCGAGCACTCAGATCGATGACGTTGTCGCGCATCATGCCGTCAATGCCGTTTCTCATGCCGTACAGCCTGCCACCCTCGTCGGTGACCGTTTGCGCCAGCATACCGCGGATGACACCCGCAAGCGTTGCGTTGATCGCCGCCGTCGGACCGCCCGACTGCCCCACGATCGCATTGCCGAAAATTTTCTGTTCCATTTGACCCTCCTTGTGGATCTCTGTTTTCTGCCACCAGTATACCATTTTTTTGCTGTAATGTCAAGACAATTCCCCTTTTCAAAGTTCTTGAAAAGGGGAGGGGCGCGGGGAGGGGGAAAACTTCTTT
>JAFTME010000061.1 GCA_017452545.1 Clostridia bacterium | reverse complement strand
TTTGGTTAAGCCGTGGTGGGAGCATTCATTCCGTGGGACGGACCGCCGAGGACGTCGGTCCCTACAAAATTTGTTGTTTTTTCCGTAGAACAGAACCGCTTGGAATTTAGTCTAAAACTTTTCCAAAGTGTTTTGAAAGGGGGTCCGGGGGAAAACTTTTTTCCAAAAAAGTTTTCCCCCGCCACGTTCCACCGCTCCCATCGCTCCCACCGCGGCTACACGCATCAAGCGTATTTTCTGCGGATAATAACGACGGTACCGAGGCCGAAGAAGACGATTGCGGGCAGCAGGATCAGCAGCGCGGTATTCGAGGTTTTCTGGGCGTCGGTCACGTAGCCGTCAGCGACGGCGGTTTCCTGGAAGGGCTTGATATACTGATCGATACGTGCCGCCATGGCATCGCTGCCGAGCGCGCGGAGCACGCTGGATAGCATATCGGTGTTACCGTAGGAATTGGACTGAAGCAGCTCGTCGCACAAGAACTCGGTCGAAGCGCAGGCGAGCACGTAGGAGGTGTGGCTGACGGTCGTGTAGCCGTTCTTGTCGCCGGGCTCAAGGTTGGTCTCGGTCGACATGATCATCATCTTGTACGGATCGACTGCCGTGTCCGCGCCCTCTACCATCTCGCCGAAGGCGTAGGGTCTGGTCGTCTCGGTCGATAAGAACATATCGTACGCCGAGCGATAAACGCCGTCAATGCCGTACGTTCCGTAGGCAAATTCCTTGATCTGCTCGGTCGCGGACGCCGCGAGCTCGCTCGTTGCCTGCTCGTTGACAACGTAGTTGAGCTTGTAGTAGTCCGAGAACTTGAGCGCCGTCGCGTTGCGGAAGACCACCTTGGAGGGATATGCCAGCGCCTGCATGTCTGCAAGCACCGTCGCGGCGATACCCGTGTCAACGTAGTCGGCAACCAGCGTCTGCCCGTCGGCAGTCAGCGCCGTCTTCTCGTCGCGCAGCAGATAATTGTCAACGTCGCCTACATCGTCCGTCGCACGCATGATCGAAATGCCCCACTTCTCCAGATACTCCTCAAGATTGGGCAGCACGGGCGTGTCTGCATCAAAGAATACCATCAGCGAGTTTTCGTCGTCCAGAAATGCGTCCAGCTTGGCGATCTCGGAGGCGCTCGCCGCCCCCGTCTGGATCTCGCGGTAGCCCGCAAAGTCGGACTGCGGCGCGACACAAACCATCAGACGACAGTCCTCGGGAATGTCCTGCGTCGCAAGGTCAAAGTTCTGCATGACCTCGTAGCCCGCATCGTCCAGCAGCGACAGGAAGGTGTCCGAGTAGCCGCTCTCTCCGTGGTTGGAGATCAGACAGGCGATCGGCGCCTCTGCCTTGGTCACCGCCAGAATGTTGGCACAGAACATCTTCTCACCGCTGTATGCCCAGGGGTCGGTCGAGTCGGTGTCCGAGAAGGTGAAAAAGCCGTTGAGCGACAGACGGCGGTACTCCGTGCCGCTGGCAACGATCACGTTGGTCGGATAAACCGTCGCAAACGAGTTGGTCTTGTATTTCTGTACCGCAGAAGGATTTTTGTAAACGTCAATGCTGCGTACCTCAACGTAGTCGGGGAACGCCTTTTGCAGCGAAAGCGCCGTCATATACACGTAGCGGGAGGCGCTCTTGGACATCAGATTGTCCGGATCGTCGCAGAAGATCAGCTCAACCTTGACGTCCTCCTCACCCTTGCTCTGACGCTCTGCGTGCAGCGTGGAAAAGGTCTTGTCCAAAAGCTCCACACAGCCGTCGGACAGCGTGTACATCTCATAGTCGGTGTAGACCTTGACCTTCTCACCGTTGGCGTTCGTCTTGGTCGATACGCGCTGGTAGGTCGTCAGGTCGATAAACCAAAGGTTGCCGTACGCCAGTGCGGAGAACAGCACGTTGATCAGCAGCACAGCCGCGATCACAACCGCAGTCAACGCGACCGAGATCGGTCCGCGCGAGAGCAGGCGACGGCGTGCAGGATTGATTTTTTTCATCATGCGTATTTTCTCCTTACAAGAACAAATATGGCAACGGTGACAATGATCACCGCAGGGGTGAGTGTCAGCGCGAGCGTCCAGTTACGCATCTGCGCCGTCGTGATGCTGGTGATGGTCGTGGTCGAGAAGGGCTTGAACTTCAGTCCCATCAGAATGTCCTCCTTGCCCATGTCCTCCAACAGATACAGCATCGCATCGTTGTTGCCGAATACGACGGATTGCATATACGCCTCGGTCGCAAACTGTACCGAGGTGCAGGTCATAACGGCTGCGCCCGAGGAGGCATCGCGCGTCACGCTCATCAGCGGCAGCGCACCCTCGGTGCTCAGCGTCGCACCGTTGGCATACGCCTGCGCGGATGCCGTTGCAACGAACAGATCGGAGCGGGTGCGGTCGCCCGAGACGTAGTCGTGCGCGCCGCTTTGCGTGTAGCCCTGCGCAACGGTCAGCGCCGTCGCATCGCGGAAGACCACGCGCGGAACGTAGTCCGCCTCGCGCATCGGCGCGGTAACGGATGCCGCCGCGCTGTCGGTCACGTAGTCACCCAGAATGGTGAAGCCGTCCGAGGTCAGCGCCACCGACGCGTCCTTGACCATGCAGTTGTAATACCGCTCGGTCTCCTCGTCAAAGTCGCGCAGCAGCCCTACGCCCCAATCGGCAAGAAATGCCTCGAGGTTTTGCAGCACGGGCGTGTTGGCTTCCATAAATACCATCAGATCGCCGCCGCGCTCGGTGAAGGCGTTCAGCTTTTCCACCTCGGAGATCTCCGAGATGCCGTCCGCAACGATCAGGTCAGCGTTGGGATTGTTGATGACCAGCAGCTCGCACTCCTCGGGAATGTCCTCGTAGTACAGGTCCAGCATGAGGTAGTTGTAGCCTGCGTCACGCAGCAAATAGAGCAGCTGATAGTCGTAAAAGATCTCGTCGTGATTGACGGTCAGGCAAGCCAGAGGACGGTCGCCGTTCATCAGCGAAACCAGCGAGGTCGCAAAGGCGCGCTCGCCGCCGTAGCCGATGGGCGTGGAGGAGGACTCCACGGAAAAGACGAAAAATTCCTTCTGCTTGAATACGCGGCTCTCGCCGTCCTTGACGCGAAGCACCACGTCGGTCGAGTTGGTCACGCCCAGCGAGTCTGCCAGCTTTTTGTCCAGCCAGCAGTCAAACCAGTCCAGCGTGATGGTGTCGGGGAACGCCAGCTCCAGCTCGTGTGCCGTGTTGTAGATATAGCTCTCGATCGAGCCCTTTTCAAATTGGTTAAAGTCGGAGCAGAACAAAATCTCCGCCTGCAGCGGCTCCTGCCCCTCGCTTGCGCGCTGCGCGTTTTCCTCGTCGATGGCGTCGGTCAGCAGCGACAGCGTGTGATCGGATACGGTGTACAGCTTGTCCGCCGTCATGTCCACAAACCAGGAGAAATGGTACGCCAGCGTGGAGAACATGACGTTGAGCAGCACGACCGCCGCGATTAGCACGACCGTCAGCGACACCGTCATGCCGCCATAGCGCGCGCGACGACTGTGTAATACTTGATATTTCATAGGATATACGGTTCCCTTTCCTTTCAGTAGTGTTCGCGCATCAGCCCCAACGTCTCTTCTCGTAGACGCGGATGGTCAGGAACAGGAATACGAAGGTAAGGGAGAGATAGTACAGCAGTGCCGAGAAATCGAAGATGCCGTAGCTGAAGTTCTGATAGCGGCTGAGCACCGAGAACCAGTTGATGACGGCGCGGATGGCGTAAGCGCTGATGATCTGCTGACCGTCGGAGTCGGTGATGTTGTTGAGCATGTTGAGCATGACCATGCCGCAGATGACACCGATGGTGATAACGGCGGCGGACAGCTGGTTTTCGGTCAGCGAGGAGATCAGCGTACCGATGGCGATGAACGCCGCACCCAGCAGAATGATGGCAACGACGCTGCCGACCAGCTGCGCGGTGACAGGGCCGATGTGAACGACCGTGCTCTGCTCACCCGCACGCTCTGCCGCGGCGATGACGTAGATCGGAATAAAGTTGATGCAGGAGATGAGCACCGAGCCGACGTACATGGTCAGCGCAGCGAGATACTTGCCGAGCACCATGCCCGTAATGGTGACGGGCGCGGTCAGAAGCAGCTGCTCCGTGCGCAACTTTCTCTCCTCCGCAAACAGACGCATGGTCAGCAGCGGAATGAGAATGATAAAGGCAAAGATCATATAGGTGAAGTAAGAGGAGGTGCTGTAGCTCTCCGCGATCAGCGTGGTGTAGCAGGCCAGCAGCGCCGAAAAGACGAGAAAGATTCCCGTGTAGACGTAGCCGATGGGGTTGATGAAGTAAGAGCGCATCTCTTTTTTGTAAATGGCAAACATGATATGCGTTGCATCCGCGGCATCCCGCCGCAGACGATTCCTTTCGATTTACTTGAGCGTTGAACGTGGATCGGGCAGGGATTATTCGTCCTCGTCCTCGGTGTAGGTGTTCTCTGCTTCCTTGCGGCGCTTTTCCGCATCGGAAACCAGATCGGATGCCAGCGACGACTCCAGGCGCGTCTTCTGGCGCGTGCGGCGGGAAGCGTCGGCGGAGCGAGCAACGGGGGAGCGGTCGGACTTGTCCACAACGGAGATAAAGATGTCCTCAAGGCTCATGCCGAGTGCCTCCATGCCGATCATGGGCCATCCCTTTTCAGCCAGCGTGTAGAACAAATTCTTGCGAATGTCCACACCGTAATCGCTCTCTATGGTGTAGGTATATGCGTCGCCGTCGCGCTCTGCGAGCACCTCGGCGTAAACGATGCCGGGCTTGGCGCGCAGCATGGCGAGGATCTCGCGCTGCGGACCGCAGATCTTGACGTTGAAGCGGCGGTTGTTCTCAACGACACGGGAAATGTTTTCGGTGCGCTCGTCCGCAACGATCTTACCCTTGTTGATGATAACGATACGGTCGCAGACCGCCTGTACCTCCTGCAGAATGTGGGTGGACAGGATAACGGTGTGCTCGCGGCCGAGGTTTCGGATCAGATTGCGGATTTCGATGATCTGCTTGGGGTCCAGACCGACCGTCGGCTCATCGAAAATGATGACCTTAGGGTTGCCGATCAGCGCCTGCGCGATGCCGACTCTCTGGCGGTAGCCCTTGGAGAGGTTGCGAATGACGCGGTTGTAGACGTCGCGGATCTTGACGACCTCGCAGATCTCCTCCAGATGCTTCTCGCGGTTGAGCTTGCAGCCCTTGAGCTCGAAGTTGAAGTTGAGATACTCCTTGACGGTCATGTCAAGATACAGCGGAGGCTGCTCGGGCAAATAGCCGATCAGCTTTTTGGCGCCCAGCGGGTCGCTCAGAATATCAATGCCGGAGATGGTGGCCTTGCCGGAGGTAGAGGACAAGTAGCCCGTGAGGATGTTCATGGTGGTGGATTTGCCGGCGCCGTTGGGGCCCAGCAGGCCGACGATCTCGCCGTCGTTGACCTCAAAGCTGATGTCGTCGACCGCACAGTTTGCGCCGTAATTTTTCACCAGATGCTCGATTTTTATCATGTTGAGAAGGGTTCCTTTCTGATAGTTTCCGAGAATGGATGCGTATCGCAAAATTCTGTCAAATATTGACCGTAGCGATACCAATACAGAGTATAGTATAGCACATACATATTAACAAACCATGAACGGATCGGGATTTTTCCCATATACCGATTGATTTTTCTGTGAAAAGCAGGTGAACCGCGTCGGGGGGCCCCTTCCAAAGAACTTTGAAGATTTTTATATTTCAAGCAAATTCCATATTCGCGCGGCGCGTGGCACTCTTTGTTCGGACATTAGCCGAGCCGAACGGAAAAATTTTTGCCTTCAATCCGGCTCCGCTTCTCTTTTTCGCCACAAGAACCTCTCCCGCCTCGCATTCACTCGGCACCCTCCCCAAAGAGGAAGGCTTACCTGAATTTAGCTATCCGCGCTTGCGCGGCTTGAACCGCCACAAATTCCTGCCGAACAAATCTGACAACGCTTCGATCCCTATATTGGTTAGCTTCTCAATTTTCGCCGTCCTTTTTGAGGCGGCGAAAGCAAGGTTTCTGCTATCTGACAGCCGCGTGCGGATCAGCCGATGCCAAGCGTCGGCGTTAGCACGCGACATAGCAGGGTACTTAGGGGCGGCAGCCCCTAAGCGCCTTTTCTTCGGTTCACTTCTTTGGGGCGTGCCAAAGAAGTGAACATTATAGTCTTTGCCAAGAAAACTATGTTCGCAGTTCTCTCGTTGATTTCTAAAAGCCTTTTGATAACGAAGAAAGAGCGAACAAACTATCCTACAGAGCAACCTGTTATGTACTTTTTGTCATCGGACAAAAAGTACCAAAAAACCGAGTT
>JAFTME010000060.1 GCA_017452545.1 Clostridia bacterium | reverse complement strand
TGCTCGGTAGGACTGATGTGATCGGGGGAAAGATTGGTAAAGGCACCCACGGCAAAGCGTAGCCCCAGCAGCCGCTTCTGCCATACGCTCTGTGAGGAGATCTCCATCACGACCACCCGTACGCCGCGATCCGCCATGTCGCGGAAAATACGGCGCAGCTCAGGGCTGTCGGGCGTGGTGTTCCTTGTTTGCTCGTGGTGCGTGCCGTAGCGCACACCGTCCGTGCCGATGTATCCCGCCTTGAGGCCAAGACGGCAAAGCAGGGAATAGGCGATCATTGCCGTCGTCGTCTTTCCCTTGGTGCCGGTAATGCCCACCAATGTCAGCGCCTTGGAGGGATAATCGTAAAAGATCTCGGCAAGCTGCGCTTGCGCCTCGCGCGTATCGTCCACAAGATATACGTAAGCATCCTCAGGCAGCGGCGTGGGCAGCGCGTGACAGATGACAAAGCAACGGCAGCCGGCAGCATAGGCGGCTGCGGCATACTCGTGCCCGTCGGTCATAAAACCGCAAAGACAGATAAACAAAGAGTCCTCACCCGCACGCCGAGAGTCCACGCAAAGCGATCGCAGCGGACGGCGATCGGCATGACCGCAGCCCTGCAGCTGCCTGTATCGGATATGGCGCGGGAGCAACGCGAGCAGCTCCTGCGCGGTATATGTCGTCCTCATGCTTGTACCTCCTCGGTCTGTTCGGTAGAATGGTACGCGTGCGGCATAGTGGAATCCTCCTCTTGCAAGCCGAGCGGCGAGCCGTGCGTGTCACAAATGATAAAGACCGCCTCCAGCGCCCCTTGGTAGCGACACAGCAGGGGAAGATACGCCTCGTTGCAAAGATACAGCAGCGGAATACGCTCATACTCGGCTGCCGCTCTCGCCGCCTCGATCAACGCTGTCACCAGTAGTGCATCGGGAAAGCTGCCGGAAAAGAAATGCTTGCGCCACAGACCAAATACACGATCTCTTACCGTTGCCGTGTGACCAAACACCTCGGCGCGCAGACCATACTGTAAATAGATGCGCATGGCAGCCTGCCGCGCCGCTCTGCCCGTGCCGAGAAGAACGGGAAAAATATTCTGTTCCATTTCGGTGTCGCTCCTTTCCGAGGGGTTTTCCATATTATAACACAGAATGTGGAAAAAACCAACCCCTAAGCTTACTTTTTCCATAAATTAGCAGACTCCTCTTGCTTTTTTTGCGCCAAGCGATTATAATATAAGCATCATCGACAAAATTTTAAGCAAAAAAGGACTGTTATGAAAAAGGAACTGATCTGCCGCCTGTTTTCCCATATGCCGGAGCTCTCCACTGAGCGGCTGCTGCTGCGCCGTATGCGCGTTACGGACGCCGAGGATATGCACCGTTACGCCTGCCGTAGCGAGGTTACGCGCTATCTGCTCTGGTCGCCCCACCCCGATCTTTCCTATACCCGCGAATATCTGCAATATCTCAATACCCGCTATGCCGCCGGTACGTTTTACGATTGGGCGGTCACTCTTCGTTCCAACGGAAGAATGATCGGTACCTGCGGCTTTACCACCATCGATCCGCCAAACGAATGTGCCGAGGTCGGCTACGTGCTCGCGCCCGAGTATTGGGGGCAAGGGATTGCCGCCGAGGCGGTGCGCGCCGTGCTCGCCTTCGGCTTTGAGCGGTTGCTGCTGCATCGCATCGAGGCTCGCTTCATCGAGGGCAACGAGGCATCCCTGCGCGTCATGCAAAAGGTCGGCATGACCTTCGAGGGCTACCGTCGTGAGAGCATGCTCATCAAGGGCGTCCGTCGCAATATCGGCTATAGCTCGATCCTTTGCGACGAATTTCGCGCCACCGCCGTGCAGCACCTCTGACGGCAACGTAGGAAGTGTAGGGAATTTAACGTCTTTTTTTGTCGAAGGTATTGTAAAATAAAGAAAAGTATGATAAAATGCTAATATAGAGATACGCATCCGGCAGCCGTGTGCGCCGGAGAATTATGAGGTATAGTGATGCAAAAAAGAACCAACCCCCTGGAGCTTAAGGTCGAGGCAAAGGACTATATGCCTGCCCCGCTGGAAAATAAGGAGGACGAGCAGTCCGCCGTACATACCGACGAGCAGGCAGCGCCTGCCCCTGCCGAGCAGCCCACTCCCGTCGAGGAAGCTGCTCCCGCAGAGCAAACCGCCGCAGAAGAGCCTGCTCCCACGCCCGTTGAGGAGCCCGCTCCCGCAGAGCCGGTTGCCGCAGAGCAGCCCGCTCCCGTAGAGCCAGCCCCCGTCGAGGAACCCGTTCGCCCCACCCCCGTCCGTCCCGCACCGGTGCGCCCCGCACCCGTTCGTCCCACGCCCGTTCGTCCCTCTGCCGAGCCCGCGCAGCCGACGGCGCAAGCAGCCGACGTCAACGACGGTGATACCAAGATCGCCGTGCGCTTCCGCCTGGCAGGCGATATCAAGCGCCGTACCGTCCTGGTGCGCCTGAGCACCGATGCGCTGTATCTGGCGCAGGCACTCTATCCCGAGCAGAAGATCGGCACCGTGCTTGAAAATGCGCTGCTGACCCGCTGCTTCCTGCAGGACAGAGATGCCTTTGACGCCATGGCACGGGAAATCTTGAAAAATGGAGGAAAGATCAAATGCTGATCAGCTTTTTCTGTAAAAAGGGCGGTGTAGGAAAAACGACCGTCACAGGCGAGTTTGCAGGCTACCTGACCTCGCTTGGCAAGCGCGTTCTGATCATCAGTATCGACGACCAGAACTCGGTATTTGAAATGTTCGGGCGCTCGTCCGCCGTTTTCGAGGACGACTCCAACTATCTGGAGCATTACGTCGCCGGCGCCTGTGAGCAGGAGAAGGCGCTCATTCCGCTGCGCGATCATCTGTACGGCATCAAAACGCTCAATACCGATATGCTGTCCAAAAAGCTGACGCTGGAGCGCTCCTTCGAGCGCCAGTTCGTCGCCGCGATTGACCGACTGCAGCAGGGCTTTGATTTCACCTTCTTTGACCTCCCCCCCTCCTCCAACCGTACCACCGAGATCCTCCTGGAAAAGACCGACCTGCTTATGCTTATCGTCGAGCTTAATAAGCTGGGTATCAACGGCTTCTATAATACGCTGCAGTATTTCGTGGATAACGATATCGCGCTGGATAAGATCCGCTACGTGCTGCCCAACGGCTATTCCAAAACCAAGTCCGCTCCCGGTGTCGCACTGGGCGAGCTTAAGGCACTTATCACCGATAATATCCCCCACACCACGCTGCTGCCGCTGATGCCGGAGAAATCGCTGTTCCAGTCGCTGCAGCAAAAGGGCGTCATCCTGTTTGACGATAACGCCTCCGCACAGGCAAAAACATTGACAAGCTACGAGCTGCGTCAGAAAAAGACGGTCATGGAGATCATGTCCGCCCTGTTTGATTCCATCGAATTCGCATAACCGATCTCCCCGATCGCAGCCAAAGCGCCGCGATCGGGGAATTCTTTTTGCTTTATTTTCTTCCATCGGTTGACAAGCACATCGAGGTTCTGTTATAATAAATTTATACCTGTAAATGATTTTTTTAGGAGGATTGCGATGAAACGACTAGCAATTTTTATGCTTGCATTGCTGCTGTTGCTTCCCCTGATCCCTGCGGCATCCGCCGCCGAGGTCAAGGTTGGCTGGGTGCTGGATGCAACACAGACCCCCAAGTGGTGGTACTACGGCAAAAACAACGAGGATACCGTTGTCAGCCATGAAATCGAGGACCTCGTTAAAAGCAAGACCTGCCCTGTAGCGATGAACATCGGAGAGACCAACCGCTACGGCGGAAATGCCGTCTCCTTCGATTGGTCGCTGGATCCCAAGCACAACGCAGATACCTTCTGCAACGTCGGACAGGTCGTCACCGTTGATCTTGATACCTATACGCATCTGTATTTTTCCATCAGCGATATGCCCGCCGGCGGCTCGGTCGAGGTCAAGCTGTCCGAAACCTTCGCCGGTGCAACGGTCAAGACCGTCACCAAAGCAGGCGAATATTCCGTTGACCTTCGCACCGTCTATCCGAGCGGCGGTGTCAAGCAGTTCTGGGTCAATTTCTGCCTCGTCCTGCCCAACCGCAACAACGATAGCTTTGCCTTTGATTACGTTCTGATCGGCAATGAAAACGCTTTGGAGTTTGACGCCAATGCGGTCGAGCGTACCATGGAGCCCTGGGTGCTTGATCTTGATGCCCAGATGAACGACTGGATGTATTACGGCAAGAACGATGCCGGTGTGGTGTTGCGCTCCCCGATTCATGTGGATAATGATACCATACCGCTGGAATTTGACAGCTGGGATGCCGACGATTATCCCGGCTCGTCCATGTCCGCCACCTTCAAGTGGCCGGACGGTAGTCAGGCGGACTTTTTTCAGCGCATCGGAATCAAGGTGACCGCCGACCTTGACGATACTCCCTATCTCTACTTTGGCGCGGATTTCGGTCGTGGCGACTGGATCTCCGTCGGTACCGGCTCTGACTTTGACCGCAACGACGGCTACAGTGACAGCGACGGCGACCGCCAGCTGACCGGCGACCGCGTCATCAACCTCAAAAGCGTCTACGGCGGCGGTAAGCATACCTTTATGTTGATCCTCGTCTTTGCCGATATGAACTATGACGGCTCTGAGTTTGCCATCGACTATCTCTACTTCGGCTCTGCTAAGGAAACGCCCGACACCTTTGTGCCGCGCGAGGATGAGCCGGAGCCCGAACCCGAGCCCGAACCCGAGCCCGAACCCGAGCCTGAGCCCGAACCTGAGCCCGAACCCGAGCCCGAACCCGAGCCCGAACCCGAACCCGAGCCAGAACCCGAGCAGCCTGCCGAAGCGCAGAGCGGAGTGAGCATCTATACGGTCATCGCGATCGTGCTTGCTGCGCTTTGTGCGGTGGCAGCCGCAGCGGGCGTGCTGCTGCTCAAAAAGGATAAAACCATCGCAATCGTCGTTCTTGCCGTTGCCGCCGTTATGCTGATCGGCGCCGTCGTGCTGTTCCTCACGGGCAGCGAGAGCTCCGTTCCCGATTCTTCCGTCGAGCAGCCCGACGATACGACGCCCCCTGCCGAGCAGCCCGATGACGGCGAGGAGGAATATCCCTACGAGGATCTTGTGCTGACCCCCACCGAGGATAAGGGCAGCCGCCTGCATATCACCGCCATGAACGTCAAGGTCGATCCCATCCGCGCCGACGCAGACAAGGATCGCCGTATGCTCTATATCAAAATCGAAAACTATCTCGGTCTGGATATTCCCGAGGCAACGCTGACCTACGAGGAAAACGGCAAAGCGGTCAAGAGAAGCATCTGCCCCATCACCAAGGACGAGCGCACTGTCACCGACACGCTGTTTATTGACGCAGCCTTTGTCGGTCTGCTGGATGCTAAGGTGACCGACGGGGAAGGAAAAACGCTCTGGAGCGGCAGCATTGCCGTCAAACCCGCCCGCAAATCCTTTACCATTGCCATGTCACATTGCTACGAGCTCGATGAGATCGAAAACGGTATGCTGCGCGGTGCCAACTACTTTAACCGCAGATATTGCTGGGGGCAGGATTGGCAGCAGGACGATTTTACAGCACAATGGGAGGCGGATTTTGCTGACTTCACCTCCAAGCTGAATGTCAATACCGTCCGTGCTTTCACCATCTTTGCGGATAAGGATATGTACCATAAGGGCAATACCCCTACCGCCGAGATTCTCTCCAAGGTCAATGATTTCCTCGGCATCGCCGATCGTCATCACGTCCGCGTGCTCTTCTGTCTCAATTCCGGCTTCCATCCCGGCTTCTCCGAGAAAACGGGCGAGAATATGCGTTTCTTGCGTACCATCGTCGAGCTGTTCCAAAACGACGGCCGCGTGCTTGCCTGGGACCTTGCCAACGAGATCGACTGTGCCGATGCTCTCGCTGCTGAGATCGCCAACGGCGAAATGGGCAAGTATTCCCGCTACGTGACCGAAATGTATCCGCTGCTGCGTGACGTTTGGGCACCCAACCACATCACCATGATCGGCACCGGCTTTAAGCTTTACAACATAGAGGCGCTCGGTGTTGAAACCGAGTGTGGCTCTATCCACGGCTATATTCAAACCGACCTGCCGGTTTCCCGCGTTTTTGAGAGCTATACCGATATGTCTGCCGACTTTTTCGGAGGCAAGAAGAATCCTTGGATGCTGCAGGAATTCGGATTCCCATCCGAGGATGCACAGGGCGTTGAGGACGCCGACTATCAGACCGACGTCTATCGCAGCTACATTGGTGCGATCCGTCAACTGTATGCAGACGATTACCGCTTGCTTGGTACCTATCAATGGTGCATTTACGATTACGTGGATGAGGCGAACGTTGTCGTTCGTGAGCGCCGCAACGGTGTCATCCGTGAGGATGGAACCGTCAAGGATGCCGGCGCGCTTCTTGCAGAATTTTATGAGGAATTGGCCAAGAGCACGCCTGCTCCTTGGGATCAATAATACTGATAAGGAGATTAACTATGAATTACCGTATGAATTTGAATGGCTCTGATTGGAAGGTCAGCGGTTGGATGCGTCACCAGTGGAAATTCCAAAAGCTGATGGAAACCGACTCCTTCTCGTTGCCCGTCGTGCTGGCGATCCCCGCTACCGTGCCGGGCGCCGTCCAGGCAGACCTCTTGCGCGCAGGCGTGGTTGAGGACTGGAACGTCGGAGATAACTTTTTGCACATGGAATGGGTCGAGCACCGCGAGTGGGTGTACGAAAAATTTTTTGCGTTGGATACCACCGACGCACAGCGCTATGAGCTTCGCTTCGAAGGACTGGACTTTTCCGGCTATGTCTTTTTGAACGGAAAGCAGCTCGGCTATTTTGAGGGAATGCATCTGCCGTGGACCTTTGATGCCACCGAGGCGGTAGTGGCAGGCGAAAACCACCTGCGCGTCATTTTCCTGCAGCCGCCCGAGGTCGAAGGACAGGTCGGCTATACCTCCAAGGTCAAAATTCTCAAATCCCGCTATAACTACGGCTGGGACTGGATGCCCCGTATGGTCAATATCGGCATTTTCGGCGACGTAACGCTTAAGATCGAGCGCGGCGCCGTCCTGGGCGACGTATATACCTCCGCGTATCCCACCGAAGCGGCGTATACCGATGTCGGAATGCTGCGTACCGCGTGCGAGATCGAGCGATTGGATGACCGTGCGCTGACGCTGCACAGCACCGTGTACGATGCAAAGGGCACGGTCGTTGCAGAGCAGGCAGCACCGATCACACAAAGCAAAATGGAGAGCACCTTGCGCGTCGATGGCATCAAAACCTGGAACGTCACCGGCTTTGGCGAGCAGGCGTTGTATCGCGTTGCCACCCGTATTTGCGATGGTGATACTGTACTTGATGAAAAGGTGGAGCAGATCGGCTTCCGCACGTTGACCTACACGCGTCCGTCCGGTGCGTCTGAGGATTCCTTCCCCTATATTCCCGTGGTCAACGGCAAAAGGATTCCCATCCGCGGCGTCAACTGGGTACCGCTCTCGCCTTTCTACGGTACGGTTACCGAGGAAAATTATCGTAAGCAGCTGACGGCGCTGCGTGATATGAACGTCACGCTCATCCGCGTCTGGGGCGGCGCGCTTCTGGAAAGCGAAACGTTTTACAATATCTGCGATGAGCTGGGTATGCTCGTCTGGCAGGAGTTCCCGCAATCCTCCAGCGGTATTGAAAATGCGGCTTGCTCCGATCCCGACTTTATCGAGGATCTGTTAGAGGTGGCAAAGGTCGATATCCTTCGCCGCCGCTCGCGTGCCTGCCTGGCATTCTGGTGCGGCGGCAACGAGCTGTATTATGACGATTACCGTCCGCAGGGCTTGGAGCATCCGACGCTGCTCGCACTTCACGACCTTGTCGCACAGCTGGATTCTGCCCGCCTGTACCTGCCCGCATCGCCCTCCGGACCCGTACCCGGCAGCATGGATTATATTGGCACGGGCAAGCTTTGGGATACCCATGGTCCGTGGAACTACGCAGCGGGTCCGTATCACTATTATCGCGAATGCAACCGCAATGATAGCTTGCTGCACTCCGAGGTCGGCGCTCCCGCCGCCTCTCGTATGGATATTCTCACCGATTGTCTTGGCAACGCCAAGCTGTGGCCGCCTACCAAGGAGAATCGCTACTGGCTGACCCGCGGCGCATGGTGGCTGCATATGGATCAAATGCGCGCATGGTTCGGTGAATTTGACGGAGAGGCGCGCGGCATTGAAGCTTACGTTCGCGCCTTCCGTTTCGTGCAGGCAGAGGCGCTGCGCTACGTTGCAGGCGCTGTCCGCTATGCAGCCGACCGCAAGGCAGGTCTGATCATTTGGATGGGCAACGAGCCGTTCCCCAATGCCGCCAACACCTCGGTGCTGGAATATGACGGCTGCCCCAAGCCCGCTTACTATGAGCTCAAGCGCGCCTTTGCTTCCACCATGCTGGGTCTTCGTCATGATAGCATCGTAGCAAAGCAGGGAAGTGTCACCGTCATTCCGTTCCTGCGCTCGGATGCAACCGATGTAACCGTGTCTGATGCCACGCTGACTGCATACGATCTGCAGGGCAATGTGGTGGCAAGCCACTCGCTTCCGACTGCCATCGGCAACTGCGATTGGGATGCGATTACTCTCCCGGTAGACGTTGTCACCCTCGTTCGTATCAGCGCCCCCTCGGCAGCACTTTGCACGGAATACGTGTTCGTTCCTGAGGCGCAGTACCCCTTCTCGGCACTGCTTGACCGCGCGCGTACGACCGTCAAGGCTTGCTGCAAAGACGGTATCGTGACGCTGACCAACACGGGCAACACCACCGCACTCTATTGCGATGTGACCGCCTTTGACGACGCAGGGAATACCCTCGCCGCCTCCAACGGCAACCTCTGTCTGCTGCCCGGTGAGCGCCGTACTGTTACGGCTCCCGGCGTTGTAAGTGTGCAAATTGAATATCTTTGATGGAGGGACGAACGGGGGAACCTTTTTGTGAACAAAAAGGGTTCCCCCGAACCCCTCCAAAAAAACTTTGGAAAATTTATAGGTTCGATTTCAAGCAACATCTTTCTACGGAAAGGATATCAACCCCCGATATGGGATCCCTCCTCCATAAGTGCGGAGCGGACCCCCCCTTTTCGTCTGCCATGCGGCGGCCACCCTTCCCTTTGGGAAGGTTTTTATATCCGCGCTCGCGCGGCTCGAACCGTTACAAATTTTTGCCGAGCAAACCTAACAACGCTTCGATCCCTAACCTTGTGAGCTTCTCTGTTTTCGCCGTAATAACCTCTCCCGTCTGCCCTTCGGGCAGCCACCCTCCCCAAAGGGGAGGGCTTTGCCCTAATTTCATATCCGCGCTCGCGCGGCTTGAACTGCCGGGGCGTTCCACCGAGCAAACCTAACAACGCTTCGATTCCTGTCCTTGTTAGCTTCTCTGTTTTCGCCGTCCTTTTTGAGGCGGCGAAAGCGAAGGTTCCACACGCATCCGGCCGCGTGCGGGTTAGACGACGCGGTGCGTCGTCGGTAGCACGCGAAGACGCGGGATTCATAAGGGCGGCAGCCCCATGCGCGCAACGTTTTTCGTTCGCGCGTTGCGCGATGCTCGCTTTGCGAGCAAGAAAAACTTGCTGTTTCGCGCAGCGAAACATGCTTTCATTTGGTTCGTTTCTTTGTCGTTTGACAAAGAAATGAACATAAAAGGGTGTTCTGTAGAAAGGTTTGTTCGCAGTTTTATCGTCGCTCACTAAAATCTTTTGCAAACAAAGCTCCAACAAACAATATCCCACCCCCCAATATTTCCCCAAAGCAGGTTGACAATCCCCAAAAAATATGTTAAAATATCCCGATAGCTCCGCCGAACGGTCGCGCCGTATGGTGCCGAAAGGTATTACGGTGAGGAAAGTCCGGGCTTCATAGGGCAGGATAGCTGATAACGTCAGCCGCGGGTAACCGCCGGGAAAGTGCAACAGAAATAGACCGCCTCCCAAAGAGGTAAGGATGGAAAGGCGAGGTAAGAGCTCACCCACTTGTATGGTAACATACATTTGCTGTAAACCCTATCCGAAGCAACACCGCATAAGGATAAGATCTGCCCGATCGCAAATCCTTGGGTGGCACGGCAGTCACTGCCGGAGCCTGTCGGCGACGATAGGCAAAGATTGATGACCGTTTAAGACAGAACCCGGCTTATAGACGGAGCTATCATAATAAAACAGAAAAAAGAAAGTCGTTTTATTGCTTTTCGTTGTAATAAAACGGCTTTTTTTCTTGACAGATAAGCATTTCCGTGTTATAATAAAAAATCGGAGTCGTGTGTCCGGCACGACGGAAAAAACTGATTATATTTGTACGGCGACCGCGCGTCGCCGCGGCGAAAACGCCGGAAAGGATATACCGCTATGAAATGGACATCCCTGAATGACCTGCGTGAGAAATATCTCGCATTCTTTGAGAGCAAGGGACATTTGCGCTTGCCCTCCTATCCGCTGGTTCCCCATAATGACCCCTCGCTGCTGCTCATCAACTCGGGCATGGCACCCATGAAGAAGTTCTTCACGGGTGAGGAGGAGCCCCCCCGTAATCGCGTCTGCACCTGCCAGAAGTGCATCCGTACCCCTGACCTTGAAAGAGTCGGTCACACGGCACGTCACGGTACCTTCTTCGAGATGCTGGGTAACTTCTCCTTTGGCGATTATTTCAAAGAGGAGGCAATCGCCTGGTCGTGGGAATTTTTGACCGAGTGGCTGGAGATCCCCGGTGAGCTCCTGTGGCCCTCCATCTATGAAAACGACGAAGAGGCATACGACATCTGGGCAAATAAGATCGGCGTCGATCCTGCTCATATCGTCCGCCTCGGTAAAGCAGATAACTTCTGGGAGCACGGTACGGGTCCCTGCGGTCCTTGCTCCGAGATCTACTTCGACCGCGGCATCAAGTACGGCTGCGGCAGCCCTGACTGTAAGCCCGGCTGTGATTGCGACCGCTTCATGGAGATCTGGAATAACGTGTTCTCCCAGTTCAATAACGACTGCAACGGCAACTATACCGAGCTCGCACAGAAGAACATCGATACCGGTATGGGCCTTGAGAGATTGGCTTGCGTCATGCAGGGCGTAGATAATATGTTCGAGGTCGATACCATCCGTCGCGTCATCGATAAGACCTGCGAGATCGCCGATAAATCCTACGGCGCAAACGCAGAAAACGATATCTCCATCCGTGTCATCACCGACCATTCCAGAAGTGCAATGTTCATGATCTCGGACGGTGTTATTCCCTCCAACGAGGGTCGCGGCTACGTCCTTCGCCGCATCATCCGCCGCGCTTGCCGCCACGGTAAGCTGCTTGGCATTGACCATCCTTTCCTGGTCGACACCGTTACCGTTTCGATCAACGAAAGCTGCGGCGCATATCCCGAGCTTGATGAGAAGCGCGACTACATCCTCAAGGTCATTTCCATGGAGGAGGAGCGCTTTGCCGCTACCATCGATGCAGGTCTGAACATTCTGAATACCATGATCGCCGACACCAAGAATGCCGATAAGGCAGTTCTCTCGGGTGACGATGCTTTCAAACTGTATGATACCTACGGCTTCCCGATCGACCTCACCCGCGAGATCGCCGAGGAGGCAGGACTTGCTATCGACAACGAGCGCTTCACGACCTTGATGCAGGAGCAGAGAATCCGCGCAAGAGAGGCTCGCGCCAACATCAGCGGATGGGCAAACGCTTCCGGCTCGCTGCTGGCAGACCTGCCCAAGACCGAGTTCGTTGGCTATGATGTCCTTGAGGCAGAGGCTAAGGTGCTCGCTATTATCGTAGACGATGGCCTCGTTGACCAGGTGAACGAAGGCGAGTTCACGCTTGTTTTGGACAAGACCCCCTTCTATGGCGAGGGCGGCGGTCAGGTCGGTGACGTGGGTACGATTGAGGCCGACGAGGTCAATCTCCCTGTTTTTGATACCAAGAAAACCGACGGCATTTATCTCCATATCTGTGAGATCAAAACCCCCGGCTCCATTAAGGTCGGCGATACGGTTTGTGCCAAGGTCGGTGTTAAGCGCCGCGAGGCTGTCATGCGTAACCACTCGGCTGCACACCTGTTGCAGAACGCACTGCGTTCTGTGCTGGGCGACCACGTTGAGCAGGCAGGCTCCTTCGTATCGGATACCGTTTGCCGCTTTGACTTTACGCACTTTGCAGCACTGACTCCTGAAGAAATTGGACAGGTTGAGGCACTCGTCAATGCTGAGATCCTTGCCGCAAACGAGGGTTCTATGACCGAGATGCCCATCGACGAGGCAAAGGCTATGGGCGCGATGGCGCTGTTTGGTGAGAAGTACGGCAAGACCGTTCGCGTCGTTCGTATGGGTTCCAAGTCCATCGAGCTTTGCGGCGGTACGCACGTTGACAATACGGGTAAGATCGGTCTGTTCAAGATCGTTTCCGAGTCTTCCGTTGCTGCCGGTGTTCGCCGTATCGAGGCGGTCACGGGTGACGGCGTGCTGGCGCTGTTGTCGCATAAGGATGTGCTTCTGCACGAGGTTGCTCGCGAGCTTAAGGTACCCGACGTCAATGATATTGTTAAGAAGGTAAGCGCTCTGCAGGGTGAGATCGCCACGGCAAAGAAGGAGATCGAAGCGCTCAACGCAAAGCTGGCCGGCAGTAAGCTGGATGCCATCCTTTCCGGTGCAAAGACGGTCGGCAGTGTGATGCTGATCGCCGCTCGTGCCGAGGGCATGAACGTTGACATGGCTCGTACTCTGACCGATGAGATCAAAGCAAAGTATGAGAACGCCGTCGTTGTCCTGGCAATCGCTGCCGACGGTAAGCTCAATTTCCTTGCCGCTGCAGGTAAGGCTGCTGTTGCCGCAGGTGCTCACGCAGGCAAGCTGGTCGGTGCCGTTGCTGCCGTAACCGGTGGTAAGGGCGGCGGACGTCCCGATAACGCTATGGCGGGCGGACGTGACGCGGATAAGATCGACGAGGCGCTGGCGTCCGCTGAGGCAACGCTCGCTTCGATGCTGAAATAAGAACGATGAGAAGTCGGGGCGTTGCCCCGAACCCCACCAAGGAAACTTTTTTGAAAAAAAGTTTCCTTGGATCCTTCAAAAAACTTTAATAAATGAAAAAACTCATTTTTGAAAGCTTTTTGGAGATTATTAAGAACCTTTTTAAAAAAGGTTCTTGATCGGGGTATGGGGCAGAGCCCCATAAGAGGAGGTTAGTTTTATGATTCAAGATATGAAGGTTTCCTATTCGGGTGTGCAGCCCAGCGGAAACTTGACCATTGGCAACTATTTGGGTGCCATTCGCAATTTTGCTACGTTTTCCGAGCAATATAAATGCTTTTACTGCGTCGTAGACGCACACGCCATCACGGTTCGTCAAACGCCCGCCGATCTGCGCCGCCGCACCTATGAAACGCTGGCGCTGTACATGGCGTGCGGACTCGATCCCGAAAAGAACACGCTGTACGTGCAGTCGCACGTTCCCGCACACGCAGAGCTTGCCTGGGCACTCAACTGCTTTACCATGTTCGGCGAGCTTTCCCGTATGACGCAGTTCAAGGATAAGAGCGCCAAGCACTCCGATAACATCAACGCAGGACTCTTCACCTATCCTGTCCTGATGGCTGCCGACATTCTGCTGTATCAGACGGACGTCGTACCCGTCGGTATCGACCAGAAGCAGCACGTAGAGCTGTGCCGTGATATCGCAACTCGCTTCAACTCGGTTTTCCCCGATACCTTCACCATCCCCGAGCCCATCATTCCCAAAACGGGTATGAAGATCATGTCGCTTGCCGATCCGACCAAAAAAATGAGCAAATCGGATGAAAACGCCAACTCGGTGGTATACATCCTGGACGATCGGGATACAATAATCCGTAAGTTCAAGCGTGCCGTAACCGACAGCGATACCTGCGTGCGTTATGCCGAGGGCAAGGACGGCATCAATAATTTGATGAACATCTACTCCACCTTTACCGGTAAGAGCCACGCCGAGATCGAGCATGAGTTCGAGGGCCGCGGCTACGGTGACTTCAAGCTCGCCGTCGGAGAGGTCTGCGCCGATGCGCTGCGCCCCGTGCAGGAGACCTACGCCGCGCTGATGAGCGATAAGGCACACTTGGAGGCAGTCATGAAGAAGGGCGCCGAGGAGGCATCCTACTACGCAAGAAAAACGCTGTCCAAGGTTCAAAAGAAGCTGGGCTTTGTCCAGATCCGCTGACGGAGCAGGGAAGAGCCCCCACCGTCGAAACCAATCAAAGCTCCTTACATATCCTGAAAAGAGACACTCTCTTTCGGTGTGTAAGGAGTTTTTTTATGTCTGCATTTGTTCCGTATCTGCTCTGCCTGCTCGGCGCGATCGCCCTGTGCGCATCGCTTCTGCCCGGCACACGCCTGCTCGCGCCCGTCATCGGTGCCGTGGACGTTCCACGCGGCGCGCGCCGCATGCATACCGATCCCATCCCCCGCTGCGGCGGTATCGCCATGCTGCTTGCCTTTTGGGCAATCCTTTTTGCCACGGGACACGCGGAGGAGACGCTGCTGCCGCTGCTGCTCGGTACGGCAGCGCTGCTGCTTGTCGGCTTGCCGGACGATGTGCTCGGCGTACCCGCCTCCATCAAGCTTGCCGTTCAGCTTGCCGCCGCTGCCATTGCCGTCCGTCCGCTGCATTGGTCTGTTCCCGCCACCCTTGCCGCCGCGCTTTGGCTGACGCTGCTGACCAACGCCCATAATATGATCGACGGCGTGGACGGCCTCGCCGGAACGACGGTCGCCATCGAAGCCGCCGCGCTTGCATTGTTGCTGTATCCGACAGCTCCCACCGCTGCTCTTGTTGCAACTGCGCTGCTCGGTGTCTGCCTCGGCTATCTGCCCTTTAACGTGCATCCCGCTCGCCTGTTCATGGGCGATGAGGGCGCGCTGCCGCTCGGCTTTATCGTCGGCTGGCTGACGCTGCAGCTGCCCGACGCAGGGAGTGCAGGCGCTCCCGCATGGCGCGCCCTTTTTGTCTGCGCCCTGCCGCTCATTGACCTGACACTCACCGTCCTTCGCCGCCTCCTGCAGGGGAAAAATCCGTTGCGTGCCGACCGCGGTCACCTGCACCATCTGCTTGCCGATCGTGGGCTTTCGCAGCGCCGCATCTGCCTCGCCCTCTGCCTGCCTGCTGCCGCGGCCGCGCTGCTCGCCGTTTTTTTACCGTAATTTGTCCTGTTGCATAAAAATTCTATCCTACCACGAAAAAATTTGAGCCTATGCTCAAAATTCTGCAAATCCTGAAAAAAGCCTTTACAAAACGCGCGAAATATGCTATAATACCTTGGAAGATTATAGATAGTATAGTTTAACAAAGTAAAGGAACAGGAGGCACCCAACCATGCTCAAAACAGAGCGCACCAGCGTTATGAATATGGAAAATGCCATCCGCGGCGCCCGCAACCCAATGAACAGCTGGGACCGCATGGATAGCTATTATGATGAGAACGGTACCTTTGTTCTCGGTGAGAACGATCTGAACCTCGCGCTGCGCCTCATCCGTGCCGGCAGCGACGACAGAAAGTTCATGCGTCAGATCCTCGTCAGCGTGGATATCACCGCACCGCTGTATTGGTGGAAGGAGTTCGACACCTATAAGGTCGGAACGGTCGCCAATTCCACCTCGACCATGCATAAGATCCATACCAAGCCCTTCTCGCGCGACGATTTTTCGTACGATCGGTTGGACGAGGGCGGACTTCAGATGCTCGACCAAATCATAGCATATCTGGAAGCAGAGCGATCTCGATTTTTGGAAAACAGAGAGGACAGACAGTCCTGGCACAATATGATCCAGATCCTTCCAACCGGCTACAATCAGATGCGTACCGTTACGCTGAATTACGAAAACCTGATCAATATGTATTACGCCAGACGCAATCATAAGCTGCAGGAATGGCGTACCCTGTGCGACTGGATTATGTCGCTCCCCTACGCAAAGGAATTGATTGGCTTTAAGAACGAAGCGTAAACCCGATATACATACCGATAGAATCAGGTGGAATGGGATCATTGCGCTCCATTCCGCCTGCTTTTTTATAAATTTTAATTATTATTTGAAGGAGATATAAACCCATGAACAGAGTATTTAACTTTTCGGCAGGTCCCTCGATGCTGCCCGTTCCCGTGCTTGAGCGTGCCGCAGCAGAAATGATGTGCTACGACGAGAGCGGTATGTCCGTAATGGAGATGTCCCACCGCTCCAAGGACTACGAGCCCATCATCGAGGCAGCTGAGGCACAGCTCCGTGAGCTGATGAACATTCCCGACAATTATAAGGTACTGTTCCTGCAGGGCGGCGCGTCCACCCAGTTTGCAGCCGTACCCATGAACCTCATCGGTCGCACCGGTAAGGCAGACTACGTTGTCTCCGGTCAGTTCTCCGGCAAGGCATATAAGGAAGCACAGAAGCTGGGCTATGACGTCACGTGCATCGCTACCACCAAGGACGATAACTTTGACCACATTCCCGTCGTTACTCCCGATATGATCCGCCCCGATGCCGCATATGTGCACATCTGCTTTAACAACACCATCTACGGCACCAAGTATTCCTATATCCCCGATACCGGTGATATCCCGTTGGTTGCCGATATGTCCTCCTGCATCATCTCCGAGCCCGTGGACGTTTCCAAGTTCGGCGTGATCTACGCAGGCGCACAGAAGAACATGGCACCCGCAGGCATGACGCTGGTCATCGTCCGCGAGGACCTCTTGAACTACGCAGAGGAAAAGATGCCCACCATGCTCGAGTGGAAGACCATGGCAGAGAATGGCTCTATGTACAATACGCCCCCCTGCTATACCATCTACGTTGCAAAGCTGGTCTACGATTGGATCCTCTCGCTCGGCGGCCTTGACGTAATGAAGAAGATGAACGAAAAGAAGGCAACCCTCCTGTACGATTACCTCGACAGCCAGGATTATTACATCGCCCCCGTCAAGATCGGCAGCCGTTCCATGATGAACGTCACCTTCGTGACCGGCGACGCAGAGCTGGATAAGAAGTTTGCCTCCGAGGCAGCAGCCGCAGGTCTGAAGAACCTCAAGGGTCACCGCTCCGTTGGCGGTATGCGCGCTTCCATCTATAACGCAATGCCCTACGAGGGCGTCGAAGCCCTGGTAGCCTTCATGAAGAAGTTTGCTGCCGAAAACCCCAAAGCATAAGGAGTCCAATGCCATGAAATATATCCAACTTCTCAATAAGATTGCAAAGGTGGGCACCGATAAGCTCGATCCCGCCAAGTATACGCTGGCTACCGAGGTCGCCAATCCCGACGGTATTATGGTCCGCTCCGCCGTCATGCACGATATGACCTTTGGCGACAACCTGCTCGCCATTGCCCGTGCCGGCGCCGGTGTCAATAACATCCCCGTTGAGCGCTGCGCAGAGGAGGGTATCGTCGTATTTAATACCCCCGGTGCCAATGCAAACGGTGTAAAGGAGCTGACGCTTTGCGCGCTGTTCCTCGCTGCCCGTGACGTCGTCGGCGGTATCTCCTGGGCAAACGGTCTGAGCGGTGATGACGTCGCAAAGCAGGTCGAGAAGGGTAAGTCCAACTTTGCCGGCACCGAGCTCAAGGGCAAGACGCTGGGCATCATCGGTCTTGGCGCTATCGGCGGTATGGTCGCGAACGTTGCCGTTCACCTCGGCATGAACGTCGTCGGCTGTGACCCCTTCTTGTCCGTTGAAGCCGCATGGAATCTGAACCATCACGTGACCAAGGCAGCAACCTATGATGAGATCTACGCCGTTGCTGATTACATCACGTTGCACGTTCCCGCAACCAAGGACACCAAGGGTATGATCAATGCAGAGAACATCGCAAAGATGAAGGACGGCGTTAAGATCGTTAACCTCGCTCGCGCCGACCTCGTCAACAGCGCCGACCTGAAGGTCGCTCTGGAGACCGGTAAGGTCAGCCGCTACGTCACCGATTTCCCTACGCCCGAAACCGTCAACGTTCCCGGTATCGTGGCAATTCCTCACCTGGGCGCCTCCACTGAGGAATCCGAGGACAACTGCGCCGTTATGGCTGCCCGTGAGCTGGATGAGTACCTTGAGAACGGTAACATTCAGAACAGCGTTAACTACCCGTCCGTTTCGATGCCTCGCAGCGGTAACCTGCGTATCTGCTGCCTGCATAAGAATATTCCCGATGTGCTTCGCAAGATCACCATGGTTATCGCAAACGACGGCGCCAACATTGAGAACATGACCAACAAGTCGCGCGGTGACGTGGCGTACACCATCGTTGATATCGCCGGCTCGATCACACCCGAAACCGAAGAGCTGATCCGTACCATCGACGGTATGATCCGCGTTCGTTTGATCGGATAATTGGATATGTATGCGGGGAGGGAAAATTCTTGAAAGAATTTTCCCTCCCCGCATTTTTTTACAATGATTTACATCTCCTGATGAAATGTTTTTGCATGGAAAAGTGCACAAATACAAAAGGGTAATTTTGGGAAATTTGCGTATAGACATGGTAGGGCAGGATATGATATAATAAAAATACAAGATAAACTAGGGGGGGAGAGTCCAATGTTCACCCAATCTGCGGCGTAATGTAATACAACAATTATGGAAGAAATATGGAGTGATGATGCTCCTTTAATATTAACTATGGAAAGAAACATTCAAGGATACGATGATCTAGGAACATTGGTTACAAGGCGTAGTGTTCATGCTGTAGTATTAAGAGGGTTTCATCGTGTCGCGGAAACTTGGTCGATTTAGAATCCGTGGTATCCGTATTATGAAACATTTCCTATGGGGGGAACTTATGTTCCAAGTACGGGATCTACTGTGCCCTTTGAATATTGTGGAACATCGTTGAACTGGAAATAAGTGAGGAGGATTATATAATGAAGACAGCGCGTTTTTTCATTATTATAGTTGCATTGCTTCTTTTATTGCCGTCCTGTAGTAGAGCATCCTCATCCGATGCGAATTTATGGGATGATGAGATCAATGATGCCGACTGGGAGCGTACTCCTATGATTATGTATGGCGGGGAATTGTATTTTTCGAAAGGCATGCTTGAGAGCCACATGGACGCTATGCAGCAAGTTGGAAGGATTGAGGACACGGTCAGTCGAACCAAGTGTCCTGCGAAGCATTTGCAGAGCAACTGCGGATACGTCGGATGCACGGTTTTCGTTGACCCGGAGCAGCCGGGGGCAATCTATGTCCAGGATGGCGAGCTCTATTTGATTTTTGAACGATAATATTCTGCCACCGTATGTCATGCGCATACGGTGGCCTTTTAAGTCATATACATCAGTATCGTGCGGATTTGCAAGAGATAATCCGGACTTTATGTAAATACTCCACGAATCAACCAACCGTTGACAGAATTCCCCTTGACAGGGAGGGCTTGGTGTGATACAATAAAAGCGTACCGAGGAACACGGACTGCAGACGCGCTCCGCAGTACAGGCACCGACGCGCAGACGTGCGCATCGGAAGCACTTGAATTTTTATGAAAGGAGGCGACGATATGACTGTTTGTGCATTCAGCAAAAATGCCGTATCGCTCGCCGAGACCGCGCTCGCAGCGTAACGTCGTGGGAACCCCCGCGCTCGTCGCCGTGATGCGTCGGAGCGAGTGATAGCGAAATGCACCCCCTGCGGGCGGGTGCATTTTGCCATACAAATCATCCTGTGTGCGGCAAATTATCGTCACGACAGGAGGAAAAACATATTTGGAATACCCAATCGGTATCAATATTCGACGACTGCGACTCCGAGTCCATATGACGCAACGCCAGCTGGCGTATGCACTGCGCGTCAGCGTGCAGGCAGTGTCCAAATGGGAGCGCAGCGAAAGCTACCCCGACTTGACTCTCCTCGTTCCTATCGCCGAGCTGTTCGACGTTACGTTGGATGAGCTGTTTGGAAGGAAATAGTGCGGATGTTATGGGTGGGGGTATGCGAGGGGGAAAACT
>JAFTME010000059.1 GCA_017452545.1 Clostridia bacterium | reverse complement strand
GCCTGAGATGGTCCTTGCCCCCGCAAAAAACCACAAACTCCATATCCGCGCGGAGCGCGGCTCGAACCGCAGCAAATTTCCGCCGAGCAAAACTAAAAAGTCTTTGCTCCCAACATTTGTTAGCTTCTCTCTTTTCGCCGTCCTTTTTGAGGCGGCGAAAGCAAGGCTTGTGCTATCTGACAACCGCGTGCGGATCAGCCGACGCGGAGCGACGGCGTTAGCACGCGATGCAGCGGGGATACATAAGGGGTGCAACCCCTTATGAACGTTTTCTTTGGTTCGTTTCTTTGTCGTTTGACAAAGAAATGAACATAACAGGTTGCTCCGTAGAACGCTTTGTTCGCTCAATCTTCATTTTCCCTAAACCCTTTGCTCACTCGGACCGCCGAGAACGTCGATCCCTACAAAAAACAATCCTCTTTCACACAGTGCGCAAACTGCCCTTCGGGCAGCCACACCAAAAGAATCATCTCCCCTCACCACCAATTACATACAGGAGGCATTTCATCATGAAAGCAATCTATCTCGTCCAAAGCAAAAATTCCCTCAAAGCCGTCTACGCCCCCACACTGCGCGAGGAGCTGGAATCTCATTACGGCGGCATGCTGATGCTCTCTAAAGAAGAGCTGGAAGCAAACCTCGACGCCCTCAAGGACACCGAATACATCTTCTCCACCTGGTCCATGCCCGCCATGACCGAGGACGAGATCGCACATTACTTCCCCTCCCTGCGTGCCGTGTTCTACGGTGCCGGCAGCGTTCAGGGCTTCGCCCGTCCCTTCCTCAACCGCGGCATCGCGGTGTTCTCCGCCTGGGCAGCCAATGGCGTTCCCGTCGCGGAATACACCGTCGCACAGATCATTCTTGCCAACAAGGGCTTTTTCACCAACCAGCTCTGGTGCAAGCGCGACCGCAAGCAGTGCGGCGCCATTACCGTCGGTCATCACGGTAACTACGGCTGCTCCGTCGGCCTGATCGGCTGCGGCATGATCGGCTCTATGGTTGCCGAAATGCTCAAGGCATACAACCTCAAGGTGCTGGCATTCGACCCCTTCCTCTCTCCCGAGCGCGCAGAGAAACTGGGCGTTGAGATGGTGTCGCTTGAGGAAATGTTCTCTCGCTGTGCAGTCATTTCCAACCACCTGGCAAACAACGCACAGACACGCGGGATGCTCAACTACGAGCTGTTCTCCAAAATGGAACCGCACGCCACCTTTATCAACACCGGTCGCGGCGCCCAGGTCATCGAGGCGGATCTCGTCCGCGCACTGACCGAGGTTCCCACCCGCGTTGCCGTGCTGGACGTCACCGATCCCGAGCCGCCCCACGCAGACTCCCCCTTCTTTACCATGGAAAACGTCATTCTGACCTCTCACATCGCAGGTAGCCAGCAGGACGAGTTCCACCGTATGTCCGAGTATATGCGCAATGAAGCATACGCCTTTGAGCAGGGGCTGCCCACCCGTTACAGCGTCACGCTTAAGATGCTGGAGACCATGGCGTAAGCCAAAACAACCGTACAAAAAGGAGAATGATCATGTCTGACACTTGCAAAAAATGCGCCGTCGTCACGGGAGTGATGGGCGGCATCGGATACGAAACCGCAAGGATGCTGTTGGAGCACGGCTTCTCGGTCGTGGGCATGGATATCGTGCCCGCCGAAAGCTGCACCGACAAGGCTTGCGCGCTGGGTGAGAACTTCACCTACGTTGCAGGTAATCTCGCCAATGGCGCCGACCGCGAGCGCCTGATCGCAACTGCCATCGCCGTTCACGGCGGTATTCATGCGCTGGTCAACGTGGCAGGCGTTGCGCCCAAGGTTCGCCGCGATCTTTTGGAGATGACCGAGGAGAGCTATGACTTCGTCATGGACATCAACACGCGCGGCACTATGTTCTTAACCCAGCTTGCCGCACGACAGATGGTCACGCAGGAGCGCGACGCGCTGGGCAACAAGGGCTATATTGTTAATATTTCATCCTGCTCCGCCTACACCAGCTCGACCTCGCGCGGAGAATACTGCGTTTCCAAGGCTGCCGTCACCATGCTGACCATGCTGTACGCCGACCGTCTTGCCGGCGAGGGCATTCCCGTCAACGAGATCTGCCCCGGTATCATCGCTACCGGCATGACCGCCGTGGTTAAGGAAAAATACGACAAGCTGATCGCCGACGGTCTCGTTCCCAAGGGGCGCTGGGGCTTCCCCGCCGATATTGCAAAAGCCGTCCTCTCCCTCGTCGACGGTACGCTCGCTTATACCACCGGTCAGTCCCTCATCGTCGACGGCGGTATGCATATCCGCAGATTGTAAGAGGCGGAGGAGAGACGGGGGAACGGTTGGGGAAACTTTTTGCAAAAAGTTTCCCCAAACCCCTTCAAAAAACTTTGGGAAAGTTTTAGATTAAGTTTCAAGCGCTTCTGTTCTACAGAAAGGACAGCAAATTTTGTAGGGACCGACGTCCTCGGCGGTCCCTCCCACGGAATGAACATCAAACTCCGATATGGGGCCCCTACCCCATAAGTGCGGCGGGAGTATGCGGGGCTCTGCCCCACACCCCGCTG
>JAFTME010000058.1 GCA_017452545.1 Clostridia bacterium | reverse complement strand
GGGGGGAAAACTTTTTGGAAAAAGTTTTCCCCCCGCGCCCCCTTTTCAAAAACTTTTGATTAAATGGGATAGGTGGAAGGCTTCATGGTCTTCTTTTCTTTTTGGAGCGGAAGAAGCGAGGAAAAAGAACGCGAAGCTTATGCTTGAAATGCACATGTGTGGTTCGCATTGACGAGAAGGCAACGGCGATATGCAGCATGCCACTGATTTGGTCGTCGACGATGCGGACATTGCCCCATGGGTATTTGGCGGGGGCGGCACTTCTTTGGTGCTGCTGCAGCCATTTTTCCATCTTTTTTCGAACATTTTTTCTCTCGGGAGGTTCCAAAAAACGATGATAAAAACACTCTGTGGGATAGATGGAGTATCCGGTGATCTTGCCATTCTCTGGGATTTCAAAGCTCAGCATCTCAATGCCGTCCTCAGATGTTACATTGTACAGTTCAACGTGGGTCAGCCCCGAATAGTAGGACGGGCGACTAAAAAACTGCCCTTCCTCCCATGCTGCCGCAAGAAGATCGGCAAGGCGCAGATGCTTGTCGATAACCAAGCCGTTGTCGCAGATGATTTTTCCACTTTTGAAATCGATCATAAGAGAACACCCTCCATGCTTTGTGTAATGGTATTATACCATAAGGCGTATCGCATTTCAATCGGAATAAACAAAAAAATCCACTCTCTTACGCGTCGGGTTCTAAAGGACAGTTTTATCTAATGAGATAACAACAGAATAGGCGACTACTGACAGAGGCTCCCTTGTGTAAAGGGAGCTGTCAGCGAAGCTGACTGAGGGATTGTTTTTGCAATTGAAAAATATGAGAGATGATACAGATTTCATGCGGAAAGTAGCAACAAATCCTCATGGAGATGCTTGGATATTGGCGCGGTGTCTGTTATTCTAACACGTTAGTTGCAGTAGCTTCGATGAAATTGCGGAGTTCATCAAGAATGTTGGAGCGATAGTACCTTGCTTGCTCATCAATGGAGATAGCGATGAGGTTGCCTTGTACGGAAAAGGTATATCGGAGTCCGTCTACTTCAAAAATCAGGTAATCGAAGGCGTTGGATCCAGGTGCATCGCTGATAGTAGTCGGTGCGGGGGCGGTTTGGAAGGTGCCGGCTTGCAGCAAGGCTTTGAGCTGCTCGACCGTTTCCCGGTCTGAAAAGGTTGTTTGGTCTACGGGGCGCCACATAGAAAGCACCGCGCTGGAGGTCACTTCGCCATTCATGAAATCGGAGAGTCCCATGGATCTGAGGTCTACGAGAACGCCTTCCGCGGTCGCGTCCGATGTGAACAACTGCAGACAGAGTGCAAGGACGGAAAGTACCATGGCGAGGAGGGACAGTACAAATAGTGCGGATAGTAATTTCTTGTTCATATTGAGGACTCCTTATCATGTTATGGATTACAATGTTTATGAGATTGTTGAAGCAGAGCAGAGATGTCTTAATTCATATTGTAGCAAAAAAGTGTATAATTGTCAATAGATAGGCGTGAACCATAATAAACGGAAATTAGCAATTTTTCAAATAAAAAATTAAAAAATTTGATAAAAAATAAAAAACCTCTTGCTTTTTTGAAAAAGATGTGGTATAATATCATTCGTGGTTGCTGGTGTGGCTCAGTCGGTAGAGCAGCTGATTCGTAATCAGCAGGTCGCCGGTTCAAGTCCGGCCACCAGCTCCAAAAAGCACATCGCAGAGGCGATGTGCTTTTTTGTCATTTTACGCTTTAATGTTAAAAAGGGGCTTTGTGTATATGAATCTTTGCGATATTCGGGAGATCCGACAGATCATGAACGTATTTCATCTGAATTTCAGAAAGGAATACGGGCAGAATTTTTTGACTGACAAGACGGTGGTGGAGGACATTGCGGACTACTGCTGCGACATGTGCGACCGCGACAGCACCATTCTTGAGATCGGTCCCGGCATTGGTACGCTATCCCGCGAGCTGGCGGAGCGCTATCGCCGCGTGATCGCATTGGAGATCGACACGGGGCTCATTCCCGTTCTGAAATTTACTATGGGAGAATATCCCAATTTTCAGGTGATCAACGAGGACGTGATGAAGGCGGATCTTGATGCCATTCTTGCCGATGCGTTTGCAGAGGGTGGTAAGGTATCGGTTTGTGCCAATCTGCCGTATTATATTACAACGCCTATTCTGATGAAGCTGCTGGAGTCGGGCATTGCCTTTGACAACATTACCATTATGATACAGGCAGAGGTGGCGGACCGTCTTTGTGCCCGTGCGGGCAGCAAGGATTACGGTGCCATTACTGCCGTGCTTGCTTACTACGGGCAGGCGGAAAAGCTGTTTACCGTAGGGGCGGATCGCTTCGTTCCTGCGCCTAAGGTGGATTCGACGGTGGTACGCATTCGTCTTTACAAGCAAAAGCCGTATCATCCCAAGAGCGAGGAGATGCTGTTCCGCACCATTCGGGCTGCATTTGAGCAGCGCAGAAAGACGCTGCCGAACTCTCTTTGCACCGGCTTTGGCGAGATCAGCAAGGAGCGCTTGACCGAGATCGTGGTTGCCTGCGGGCATCGTGCCGATATCCGCGGTGAGCGACTGGATATCAACGATTTCGTTGCGCTGTCCGATGCCCTTTACGACGAGATTCACGGGTGAGCGAGAACGGAGGACGCAAGGGGAGCTTTTTGAAAAAGGTTCCCCTTGGCCCCAAAAAACTTGGGGAAGGAGATTCGTTTTTTCTGTAAAGTTCTTTGAAATCCAAAAATGTTCTTTCAAGAATGTTTTTGGTGGGGTGTGGGGCGATGCCCCACGTATTATGACGCGCGGAGGACGATATGCGGTTAGTACACTGTTCGGATTTACATTTGGATGCGCGGATGGAGACGGCGCTGGATGCTGCGCGCGCCAAGGAGCGGCGCGGTGAGCTGCTGATGACACTGACGGGCATTGTGGAGCAGGCGACGGCTTGGGGCGCGGAGGCGATCCTGCTGGCGGGCGATCTGTTTGACACGGCGCGGGCGACGCAGCGAACGCGGAAATACGTTGGACAGCTGATCGCGGAGCACGCTTCGCTTCGCTTTTTATACGTTTCGGGCAACCACGATGCGCGGGTATCGCCCATTTTCCCCTCGGGGGAGGCGCCTGCCAACTGGACGGAGTTTTCGTCGGATGGCTGGAGCACGGTGATGCTTGGCGACGGGGTGGCTGTCAGTGGAACGGCAGACACGGGGCGCGAGGACATTTACGACACGCTGCCGCAGGTGGACAATGCATTCCACATCGTCATGCTGCACGGGCAGGTGACGAGGACGGGCAGCGCTGCCCGTGATACGGTGGTGCTTTCGCGGCTGAAAAATCGGGGAATCGACTATCTGGCACTGGGGCACGAGCACGCGTTCCGCTGCGACAAGCTGGATCGGCGGGGTGTCTGGTGCTACTGTGGCTGCCCCGAGGGTCGCGGCTTTGACGAGTGCGGCGAGAAGGGTGTGGTGCTGATGGACACCGATGCCGAGGGCGAGGAGCGGGTGCGCTTTTTGCCGCTTGCCCGCAGGACGCTGCACCGTGTGGAGGTCGGCGTGGACGGTTGTCTGACGCATGGCGAGGTACGGGAGCGCGTTCGTGAGGCGCTTGGTGCTATTCCTGAAAAGGACATGGTCAAGGTGGTGCTGGTCGGCGAGGTCTCACCCGAGTGTCCGCCTGCGACGGAGCAGCTTTGCGCGGAGCTGGAGGGGCAATTTTATGCGGTGCGTGTGGCGGACGAGACGCGTCTGGCACTGCGCCCCGAGGATTATATGAATGACATTTCTCTCAAGGGAGAGTTCATTCGCAGCGTGATGGCGTCCGGCTGCAGTCGGGCGATGCAGGAGCGCGTGATCGCGTGCGGACTGCGCGCGCTGCGCGGAGAGGAGGCGGAGATATGAGGATCCGTTCTCTTTATATTGAAAATTTCGGCGGTCTGCAGCAAAAGGAGATGGCCTTTGACGACGGCATGAACGTGCTTTGTCTGCCCAACGGTTGGGGAAAGAGCACGCTGTCGGTGTTCATCAAGGCAATGCTGTACGGACTGCCGGTATCGACCAAGCGGTCGCTGATCGAGAACGAGCGCAAGCGATACACGCCGTGGCAGGGTGGTGTATTCGGCGGCAGCATGGTCATTGAGCTGGACGGCAGGCAATACCGCATTGAGCGGACGTTTGGTGCCAAGGAGGCAGAGGACACGCTGGCGGTCAGCGACGCCGTAACGGGCGAGCCTGTGCAGGAGCCATGGGCGCAAGAGGTGCGGCTTGGCGAGCAGCTTTTGGGCGTGGACGCGGCGGCGTACGAGCGCTCGACCTATCTGTCGCAGCGACAGATTGACGAGAGCGACGGAGATCTGAGCATTCACGCAAAGCTCAATCGGCTGGTGGATGCGACGGATGACCTGGCGAGCTACGACGCTGCGATGGAGCTTTTGGACAAGCAGAGAAAATATTACACGGTCAGCGGCGGTCGACGCGGTGCGATCGCGGACACCGAGGCAGAGATCGAGGTGCTTCGGGAGCAGATCACGCAGGCGCGACAGGCGAGTGCGCTTGCCGAGCAGGCTGCGGGAGAGATCTTGCAGCTGGAGCAGGCGAGGGCGCAAAACGAGCAGAAACAGCGCGCGTTGCGTGTGCGCGAGACCGAGCATCACCGCTTGGGTGAGCGACTGGCACAGGCGCGGCATTACCGTTCGCTGTGCGCGGCGCTGGAGCAAAAGCAAGCGCTTCTGGAGGAATGCTTGCGCGGCGTTGGCGGCGAGGTGCCGTCGGAGGAGCGCATTGAGGCGCTGGCGACTGCGGTGCGCACGCTGGATCAGACGCGGGGACGACTCTCGCAGCTGGGCGAGAGCGAGGCTGCGGCGCGCTCTTTCGATGAGGTGCGTGAGGACGGGCTGAGACTGCCCGACGGTGAGCTTGACGAGGCGGAATGGGCGCTGCTGCGATCGACCGCGTTGACGGCACAGCAGGCGGCGCAGGACCTTCGC
Source organism: Clostridia bacterium (assembly GCA_017452545.1). Lineage (GTDB taxonomy): Bacteria > Bacillota > Clostridia > Oscillospirales > CAG-272 > SIG644. The sequence continues at coordinate 5,758 of JAFTME010000058.1, read as the reverse complement.
GCAAAGGAGCAGCGCGGCCCGACGCAGAACGGAATGCGGGGCTGCGACGACACGCTTCCCACGGCACAGGAGCTGGTGGGGATGCGCAGCTTTTGCGTACAATATACAGCTGCGGAGGCTGCTGCCAAGCAGCGCTTGGCAGACGCGGAGCGCAAGGCAGAGGCGGAGCGCGCGCACATTGCCGCCGGGCGACGACTGCGCGGTGTGATTGTGGCGGTGGCTGCGGTGCTTTTGCTTGGCGCGGTCGGTCTGATCGGCGCGTGGTTCGCACGTCCCGATATGCTGCTGATGATTTTGGGTATGGTACTGTTGATCGGCGGTGCGGGAGCATTGTTGATCGCGCTGCTGCGCGGACGCAAGACCAAGGCGGCGCAGGATGCGCTTGCGGCGATCGGGCAGCAGACGGAGCGCGAGCGGCGTCAGTTGGCGGGGCTGCAGCAGGGGCTGTATGCCGTGCTTGACGGCTTGCGCGCGTACGGAGAGGCACAGGATGCGGCAACGGCGCTGGTGCTGATCGGTACGCTGGAGAGCCGCCTTACGCAGGCGGAGCAAGAGAAAAAGAGGCGCTTGGCGGACGAGGTGGCGCTGGCTGCGCTGTACGACCAGGCAGAGGCGGCACTTGCAGCGTTTGAACAGCGCTGGCACTACGGTGCGCTGCCGACGGTGCAGGATGCGCCGATGGCGGTTGAGCGCTTGTGGCAGGCTTGCCGCGAGAGAGCGGCGGCGCGGGAGCGCCGGGCGGCGCTGCAAGAGCAGAGAGCTGCCATGGAGAGAACGATCAACGAGGGTGAGGCGACGCTTGCGGTCATGCTGCAATCGTATCCTGCGGCGCCCGAAGCGGACGTTGCCTCAGCCTGGCTGATGCAACAACGGCAACAGGTGCTGCGGCTGCGCGAGGAGATCGCAGCACAGGAGCAGTCGCTTGCACAGTTTGTTGCGCAGGCATCAATCGATGTTGAGGCGCTTTCGTTGGTGCAGGGAACAGATGAGCCCGAGGAGGGCGCGGAGGATTTCGCAGGTGCGCGACTGGCCTTGGAGCAGGCGCACGACGAGATCGGACGGCAGCTGACGCTGCTGCAGCGCAAGGCAGAGCAGCTTTCGGAGTCGGCGGCGCGGCTGGACACGCTGGAGCCGCAGCTATCCGAGGCGGAGGCGACGCTGGCGCGGCAAAGAGAGGCGCTCTCTACGGTCGAGTTGACGCGGACGCATATGGAAAAGGCGAAAAAGCAGCTGTCCGAGCGCTATTTGGTGCAGATGAAAAACAGCTTTTCCGAGTATCACGCGGCGCTGACGGCGAGCGAAGGTGTCAGCTTTACCATGGACGGCAGCTTCCGTATCAAGCTGCGTGCCGGAGGGGTGCAGCGCAGCACCGACAGCTTCAGTGTCGGGCAGCGGGATATGCTGTCGCTTTGCGCACGGCTGGCACTGGTGGATGCGCTGTTTGAGCGGGAGGCACCCTTCCTTGTGCTGGACGATCCCTTTGTCAATCTGGACGATGTGACGGTGGCGCGGGCACACGCGCTGCTGCGGGTGGCGGCGGAAAAATATCAGATCCTGTATCTGACCTGCCACAGCAGTCGCGGGTGAGCGTTGAGTGTGAAAAGGAGAGACGACCATGAAGATACAATTTGCGGCGACCTGCCTGTTTGGGTTGGAAAAGCTGCTGGGTGAGGAGATCGATGCGCTGGGTCTTCGTCGCCTTGAGACCATTGACGGGCGCGTGCTGTTTGAGGGCGAGGAGGCGGATATTCCGCGTGCCAACATTGCGCTGCGCTGCGCGGAGCGTGTGTTCATTCTGATGGGGCGGTTTCCTGCGTCGACGTTTGACGCGCTGTATGAGGGCACGCGGGCGCTTGCCTGGGAGGAGTGGATCGGCAAAAATGATGCCTTTCCCATCAGCGGGCACAGCATCAAGAGTGCGCTGACCTCGATCCCCGCCTGTCAGAAGATCGTCAACAAGGCGTTGGCGGATCGCTTAGGCGAGAAGTATGGACTGCGGTGGCTGCCGCAAAACAGCGGTGTGACGTATTCGGTGGAGTTTTTCTTGCTCAAGGACGAGGCAATGCTGCTGATCGACACGTCGGGGGCGGCGTTGCACAAGCGAGGCTACCGCCCACACGGCAACGCGGCACCGCTGCGTGAGACGCTGGCGGCTGCCATTGCGCTGACGGCAAGACCGCGGGAGGATGTGCTGATCTGGGATCCCTTTTGCGGCTCGGGTACCATTGCCATTGAGGCGGCAATGATACTGACGGGGCGCGCGCCGGGACTCAACCGCTCGTTTGCGGGCGAGCAATTTGCCCGTTTACCGGCGGCACTTTGGCAAGAGGCACGCGAGACGGCGAGGGCCGGCATCCGACAGGGAGCGGCGTGCGAGGTCTGGGCATCGGACATTGACGACGAGGCGCTGGATCTGACCTATGAGAACGCGCTGCGCGCGGGCGTGGAGGAATATCTCAATATTTTCAACGCCGATGCGCGGACCATTCAAAAGCCGGACCGACGCGGAACGGTCATTTGCAATCCGCCTTACGGCGAGCGATTGATGAGCGTGGAGGAGGTCGAGGCGCTTTACCGCGCGATGGGCAAGACGCTGGCTGCGTTTGAGCCGTGGCAGATCTACGTTCTGACCTCTTCGGAAAAATTTGAAGGGCTGTACGGCAGACGGGCGGACAAGATCCGCAAGCTGTACAACGGCATGATCCCGTGTTATCTGTACCAGTTTTTCCGCCCCGCGCAAGCGCGACAGGCGCCCGGGCGCGGATTTGAAGCAAACAAGGCATATCAAAATAAGAAAGGATTTGACCGACATGGAAAGAATGAAAAGAAGTGAGATGGATGCGAGATTTCAGTGGAATCTGAACGATATTTTCCCGTCGCTGCAGGCGTGGGAGGAGGCACTTGCCGATGCGACGGCACAGGTTGGGGCGCTGGGTGAGTGCCGCGGCAAGCTGGGCGCCTCTGCGGCGGCGCTGCGCGAGGTGCTGGATCGTATTTATGCGACGGCACGCTGCGTGGAGCTGGTGTACGTTTACACCTTCCTGCGCTCCTCCGAGGACCAGGGCGACAGCCTGAGCCAGGATATGGTGGGACGTGCGATGCGACTGTATATGACATTTGAGTCGGTGATTGCCTTCCTTAACCCCGAAATCCTGGCGGTGGATGGTGCGGTCATGGACGGTTGGCTTGAGGACGAGGTGCTCGCACCCTATCGCCACATTCTGGAGGACATTCTTCGCAACCGTGCGCACGTGCTGGACGAGGCACAGGAGCAGCTGCTGGCGCAGCTTTCCGATGCGGCAGGTACGGCAAGTCAGGCGTTTGATATGCTGGAGGGCGTTGACATGACCTTCCCGCCCGTACACAACGAGGCAGGCGAGGAGGTTCCGCTGACGCACGGCACGTTTGGTGTGTTCCGCGAGAGCGAGAACCGTGAGGTCAGACGCGAGGCGTACGAGGTCTATTTCGGAGAATACAAGAAGTATATCAACACCATCGCGGCGCTGTACAGCGGCTCGGTCAAGATGGACTGCTTCAATGCGCGTGCGCGCCGTTACGGCAGCGCGCGTGAGGCGGCGCTCTTTGGCGGCAATATTCCGCAGACGGTGTACGACGGTTTGCTGGAGGCCATTCACGAGGCGCTGCCCGTGCTGGAGCGGTACAGTGCGCTGCGCCGTCGCGTGATGGGGCTGGAGGAGCTGCACATGTACGATCTGTACACGCCCATGTTCCCGCAGGATGACAGTCGCGTGGACTTTGAGGCGGGCAAGGAGATGGTGCTGCGTGCGACGGCTCCGCTGGGTGAGAGATACGTGGACATTCTCAAGCACGCCTTTGCCAACCGTTGGCTGGACGTTTATGAGAACCCTGGCAAGAGCACGGGTGCTTACTCCTGCGGCGTATACGGCGTTCACCCCTACGTGCTGCTCAACTACACCGACACGCTGGAGGACGCCTTTACGCTGGCGCATGAGATGGGACACGCGATGCATTCCTTCTTCTCCTCCGAGGCGCAGGACTATGCCAACAACGATTATCGTATTTTCGTGGCAGAGGTCGCTTCGACGGTCAACGAGGTGCTGCTGACCCGCGAGCTGCTCAAGAGCGAGAAGGATGATCGCCGTCGCGCATATTTGCTTAACCACTTCCTGGAGGGCTTCCGCACGACGGTATTCCGCCAGACGCTGTTTGCTGAGTTCGAAAAGGGTACGCACGAGATGTACGAGAGAGGCGAGACGCTGACGGCGGAATCGATGAGTGCGCTGTACCGCTCGCTCAACGAAAACTACTACCGCGGTGTGACGGTGGATGCGCTGCAGGATATTGAGTGGGCACGCATTCCGCACTTCTACCGTGCCTTCTACGTGTATCAGTATGCGACGGGCTTCTGCTCGGCGGTTGCCATTGCGGACAGCATTCTGGAGAGTGGAAACGCTGCGGATTATCTGCGCTTTTTGTCGACGGGCGGCAGCGATTATCCGATGGAGGAGCTCAAGATCGCGGGCGTTGATCTGACCTCTCCCGAGCCGATCCGCCGTGCGATGCGTGTGTTTGAACAGACGCTTTGCGAGCTGGAAGCATTGGTGGAAAAGGGATTCTGATGATTTTGGGGCTGTTGCTTTGACGACAGCCCCTTTTTAATATTTTAAAAGCGGCGACGCGTTTTTGTCGTTTTTTTGCATGAAGTGATATGGAGAATTTTGGCTGATTTGCCTATGACATTTTTTTAAAAAATGTGGTAAAATATATATGTACAAGAATGCAGAGGTGTTTCTTCGGCAAAAAATGACGGTACAGGACGGTAAGGAGGTATGGGTGTGTTTGAGATCGGCAGTTACGTTATGTACGGAAATCACGGTGTTTGCACGATTGCAGAGCTGCGGACGGAAGATTTTTCCGGCGAGAGCAAGCAATATTATATTCTCGAGCCCAAGGATGAGCGGGCGATGACCATCTACGTGCCCACCGATGCGCCGGCGCTCTTAGCGCAGATGCGACCGCTGTTGACCGAACAGGAGATCGGGGCGTTGATCGCGTCGCTGCAGGAGGAGGACACGGCGGAGTGGATCGCAGATCACAAGGCGCGGGCGGAATATTTTTCGCAGGTGCTGCGCGAGGGTGATCGGCGGCGGATGCTGGAGATGATCCGTCTGATTTGGACGCGTCGGCGTGCGCAGGCGGCGCTGGGCAAAAAGCTGTACCAGGCGGATGAGCACGCGTTTGCCAAGGCAGAGCGTTTGCTGTACGGAGAGTTTGCCGTGGTGCTTGGGATCGAGCACGACGAGGTGGTTGACTATATTCGCACGCACATGGCGTCACAGGGCGTGGGTGCGTGAGGCAGGTCACGGGAAGGCGCGTTGCGCCTTCCCGTACGATATTTTACAAAATATCGGAAATATTTTGAAAAATCCGTTGACAAATATAAAATTCCGTGATATAATATCGAAGTTGCAATACGACCCATTAGCTCAGATGGCAGAGCACATGACTTTTAATCATGGTGTCCGGAGTTCGACTCTCCGATGGGTCACCAAAAAAGGAAGCCCGTACCGCAGGTACGGGCTTCCTTTTTTGGTGTCTTCATTGTTAAGAGCCGAACTCCCCGAATTGCGCAGAAAAACAGAGGACACGGAAGAAAATAGCGGCGCAATTCGTGCCGCAGCGAGCGGAGCGAGCAAGGCGGTCGACTCTCCGATGGGGACCCTCTCACCCGCTACGCGGGAGCTCTCCCAGAGGGAGAGCCTTGGGGGAGAGCGGT
>JAFTME010000057.1 GCA_017452545.1 Clostridia bacterium | reverse complement strand
GGCGTCCGTCAGCATCAATACCACGCAGGCGCAATCCCTGACCGCTTGTGCGATCACGGCGGCATAGCGTTGACCTGCAGGGATATCCCCCGGCGCCATCCACGTTTCAATTTGATTTTTATTCAAAAATGCACGCATCGCGTCCGCTTCCGTTTGATTTTTGGTGCTGTAGCTGATAAACGCATATCCCATGACCGCATTCTCCTTGCTTTTTCGCGTTATACCTAATGATCCTATTATAGCACAGTGCACCTGAAAACGCAAGAGATTTTCGCATGACACCTATGATTTTTACCAATGATATAAAGGAAAAGCGGTGTGCTTCCGCTCCGCTTACCCCCGCGCAACCACAGCCATAGGAGATCCTCACTTCCGCCGAATCCCCGCCCCTTTCCCAAAGTTTTTTGGAAGGGGCGTGGGAAGACCTTTTTTTCAAAAAAGGTCTCCCCACCTTGCCCTCACCTCGCCGTCATGCGGCTGCTTGCAGCATATTCTCAATAAAGATTCCGTACCCCGCAGTGGGATCGCCGATGAGCACGTGCGTGACTGCACCGACAAGCTTCCCATCCTGTATAATCGGACTGCCGCTCACGTTCGGTGTTCATTAGGGACAACAGTTTTATTCATTGTAAAGAACGGATGTATTTATAACCCGATAAAGTTCATCATGCCACACCACATATTTATCTCGAATATCATCATACCATTCATATGGTCTATTATGAAGATAGTCATCGATAAATGAAAAGATTTCTTCATTCACTAATAGCGGCTCATTCCGTAAATATAAATCAACTACCTTGAACTTATTAAACTCAATAATATGATGCTTCAATAGCAAGTAGCGTTTTAGTGCAATCAATGTAGAATTAACAAATGTAGTCGCGCTATGCTCGAATGGCGGTTGTGAATCGCTCCATTCCTGAAAATTCAATATATCATCTTTGATTGCTTTCCAATTAGGCATGGGGATGGTATTTACATCATAGTCACCGTATATCAAGCGACTCTGCGTCTTTAGACGCAATATTTCTTGAATAAGCTCCTCTTCTTTGATATATGGCGGAAATAGTTGTTCTACAGAAAAAACAATGGCGCCAAAGCCTTTCGGTATGTTATATTTCTTTTGGAAAGTATCGGCAATCTCGTTTATGCGATTAGAGATACTCCCAACCTCGTTACGAGAAAAATCTGTAATGATAGCGGTGTCTATATCACTTTGTCCCGGACGATAATAATCGCTGCCGAGAGATCCTATTGCATAAACCGCTTTGATTCTTTCAGGAAATTCGCTATTGATTCTTTCGGAAAATTCAACTACGATATCAATTGCATCATTAAATAAAATCATAATCATACTCCTTGGCTTTTATCATTCTGTACAAATGTATTATACCATATTTTCTTGAACTTGTCTACGTAATTCACCGATTGTGCTTAATCGCTACCATTCCACAACTCAGTATGCGCTTCTCATATCCCATAATACTGATAATCACCAATACATCACACCCGTTCCGGATAATGCTGATCGGTTCATTGGTACCACAGCAAAATACACATATCTATATTTTTATTTTTCCATAAACAGAAATGTTGTCCCTTTTATCTCTCAACGGTGGGGTTGATGTTCATTAGGGACAACATTTTAGTATGAATTTCCTTTATTGTGCCGCTTCAAGCATGTTTTCGATAAAAATTCCGTACCCCGCAGTGGGATCGCCGATGAGCACGTGCGTGACTGCGCCGATCAGCTTACCGTTCTGAACGATGGGCGAGCCGCTCATCCCCTGCACGATGCCGCCCGTTTCCTCCAGCAGCGCGGGATCGACCACCCGAACGGAAAAGCACTTGGAGCCCTCGGCACTGCGATCAATGGCAGAGATCTCCACATCGTAGGCGTGTCGCTCGTTATCCGAAAGCGTACAGAAAATCTGCGCGGCGCCGTCCGTCACCTCGCCTCGCGCTGCTACAGGCAGCGCCTGCTCCGCCGTCACGCCCTCGGGCAGCGTGCTGTAAATGCCGAACACGCCGCAGGGAGAATTGCACAGCAGCGAGCCCTGCTTGCCCGCGCAAAAATATCCCTTGATCTCCCCCGGCGTGCCTGCGATACCGCGCTGAATGCCGCTGACCGTCACGCCCACAACGTTCCCGCGCCGCAGCGGCATCAGCTCGCCTGTGTCGATGTCACAGATCCCGTGCCCCAGGCCGCCGAAGCGAAGCGACGCGGGATCGATATAGGTCACCGTTCCGATGCCTGCACCGCTGTCGCGCACGTAAAGCCCCGTCCGAAAGCAGCCGCTCTCGTCAAGAACAGGGGTCAGCGTTGCGCTATGCTCTCCCTCCCCGCTTCTGCGGTATGTCACGGTGATCGCACGCCCTCCGCAGGCGGCGATGGTGTCGGTCAGCGCGGCGGCGCTTTCAATGGGCTGACCGTCCAGCGCAAGCAGCACGTCCTTGAGCCGCAAGCCCGCCTCCCGTGCCGGATTTTTTTGTCCGTCGGCGGTCGGTATGTCGGAAAAGCCCACCACCAGCACGCCCTCGGTGGTAAACTTAACGCCAAAGGGAATGCCGCCCGGAATGAGCGTTTTGCCCTGCGCGACGCCTGCCGCCTGTGCGTCGCAAATGGTACCGCTGCCAAGCAGCACGCAGATCAACAGCGCAGCAAGCAGCGAATTCAGCTTTGTTTTCATGAGAGGACCATCCTTGTCTCCGAGTTTTTCATGCATACCGTCGCGCATTGATCCAAGGCAACGCGGTCGATGTTGCCATACTAATTTGCCCCGTTGTCGGCGTTTCATGTGCGCGGACAAAAGGAACTTTTTGCACCGCTCGGCAGCATCACGCAGTGCGCCGTCATCCATGTTCAAAATTTTTACTTGCAATTCCGCATGATGTGTGCTATACTGTAAAAAAGCTTTCCGACTGCGCATCATAACTATAGAATGAAAAGGAGTAACGCTTATGAAAAAATTGGGTTTGATTTTTTTGGCGATTTGCCTGATATTTGCTCTCGTCGCTTGCAGCGGCGGCATCTCGCTTGAGACCGGTCACGAATTGACCGCGCAGTTCTGCGCCGCCATCAGCGAGGGAGATTACGAAACTGCCGCAACGCTCTTCCACCCTGCGGTCGGCACCGATGCGCAAAAGCTGGAGGAATTTCACAGCGCGTTGTCCGAGCGCGTCGGCGCCGCTCAAAGCGTCACCATCACAATCGAGCGCTACAACAGCTTTGAAAACATGATGTACACCTCCGATGTCGGCGGTGCCAGGCTGACACTGGGCGGTGAGGCGCTCGTCGGCACCGAGGACGCCGATCTTTCGGTCGTTATTGTGGACAACGAACAAGGCTACGGCATTTACAGCATTCACTTTGACCCGTAAACGCAAGCGGAGAAATTTTGAAAATTTCTCCGCTTTTTTTCAAAGCAGTGGAACAAGATCAAAATTTTTACGTCTATATTCATACCGAACATCCTATGAGAGGAGAATATGACCATGAAGAAAGCAACCGTACGCACGCTGAGCCTTGTGCTCGCGCTCCTTTTACTGCTCCCCGGCCTACTCATCGGCTGCGCCGCGCCCGATCTTGGCGATCCCATCGACAAAGATGAGCAGCCCGGCACCAAAGATGATCAGAGCACCGAGCCCCCAAACACCTCACCCTGCGATCCGCCGCTCAACCCGACGAGCAATCTGGAAACCGCCCCTGCCTATATCCGCTCCGGCAATCTCGGCGATTTTGAGGCCACCACGACCGATCGCAAGGCCTTTGTCGCGGCGCAGCGTAATTTCGGCGTCGAGCTGTTCAAGAGACTGTACGCCGAGGAGCCGGGGGAGAACACACTGCTCTCTCCGCTCTCCGTTATTCTTGCGCTGTCGCTGACCTCGCAGGGAGCCGAGAACAACACCCGCGCGCAACTCTCACAGCTGCTGTGGGGCGGTATGGACATCGACACGGCAAACGGCTATCTCGCCGATTATCTTGCCCGCCTGCCCGAGAACGAATACGCGCAGCTCAAAATTGCCAATTCGGTTTGGATGCGCGAGGACGAGACGCTGCAGGTCAACGACACTTATCTTTCCGACGTTGCCCGTTTGTTTGCCGCCGAAGCGCGCCGTGCGCCCTTTGACGGGCAGACCGTCGAGGACGTCAATGCGTGGGTAAGCGACAAGACCGACGGCATGATCGATCAGGTTCTCGAGGAGCTGGATCCCGAAACCGTCATGCTGCTGATCAACGCGCTGCTCTTTGAGGCGCAGTGGCAGGAGGAATACTCCGAGAAGCAGTTGATACCGGATATGTTCACCCCCGCAAACGGCACCGCACAACAGGTCACCATGATGAGTTCGACCGAGCATCGCTTCCTGTCCGACGGCATGGCAACCGGCACCTACCGCCACTACCGCAAAAGCGGCTACCGCTTTGTGGCGATGCTGCCCAACCCCGGTGTGAGCATCGACGAGTATATCGCCTCTCTTGACGGCGAGCACATCGAAAAGCTGCTCGGCAGCGCAGGAGAGTACGCCATCGTTCACACGCGAATTCCCAAGTTTACCCAGAACTGCACCTACAAGTCGCTGCAGAAAACGCTTGCCGGCATGGGACTTACCGACCTGTTTGATCCCACCGCCGCCGATCTTTCCGGTATGGGCAACTACGGCGGCGAGCCGCTGTACGTATCGAGCATCACCCACCAAACCGCCATCGAGGTCAACGAGATCGGCACGCGTGCCGCTGCCGTTACCGTCGAGCTTGAGGCAGGCGCCGGAATGCCCCCCGAGCAGACGTATACGCTGCATTTTGACCGTCCCTTCGTTTATATGATCGTCGATAACAACAACGTGCCCATCTTCATCGGCGCCGTCACAGAGATCGAGCCCTGACGAATGCCGCACCCGAAAGGAGGACATCTTTATGCAAAAAACGACCAATCGCACGCTATGCCTCATTCTTTCCCTGCTGTTGCTGCTTCCCCTGCTGCTGACGGGCTGCGCCGAGCCGCTCACCGAGCCGCCCGAGAGCCTGACGGACAATATTCCTACCGGTAATAAGCCGACCCCCGACGAGAAGCAACACGACCCCTTCCTGCTCGCCCAGACAAATTTTGCCATTGAGCTGCTGCGTCACAGCGCGAGCGAGGGCGGCGAGAACGTACTGGTTTCTCCCCTGTCCGTATCGCTGGCGCTTGCCATGACGGCAAACGGCGCGGCAGGACAGACGCTGGACGAGATGCAGGCGGTGCTCGGTGGTACGCTGACACCGGAGCAGCTCAACGCGCAGCTCTGCGCTTACGCAGATGCGCTCCCCACCGACAAAAAGACCTCGCTCAGCATTGCCAACGCCATCTGGCTGCGCGACGACGAGGATCGTCTGACGGTCAACGACACCTTCCTGCAGACTGCCAAAACGCTGTACGATGCGGATGCCTATCGCGCACCCTTTGACGGCAGTACGGTCAAGGACATCAACAACTGGGTCAACGACAAGACCGACGGCATGATCAAGCAGCTGCTGGACGAGATCCCCCAGGCTGCCGTCATGTACCTTGTCAACGCGTTGGCGTTTGATGCCGAGTGGGCACGGCCCTACGAAACCACGGACGAGGTCAGGGTCCGCACCTTTACGCCCGCTAAGGGCACGGGACAGCAGGTGGAATTTCTGTGCTCCGGTGAGTCGATCTACCTGAGTGACGAGGGCGCGGTCGGCGTTGCCAAGCCGTATGCCGGCGGCAAGTATCAGTTCGTTGCACTGCTGCCCGACGAAGGAACAACGCCCGAGCAATATCTCGCCACGCTGACACCCGAGCGCCTGCGCAACGTGCTGGAAAACCCGATCGAGGGCAAGGTCATCACACAGATCCCCAAATTTGAAACGGAATTTACCGCAGATCTTGCCGCGCTGCTCTGCGACATGGGCATGCCGACGGCGTTTGATGGCAACACCGCAGATTTTTCCCCCATGGCAACGAGCACCGCGGGCAACATCTTTATCTCCCGCGTGCTGCACAAGACCTATATTTCGGTTGCCGAGCGTGGCACCCGCGCCGCTGCCGTCACGGCAGTAGAGATGACGGATGGCGCAGCACCCATCAACGGTGACGCACCGAAGCCCTACTACGTCATTCTCAACCGCCCCTTCCTTTACATGATCGTCGATACCGAGCATCAGCTGCCGCTGTTCTTCGGCATCGTGTCGAGTGTGAAGTGAGCATATTAAGCACAGCGCCCCCGCGCCGCAAGGTACGGGGGCGTTTCCCATTGACAACAAGTGTACATCATGGTATAATCTTATCAAAAGACACACAAGGAGGCATCGGCATGGCAGGCAAGAGAAAGCAGAGGATTTTCATCGGATCGTCCTCGGAGACCCGGGAGCTGGCGGCAGCGATCAAGCGACAGATCGAGGAGAGCTGCGACTGCTCGGTCTGGTACGACGAGTTTTTCAAGCTGGGCAACTACGTATTCAACGATTTGATCCAAAAGGCGATTGCCTATGATTTTGCCATCCTGATCGGCGGTACGGACGACCGCGTTACCCGTCTGTCCACCGGAGATGAAAAGCTCTCGCCGCGTGACAACATTTATCTGGAGTACGGAATGTTCTCCGGCATTCTGTCCACCAACCGCATTTTGTTTTTGCTGCACAAGGATTGCCGGGTAGCGAGCGATCTCGCCGGTATGACGCTGGAGCAATACGACTCCGACGAGGACGCGCTGCAGCGCGGCGAGAGGTGGCTGAAAAAAATG
>JAFTME010000056.1 GCA_017452545.1 Clostridia bacterium | reverse complement strand
TTCCGCTGCTTTATTCAGCGATCCAAGTCTTGCAACCTCGACCGCGTATTTCATATGTAGAATATTCATATACAGGTCCTCCTCTCATTGCACTGCTTATATATTTATTCTATTATATCACAAAACTGTGAATAATTCAAGGCGTTTCTTTTCTTTTACCTTGATATGCGCCAAACAAGATGGCATCGGATATTTCACCGATGCCTACAAAGGCGAAAATACTGCAAATGTACCGATTAAAAATACGAGAAACGTCCGAAAACGCTCTCGTATTTTTTGTATTTAGATATTTAATTTTACGCGGCGCACGTCGTGGCAGCACGGTCTACATCAGCAAAGCTGCGCTGGAGGACGGACGCTGGGCTGACACTTTACTTGAGGAGGCGGCGCACTTTTCGCAGGGCAGCCGCGAGCACTTTGCGCTGGGCAAATTCCTTGCCGGGCAGACGGACATCATGGACGAGGTACGCGCGGAGCTTAGCGAGGAGGGCAACCCTTACGGCTTTACCGAGGAGGACACCAAGGCGCTGCGCGAGGGGCGCTCACGGGAGTTTGGCAACGAGATGGTGGCACACGCGGCGGCGAAGATCCTTGACACCCCCCGATACGTTGAGCGCCTGGTACGCGCCGATCGGACGCTTGCCGAGAAGATCCGGAACCGCGTGGAGGACGTAAAGGCGGCACTTGAAAGCCTTGGCAGCCGCGCCTCCCGTCGCGCCTATAACCGACTGCAGAGGACGGCACAGCTGTTCGAGAACGCGCTTGAGGGCGGTGGGCAGATCGTCGCGGGTAGGATCGAGAAGGGAGAGGAGGGAGAAAAAGAAGAAAGTGAGGCGAAGTTTTCTATCAAGAACACTCGCAATATGGACTGGAAGCAACAAATCGAAGGAGTCATAAGGAATAATGGAACAATAAAGCATAGCGATACGCTGGTTATAGGATCACCATCCGTATTTTTGAAAGGAAAGGGAATTAGCGAAAAAGTGTATGCAGTTCCGATAAGTGTCATCACAAAGGCGAAAAGTGGGAAAGACTTCTCTCATTCTATTTCGGATGCAAACCTTGAGAAATTGTCGGGTGGGATTCAATCTGCGCCGATTATTATCGATAATCCCGAGAGAAATGCGTTAGTTTTTGTTACCAACATAAAGCAAAATGGAAGCCCTGTTTTAATAGCTTTCCAAAAAGACACAGAATTTGATGGTGAGAAAGTGCATAAAGCAACCAGTATACACCTGCAAATGAATGTTGATGCAATGCTAAGGGCCTTGCCGGAAAACGCCACTATCTATTCTAAAAACAAAAGCGAATTCACTGCTGCGGTAGGGACCGAGAATAACCTTCCGGGCTATGCCGCACGCATTGAATTCGCTGATAATAGTATAGCACAAAATTCCGAAAAGTCAACCCCGGATGGCGATTTTTCTTTGGAAAATGTTCCCGAGGAGGCAAATCAGCAGACGTCGGGGGATTTGGAGGGTAAAATTTCCTCCGGTATGACAGATGTGCAGCGATACAATATTCTGAAAAATCGTGTGATCGAAGGGATTCCTACTGTGAACGCATCCCCGGAGAATGCTATTATTCAAAGCTGGGGAGAAGTAAATGCTCTGCTCGGAAAAGAAAAGAGAGCTCTCATCCGGAGTATAGCGAACAAGTTGCACGTTTTTGGAAAAAGCTATACAAATGCAGACATCGATATTTCGTTTGAATTTTCCCGCAATAATTTTGAAGAAAGCTACAGCAAGCAAATGCACAATTACGAGGAATTTGCAAAAATGTTCTCTGTATTTTCATCCGTGATTGAGCAAGGCATTTGTATCGAAGTACATAAACGGGAGGATTACAAGCCGGATCCTACGCTTAAAAATGTACACGTAATGGCTAGCGCTTTCCGGGATGGAGAGTACGTAGTTCCCGTGAAATTAGAAGTTAAGGAATTTACGGACAAGCCGAGTAAACTTTACGTGGCCATTGCGCTGGAAAAAATAAAAATGACAGAGGTCTCGGAGCAAGGGAATACCAAAAATGGCGTTACCCAAGACTCTCGCTCTGTCACTATTAGTATAGCAGATTTGCTTCGAAATGTCAACCCGTCTGATGTGAATTTTTACAAGTATATTCCGAAAGAGTTTTTTTCGGAAGAAGACACAGAACTGAAATCTCCCGAATTTCAAGGTACGGAAAAAACTATCTCCGAGTTGAATGAGGACGAGATTGAAGAGGTGATTTCCCTGATCAGAAAAACACCGTATAAGCTTTCGAAGGCTCAAAAGACGCGTGCAGCAGAACATTATGGATCGTTTGAAGTGGTGCGAAAGCAGCTTTTCGGAAGAACTTCTCTTCGGAAAACGACCGCAAAGCGGGTGCCAATGCTGGCTGAGCAATGGAAGGAGTGGTCTCGGGTACTGCCGAAAATATTTGATAAAACGGTTCCAAACAGGGATAAGGGTGTCGTACTTGCGGATATCGTCAATCAGCTGTACTCTGCGAGAGAATCTACGGGAGCGGCAAAGATTAAGAAGAAATACCGTGAGGCATACGCTCGTCAAAAGGAGCATATGCGTGAAGAGCTTGCGCAAGAAAAGGCTGCTTTTGACTCCAAAATCGAAGAAGCGGAGGCACGCTACAAGGAGAATGATTTCAGAATTAAAATCTCCCAGGAAATCCAAAGAATCGTCAAGGAGATCCAGGAGCGCAAGGAGGGATATTTCCGCGCCGGCTCGACTCGCAGGAGTGCGGAGGTGCTGGAATTCGTAGACAAGCTGTCACAGATCAACTATTCGCGTATGCTGACGGGCTCGGTGCGCAACATCTTCCGGGGGTTCCGCGACTGGTTCACGCCGCAAAACGAGGCGCTTTCGGAGTGGTTTGAGAACGAGGAGCACGCTAAGACCGGGCGCGACATCATGGATATGCTATCAGCGATCTTTTCTTTTTTGACAAATTACCGGGAGGGAAGGCGGATGCCTTTTTCTTTTTTCGGGCATATCCACGAAAATGTTGAGCAATATTTCCAAAAGGAATATTAGCGGTGGGTGCATGGTTTTCGGTGTTTTGTCATTATCACGGGCTGATTTTAAGAATAAATTGTAAATTTTGCGAGTTTTGAGTGCAAAAGTTACAAAAAAGGGTTTGACAAATTGGGCAAAGTGTTGTATAATCGTTCTGTTCAAAATGACAACAGTCCGAATTACAGTAAAAACCGCACAAAAATGCGGTGGAAGGATCGCCATGCCTCGCTTTTTTATCCGCAAGGAACAGATCTCCGATGGGATCGTTCACATCGTCGGTGACGACGCGCATCATATCGCTCGCAGCCTGCGTATGGCGGTTGGCGAGCATATTACCGTCTGCGATATGCAACGCAGCGAATACGATTGTGTTTTGACGGAATTTATCGATGATACCAAGGTGTTGGCACGCATTCTCTCCGAGAGGAGCATGGATACCGAGCCTCCGTTCATCGCGCATCTCTACCAGGCTCTTCCCAAAGGGGATAAGCTGGATACCATCATTCAAAAGGCGGTGGAGTGCGGTGTCACGACCATAACGCCGTTTGAAAGCGAGCGCTGCATCGTTCGCTGCAAGCCCGACCAGGAGGAGAAGAAAACACAGCGCCGCAGTCGCATTGCCGCCGAGGCAGCAAAGCAATCGGGGCGCGGCTGCTTACCCGAGGTCAATCCTACCATCTCTTATGCTGCTGCGCTGGAGCAGGCAAAGGGGGCGGACATTCCGCTGTTTTGTTACGAGGGAGACGCGACCGTACCGTTGCGCTCCGTTCTGCGCGAAAAGCTTGCTTCGCTTCCTGCAGGGCAACTTCCCACGGTCTCGATCATGATCGGCAGCGAGGGCGGCTTTTCCGTTGATGAGGCAAGCGCTGCGGCGCAAGAGGGCTTTTTGATGGTCGGTCTCGGTAAGAGAATTTTGCGCACGGAAACGGCATCCGGCTTCGTCTTAAGCTGCCTTGTTTACGAGCTGGAGCTGTAATTAACCGCCCGATCCGACTTCATCGATGCAACCCCACGGAGTAATCCATACGGTAAATTGCACAAAAAAACACCTCCGTTTTTATAAAAAAGATAGAAAACCCTATTGAAATTTCACAAATAATGTGGTAGAATATAGGGTAGTATATACAATATCCATTCCAAATACATACACAGGAGAGGAAATCTATGTCTAACAGATTGTTTCAGAGCGTCATTCATCAAATGAAGGATGCAGTCGACCGTGTTATCGGCGTCATCGACGAAAACGGTGTTATCATTGCTTGCTCTGAATTGGTAAAGATCGGTGAAATGCGCCAGAGCGTTCGTGACGAGCTGGCTTATACGACCGATATGATCGTCAGCGGCGGTTATACCTATCGCCCCATCAACGGCACTACCAAGGCAGAGTATATCGTTTTCGTTGAAGGTGAGGATAAGACGGCAGAGCGCACCTCCAAGCTGGTCGTGATCTCTCTGAGTAATATCAAGAACCTGTACGATGAAAAGTACGATAAGGGCTCTTTCATTAAAAATATCATTCTGGACAACATTCTGCCCAGCGATATTTATATCAAGAGCAAGGAGCTGCACTTCAATACCGAGGAGTATCGCATCGTATTTTTGATCAAGTTCTTCGGCAAGACGGACATGATGCCGTTTGAGATGCTGCAGAATATGTTCCCGGATAAAACCAAGGATTATATCATCAGCGCAAGCGAGCATGATATCGTGCTTGTCAAGGACGTTAAGCCCGATACCGATCCTCGTGATATGGAAAAAATCGCTACCAATATTGCAGACACGCTCAGCAGTGAGTTCTATACCAAGGTTTCGATCGGTATTTCCACCATCGTGGATAATATCAAGGATCTGGCAAGAGCCTACAAGGAGGCACAGGTTGCTCTTGAGGTCGGTAAGGTCTTTGAAACCGAAAAGAACATCATCAGCTATGAGAACCTCGGCATTGGCCGTCTGATCTATCAGCTGCCCACCACGCTTTGCGATATGTTCCTGCAGGAAGTATTCAAGAAGGGAAGCCTTGAGTCGCTTGACAGAGAAACGCTGATGACCATTCAGTGCTTCTTCGAGAATAACCTCAACGTTTCCGAAACCTCGAGAAAGCTGTTCGTTCACCGCAATACGCTGGTCTACCGCCTGGAAAAGATCCGCAAGCTGACCGGCCTCGATCTGCGTGAGTTTGAGCACGCCATCACCTTTAAGGTTGCCCTGATGGTCAAGAAGTACCTCGGCTCCAAGCCCGCACGCTTCTGATTGCTGCGGCAGCATAAGTCATTTTGATTCCTCTCCCTTGTGTGAGACGCGCCGCGTGCGCGGTATATCAACGGGGTTGTTGCATCCTTGTGTAACAACCCCATTCGCACGCGAAGGTGCCCGACACCGCATTCGCAAGCAATACTTGATTTCCGTTGAGGATCCTTTATGATAAAATTAACCTACGCACTTTACGGCATGCAGTCCGAGGCGGATGAGTCTCGGATCGCAGATGCCGTTCGTTCCGCCTTTGTAACCGCACAGGTCAGCGTCAGCTACACCTGCTCGACCATTTCGGTGTCATTGCCCGATGAGACCGATGTGGAGGTATTTTCCCGCACATTGAACGCATATCTTACGTCGATGAGCTTCCGCCTTGCGGATATATCCACGCTGCAGGCGAAAGTACCCTCGCCCTCCATCTATAAGTACGATTTCGTACAGGAGCGGGAGGAGAAAAAAGCCCGCTCGGTTCCGCTTGCGGTATTTATTGCCTCGATCTGCTGTGTGTTGGTGCTTACCATGCTGTTGACCTATGCCGTAGCAGCCGGTGCCTTTACCGCTAAGCTGCGTGAGCTGTATGCCAATTCTACGCTCGGTGGCATCGGCGGCAATCAGACGACCGAAGGGGATTCGTCGGTCGGCTACGAGGAGCTTTCAATGGTCAAGCAGATCTTTAAAGCGCTTTCCGTTTACGAGCTGGACGATGAGACCATGATGCAGCAGGCGATCAAGGCATACGCCTTGGCGTCGGGTGACATTTACGCAGAATATTACACGCCCGAGGAATTCGCAGAGATGACCTCGGAAAACCAAGGAGAATTTGAGGGGATCGGCGTCAGCGTAGTCAATACGACGACAGAGATCAATCAGTTTTCCTATGCAACGCTAACGATCATTACCGTTTTCCCAGGATCTCCCGCACAGGAGTCCGGCCTTGTTCCCGGCGATATTATTTTCAGCGTCGTGGATAAGGACGGTAACACGATCACCGTTGATGAGGTTGGACAAACGCAGGCAATCAACAGCGTTCGCGGTGAGGCAGGCACGTATGCAACAATCACTGTGCTGCGACCGAGCAAGGACGGCTTCAAAACAATGGACTTTTCCATTGAACGTCGAGATATCACGACGACGTCCGTTGAGGGGCGCATTTGTGAGAACGATTCCACCATTGGTATTCTGGATATTACGCAATTTGACCTGACGACGCCGACGCAGTTTGAGCAGACCATGGATGCCCTGATCGCCAAGGGCTGCGATAAGTTTATATTTGACGTTCGCTACAATCCCGGCGGCGATCTGCAGTCCATCGAGGCAGTCCTCAGCATGCTGCTCGAGGAAGGGGATGCCATGATCAGCAAGGTGGATAATTCCGACGTGAAAGAAACCGATTATGTCAAGCCCGTGAACTATAAAGGTGAATACGCAAGCTGCAGCATTGAAAAGGCGGATATCGGAAAATATCGCGGATATCGCTTTGCGGTGCTGACCAACGAATATACGGCAAGCGCCGCCGAGCTGTTTACCGCCAATCTGCGTGACTACGATCTGGCTACGCTGGTCGGTACGACGACCTTCGGTAAAGGCTGTATGCAGTCCATTTACAATCTGGCATCCTTTGGTCTTCAGGGTGGTATCAAGCTGACGACGGCATGGTATCTGCCGCCGTGCGGCGAGAGCTATCACGATATCGGCATCGCGCCTGACGACGGATACGACGTGCCGTTGGATGAGACGCTGCTGGAGCAGTATGAAAACGTATATCTGATTCCCGATGAAGCTGATAATCAGCTTGCTGCCGCCATCGAAGCGGTAAAATAATCATTGAATTTACGAAATTTTATATTTAAGGAGAATTTGAACCATGGCAAAGAAGCAAATGTACACCAGCGAGGGCTTGAAAAAGCTGCAGGAGGAGCTGCTTTATCTGAAGACAACTCGCCGCGATGAAATTAAAAATGATATCGCCGTAGCACGTTCCTTCGGTGACTTGTCGGAGAACTCTGAGTATGATGAGGCAAGAAACGAGCAGGCAAAGAACGAGGCTCGCATCAAGGAACTCGAGGAACTGATCGATAACGCAGAGGTCATTGACGAGAATGAGATCGATACCTCCGTGGTCAGCCTGGGTTCCGTTGTACGCGTGTTTGACGAGGATCTGCAGGAGGAGATCGAGTATTCTCTCGTAGGCTCCAACGAGGCAAATCCGCTTCTGAGCCGCATCTCCGACCAGTCTCCCATTGGCAGAAGCCTGATGGGTGCGCGCGCCGGTGCCGTTCTTCATGTAGAAACTCCTTCGGGTGTGATCACGCTGCGCGTTCTTGAGGTTACCCGCAGCAAGCTCTGATTTCCGAAAAGGAGAAACGCAATATGCAAAGCAACCGTCCCGATATGTCAACGGATACGGAAAAGATCGACGGTAAGGAGCTGTCTCTTGCCGAGCAGAGCCCTGTGCTGAAATGGTTGGATAATTTTTGGTATCACTATAAGTGGCCGGTCATCATTGTTGCTTTCTTTATCATCGTGATCGTTGTTTGCGTTATGCAGCAAACCGGAGAGCGGGATAACGACCTGAACATCACCTACGGCGGCACGTACGGATTTTCACTGTCCGAGGCAGAGCAAATGCAGCAGACGCTTTCGGGTGCACTTGGCAAGGATTATAACGGAGACGGCACCAAGTACGCCGGCTTCGTTCGCTTTCAGATCTATTCCGAAGAGGAGATCAAGGCTGAAAACGATGCGATGAATTCCGCGTTGGATGAGGCGCTGGGTAAGGATCCTAACCGTCCTGCAACGGGTGGCGCCATCAACCTGGCGTACAATACCGAGCAGGCGCGTCAGCTGGATCAGTTTGTGATGACGGGCGAGAGCTACATCTACATCTGCAGCCCCTATGTTTACGAAACGCTTAAGGCGAGAGGGAACGTTCGATTGCTCAAGGACGTTGTCGGAACGCTTCCTGCCAATGCACTGGATGACAGCGCCGTTCTGCTTAAGGATACACAGTGGTATGCTTCCTCGGAAATTCTTCAAAAGCTGCCCGAGGATACGGTCGTTTGTTTGTTGGGAAAATCCCTGTTTTCGACCGAGGACGTTTACGCCAATTCCGTTGAAACATTTCTTTCTATCATTCGGTAAATGAAAAAACGAGGCATTCGCATTATCGCGGGTGTCTCGTTTTTTTGCTTTTTCTACATTGTGTGCGATATTGAGATCGTCGACAGAATAAGCATAATTTTTCATGTGAGCTCTTATATAATTGGGATATGGAGCATACTCCAAAAAAATGAAAAGAGAGGGAACAAAAATGAAACACGGAGGCACGATGGGAAGATTGTTGTTGCTTTTGACGCTGTGCGTTGTGTGCTTGAGCGGTTGTACGCAGGAGGCGACGCTCAATACGGACCAAACACAGGATAACGGTACAAATGCAGTTTACGATGCCAAAATCACCTATTATGAGGCGTGCTTACAAAGTATGACCGAGCAGATCAATCAGATGGATCAGCAAATTTACGTGATGCGAGCCGAGTATAAAAATCGGACGGATGCCCTGGAGAAGGAACTGCAGGTTTTGCGACAAAGCAAGGCAGAGGAAGAGGACACTCCGGTAGTTGCCCCCACAGAGCCATCGGCGGGTGAAGGAACCGTCAAGACGGAAAAAGAAACCATTTCAAAGAAGGAAACAGAAACAAGCACGCCGCCCACCGAGGAAGAGAGTATTCCCAAGGGGCAAAAGCGCTCCGGTGACTTTTTATATTGTGATACGGAGGGGGGCGTTATGCTGACCAAGTATCTTGGGGAAAATGCTTACGTTAGTGTGCCTGCTGCCATTGACGGGAAAAGGGTGATCACTCTTGCCGACAGCGCTTTTGCGGAAACAAAGGTAAGATCCGTTTATTTGCCGGAAACGGTACGGGAGCTTGGATGGTTTACTTTTTACGGATGTGGGGAATTGACCTCGGTCACGCTGCCTGCCAGCATTACGCGGATCGGCTATGCCTCGTTTGACGGATGCGGCGCAGAGCTGTGTCTTGTTGTTGAAAAAAACTCTTATGCCCAGCAGTATGCTGCCAGCTTTGCCCTGCGATACATGACGCTGAATTGAAGATCGCTCGACACCACCCTTGACATTTTTCTTGAAATGTGATACACTAAAGGAAAATCAAAGCGTGGGAGGTGAAAACGTGAATACGGCAAAAATATCATATAAACAGCTGTTGCTGATCCTTTGTCTTTTGCCGACGGTTTTACTTGTTGCGCTTTTACTGCTGCGTCAACCCGGTGAGGAAATCGGCGCGCACGACGTTGTCACGCTGACGATGACCGATGCCAACGATAACGTTTTTTCCTTTTCCTCCGAAAATGAAGCGCACGCCCCCATGCTTGCACTTTTGAATGAACTGCTTTCCTCTGAAGAAAAATCGGATGTGGAGCAGCAGGTCCTTCTGAACTCCACAGCAGCGCAAAGCTTTACTCTTATTCGGACGGTCAATGGAAAGGACACGATTACATACCGCCTTTATTTTCTTCCGACAGATACGGGATTTTCCTTATATTTTCATGAATCCTCCCGCCTGTTGAGTATGCGCAAGGCAAGCAGCGACGCTTTGAATCGCTTTTTGAATACGGATTACGCAGCGAGCCTATATAATGCCGAGCGTACGCCCCGCCTTCGACTCTCCTCGGGTGAGGAGGTTCTGCCGAGCGAGCTGATCTGGTATTATCGCTTCGGACCAGAGCTTGTCAACCAAAAGGATGTCGTCAGGATCGATGAGGGTATGGTCACCTATGCAGTCAGCGGTCAGCTTGAAATGGCCTTGACGCCGACGCCGTCCGAGTGCACGGTGATGATCACGGGAAGCTCCGGTGCGATCCGTTTTAACGGTACGCTGCAGGATCTGTCTTCCGCCGCGTTTGAGATTACCGAGCCTCTCTCGGTCAGTGTTCGCGCTACTTGGCTGCCGGGTGAGGAGCAAACGTTCAGCGGTATCGTCAACTATCAATTCGAGCTGAAGCATATCGAGCCGGCGGATTTTGTGCTGAATACCGACGTCAGCTATATGGGCGGCCTGCTGCGTGTCACGGGCGTCAATATTACCAATCCCGAGCGAATTCGCTGCTCCCTCGAAAACACCTCGCAAACGCTGACCTATTCCTTCTATCCGATGGAGAATACGGCATTCGGGTACATCGTTTTGCCGGAGGATCTGATGATCGGCGAGTATACGCTCCGTATCGATTACGGTACGTACAGTAAGCGCATCGTTCTTTTCGTGCGAGCTAAGACCATCGATCCGCTGACGTACGAGGTGCTGGATGAGAGTATTGAGATCGCCTCGCTCAAGCAGAGCCTGCTTCAGGAGCGTATTCTGATTCAGAAGCGCGCCTCGGAGATCACGTCCATTCTCTTCCCACACGACCATTGGCAGGACCCTGCGAGCCGCGAGGGCTGCACGCTGCTTTCACATAAAGGCATGGTGATCGTGGCAAAGCCGAGCGGCGAGAGCTTTACCCGAGAAGGGAATCAGTATCGCATGGAACACGGTGCAAAGATCAGCTGCATTGCAGGCGGAGTTGTACTGGAAAAGGGGTATAACGAGTACGACGGCTATTACGTGCTTGTGGACCACGGCGGCGGTGTCGTCAGCCGCTACAGCAACGTTGCGCAAACGACGGTAGAAAAAGGTCGGATTGTCCGCGAGGGCGACACCGTAGCGCTTGCCGGAAAATCGGGATTGACCGGGAATGATGGATTTGTACTCTCTGTTTTACTGCAGGGAACTCCCATCTCTCCGGATGCACTTTGGAAATAAAAAATATGGGGCTGTCGCTTTTGCGACAGCCCCATGGCTTTTACTTATGCCAGCTGAATGGTAAGGATCTTCTTTGCGGGAACGGTGATGGCAAGCTTGCCGTCCTTGACGTTGAGAGCCTCAACGAATTCCTCGCCCATCGTTGTCAGAGCAGCCGTCGTAAAGGCATCGCCCAGATCGATGGTCAGCGCAACGGGATTGGTGTCGGTGTTAAACAGACGAAGGATAGCCGCATCGGAATCCTCAGCCTTCTTCAGCGCGGACATACGAATGTACTCGTTGTCAAAGGCAACATAGGAAGCGCTTGCGGGAGCCTTGCCTGCATGAATATCGGTACCGATTGCCAGAGCAGCATTACCTGCAAAGACGTAACCCAGACCGTAAGCCTTGGCCTGCTCGTCGGTATCGTAGGGAATTGCGGAATATTCCAGCGTGTACTCGCCCTTGCACTGGCCCTTCGGCGTGGGGAATACGCCCCAGTCACCGATCTCGCCAACGCAACGCAGCAGCGTGATCGCCAGCGTGTTGTGACCGTTGCGGAGAACCTCGTACTCGCACAGACCGCGGTTTGCAACCATCAGTGCGTCACCGCCGCCCTCGGTCTCCAGCGTGACAAACGCCTGATCTCTCTGCGTGTTGTAGGGGCAGGTCCAGGTGTGTGCGGGCTCGATGTTACGTCGAACGACGTCGAACTGACCCTCTGCCAGTACGGTGGAGGTGGCAATGTCGGAATCGAACAGTGCGCGGATGCGGTGATTTTCTGCACGGTTATTGATAACGGTGCGGATATCGGCACGGGCAACGCCGTCAGACAGCGTGACGTAGGTGGTGATATCAGCATCGATCGCAATGCTGATGACAGCCTTGAAGGTGACGGAGTAGGGAGTTACCTCGTGAAGCGCTACGGTAGCCGCGGTCTCCTTGTTGGTTACGGGAACGTCACCGGCAACGGGACCGAAGTTATACAGGTTACCCTTATCCTGAACGTCCTCAAACAGGTTCTGCTCGCGGTATACGCGACCGGACTTCTTGTTGGTCAGATCGAAGGTACCGTTTGCGTTGAACTGAACACGAACGAACTCGTTCTCCATGTAATTGTCGCCGTATGCAACTGCGGTCTTGACCTGGGCGGCACACTTCTTGACGGTGTAGACGGAGTATCCGATGCCGTGCGTCTTGATCTGCATTTCAACCTCAAAGCGGTTGACGTACTTGGGCTGACGGAAGCGGTCGTCGGGCAGCGTGTAGGTGAACTGGTTGCGGATGAGCTTGATCTTGGCGGGGACAGGATTGCCCTTATCGTCAAAGATGGCGATTTCCTCAACCATGTCGTCCTTGTCAAAGTCTACGTTTGCGCGAACGGTAACGATGGAGTCGTTAGGCTCAAGAGAGAGTACGACGATCGCCTTATCGCCGTTGACTGCAGAGGTATCTACGGCTGCTGCGAGATAATCCAGCGAGCCGTCACGCAGCGCCTCGGTACAAGCCATGGACTTGGCAAAGCGCTCCTTCATCTCGTCGTAGATCTCGTCGCAGGAGCAGGAGCAGATCGAATCGTGGGGGTGGTTCTGCATGAGAATTCTCCAAGCGTAGGTGAAGAAATCCTGCTTATATTTACCGCCGTTGAGCATTGCAAGCACGGATACGGGCTCGGCAATTCTCTCCAGCAGATGCTGTGCATCGTGGTTGTCCTGCTTGATGTCAACGCGTGCGGAGGCGGTATTGATCAGAAGGTGATGACCCGAGGTCAGCTGACCTGCGATCTCTCCCTCGAAGACGGCAAGATTGTCCTTGTTCTTTCTGATCTCGGCAATGTAGTCGGCAAAGTTGGACTGCTTGACGATGACCTCGTCCTGAACCTCGTTTGCAAGCTTGATTGCCTCGTGCAGATTCATCTGAATGGGCTGGTGGTCGCAGCCGTTCATGCCCAGCAGATGATCGGTGGTGGCAAAGCGGGAGGTGGATGCAACGATGTGCTTCAGACGCTGCTTGAGAGCCTCGGGATCGGTGGGCAGCTCCATTGCGTTGTGATACCAGTTGGCAAACATAACGCCGATGACCTCGGAGCCGTCGGGTGCACGCCAGATCAGCTCACTCTTGGTTACGCCGCTCTGCTTGACCACCTCGTTGTCGGTACCGATATCATTAACACCGCGTCCGAAGATGGCGTTGTCAAAGCCAAAGCCGCGAACGATCTGCGGAGCCTGGGATACGTTACCGAAGGAATCGGGGAAGTAGCCGCTATGTACGGGATCGGCACCGATCTGCTTGCAGAAGCGGATACCGTAAAGCATATTTCTGACGTTGGCCTCGCCGCTGGTCAGGTACTCGTCCTGCAGCATATACCACGGACCGATCTGAATACGGTTCTCACGGATCAGCTTGAACAGGCGCTCTCTCATTTGAGGACGGATCTCCAGATAGTCCTCAACGACGACGTACTGACCGTCCATGTGGTAGTAGGTATAGTCTTCGTTTTCCTCCATGACCTGAATGAGGTTGTCAAACAGATCGATCAGACGAATGCGGTGCTTCTCAAACGGAAGATACCATTCTCTGTCCCAGTGGGAGTGGGGGATGATATGCAATGTTTTTTTCATGATCATACTCCTTGTGCGGTAATCATTTTTGGTTGTTGCTTACAACATCCACTTGGCGTTATTATATCATGTATCCCGATACAAGTCAAGGAACTTTCCCAAAGATTATGCAAAACTTTTGGAAAATTTTTTCAACAAATAGCAAAGGTACTTGCAAATCAACGCAATATATGGTATAATAATCAAAAATCAGCAGATGCGACGGGGTTTTCGCCGCAGGGCACGGAAGGGGATGCGCAGATGAGAAATTTCAAGATCAAAATTGCCGAATTGTATATTACCATCTCTGCAAGATATGATCTGACGTATGAGATCTGCCGCCCGTATATGACGGATCTGCCGTGGTCGGATATTACCGTCTACGTAACGCCCGCACAGATCCGCTCAAAGCAGCGCAGTATGACTGTGGCGCTGAGTGAGGAGCAGGCAGAGTGCATTTGCATCAATGAGCAGATCAGTCTCAAGCTGCTGTACCACGATGCCTTTTTGCTTCACGCCGCCGTGGTGAAATACGGTGATCGCGCATATGCCTTTTGCGCACCGCGCGGCGTCGGTAAGACCACGCATGCGTTGCTTTGGCAAAAGCAGTTCGGGGATACCGTCGAGATCATCAACGGGGATAAGCCCATCATTCGCCGCCAAAAGGATGGTAGCTTCTATGCCTATGGTACGCCGTGGGGCGGCAAGGAGGGGCTGCATAAAAATTGCGGCGTGCATCTGGATAATATCACTTTTATCGATCGCGGTACACAGGACAGCATCCGCTACGTGACGGAGAGCGAATATCTGGAGCGCATCATCGGACAGGTCGTTTTCCCACCTGAGCAGCATACCATGGAGCGCGGTGCCGCTTTGCTGGCAGCCTTTATG
>JAFTME010000055.1 GCA_017452545.1 Clostridia bacterium | reverse complement strand
TAGCGGCGGCAAGGGTAGGAGGCAGCCAGATCTGATGCTTCTTACAGATATTCCACATTTGCAGCATAGAGTTACCGAGCCCCTGGGAAACGAGTCCGCCCCAGCCATTGACGCGGAAGCTCATGACGGCAAAGCCGACCATCTGGGCACAGCAGCCAACGGTTGCGGCACCGCCTGCGATACCCGAGATGCCGATCATGGCACAGACGGCTGCGCTGGAGATGGGAAGCGTCAGGATCATACCAACGACGACGGCAATAACGATGCCCATCCAGAAGGGGGCGTACTCGGTTGCAGCGTTGATAAAGTTACCGAGGTGGAACATTGCGTAGGCGATGTAGGGGCTGATCAGGCGAGCGAGCAGCATAGCGGGAATGATGGTGACAAGGGGGGTGACCAGGATATCCAGTCGCGTTTTCTTGGACACCAGCATACCGAGCTCGACAGCAAGGATCACGGCGAAGAAGCATCCGCCGGGACCGGCAGTCAGCTTACTCATACCCTCGGCAAGAGCTGCACCGGGAATGTAATGCGCGGCGACCTCCATGGTCGCTTTGTTGACGATCAAACCGATGGAGTAACTCCCTGCTCCGACGATGGCGGAGGAATACATGACCAGCGGGTCGGCGCCCATTGCGCGCGCCATAGCGACGCCGATGGCGGCTCCGACGACGAAGTCGTTTTTGCAGACAGAGGCGATCATGGTCAGCAGATCCTTGAGCGGTGCCCACGGGATATAACCGCCGACCGTTCCGATGATGGTACCGATCAAGAGCGAGGCGAAAAGACCTTGTGCCATGCCACCCATGGCATCAAGAAAGTAGCGACGGGCGTACTTTTTGACAGTTTCCATTTTGTGATACCTTCCTTTCATAACGGTAGCAAAATTTTGATTGGGTAAAGTATAGCACAAAATGCAAGAAAGGGCAAGACTTTTTTCATAAAAGCCGAAAAATCAGCAAAAAGCGGGAATTTTTACAATTCCCGCAAGCTGCTTTGTTCATTTTTTAATTTTTATTTACCAATCGAGATCCTGCTGGATCAACCAGAAATAATTATAGATATCAACGACGACAACTTCCTTATCGGGATTTGCCTCGCGATAGAGATCAATCGTTCCGCAGATCACAGACGGAGTCGTCCAGACGCAGCGAAGCATACAGAGCGATGCGCCGCTGTTGCTCTTTGAAAACTGGGCGTTAATGACGTTGGTCAGATTTTTGACACCGACCTCGGGGTCGTTTCGGTCATAGCCACCACCGAGCAAAGCCGTGACAGGTGTGGTGCCGTGCATAAAGGTCTGGTTCTGTCGCACGGTTCCGATGCCGTCAGGCGCAAACTGTACCAGCATATCCAGGTCGTCCTTGTCCGGGAGCCTGTTGTCGAGTACCATCGGCGCGATACTCATGTCAAGACGCGTAAAATACTCGATATTATGCTTGAGCATATTGGGCCAGAGCGCATCGGGTACTTGGCTCGGCATGAAATATCCCGCCGCACTGGCATCGGATACGAAATAATCGTTGGGGGTTGCCGTATTGTAATAATATTCGATCAGGTCGGGATAGGTTTCAACCAGATTGGGATTGATCGCCCAGGCAAAAGGAATCTCACCGCGGCGAGGATCGTCCCATGCATTCTTAAGATAGCGATATACGGGATGCGTGGAATCGTAGTCACCCATGAAATAGCACAGGTAGACCTTGCCGCTTTCCAACTCGATGTCCTCCTTGGGACGGTTGGCGACCAGCTGCTGTGCGCCGGTATAAAGCGTATGGAAGCTTTCATTATAGGCTGCGTCGATGCAGGTATTGTGGTAACCGTTGTAAGGAGTCATGAGCGAAGCGTATTCCCACTCCGTCGCAACCGAGCCGTGATTGGAGGTTTCATTGCTACCCGCCTTGCTGTATTTCTGATGCTCAAAGAAGCCGCAGACCTCGTAGGGACCCTTGTCCTCGGTCAGCTCCAGCATAGCGTCAAAGATCATCAGCAGCGTTTGCTTATCAAGTCCGGGCGTCTGATCCGGCTCGTCGAGGGGAGCCTCGTCGCCCCAAGGGGAAAGGTCATAGACGAAGGCGCGGTGATAGACGCCCCAGTCGCGGACAACGGTATAAGAGGTGTTACCGGAGGCGCGGTAGGTCCAGCCGTCGATATAGCTGCAGATATAATCGGTCGAGCATTTTCCGGTGAGCAGATAATTGTCGATCGCCCAGCGATAGGCATCGTTTTTAGCGCTGCCCGTTTCGCTGCCGTCGAACATACCAACAAGGCTTGTGATGCTCTTGCCTGCCAGCATATCCTTATATTTTTCGTAATAGCTTTCGGTCATAACAACGCCGTCCTCAACGCCTGCGATGGTGCAAGCCACGTTGAGCGTGGCGGGAACGTCGGTATCCCAGATGACGACGGTTTTAATATAATCAATGCCCAGCTCCAACAGTTCGCCAAAGCCGGTCAGCTTAAGGAAGCTGATGTCCTCCAGCCAGTAGCCCTCTTCGCGGAAGAGGTTGAGCCAGCCCTGCGTTTCACCGTTATAATTCAGGTAGACCTTGTGAGACGACTCGCGGTTCATAATTCCCTGCAGGCAGGCGATCGCAACGGACTCGTCGTATTTGGTGATACGGTTACTTTCCGAGGGAGCAACCTCGTACCATATGTTATCGGGAATGATATACATTTCACGAACATCCAGCGTTTTGGAAATAAACATACGCCCTTCTTCGTAATACAGGTATTGATCGAAAAATTTCTGCACGGCTGCGGACAGACTGCGGTCGTTTTGTGCGACAATGCAGATCTTGGTACCGATGACGCAGATGGCGTAATCCTTATCGCCCAGGTACTCCATTGCCGTTGCACTTTCGGCGCGCTCGGTCTCACCAACAAGGATCTCGCAAGCGATCTCCTCGGTGCCGCCTCTGCCGGTATAGTCGGTAGCAATCTCCATCTCCACCCCGGTCATCTCGCGGACGGTGGATATGATCTGCATGGCACTTTTGGTGGCAACATGGTTGGAATTGAGCTTATCGGAGCGGACAACGCGATACTGTGCTGCGCCGTTTTCCATCAGGATCAGCATATCTTCGGGATCGCTCGGCTTTGCTCCATCGTTCGGATCGGTATCGGAGGGGTTACAGCCGACGAGCAGCAGAAACGAGAGGATCATGAGCACGAGCAGGGGTAACAGTCGTTTCATTTTTGGGGGTCTCCTTTTTTTAATTTGCTTTTACTCATTGCTGAAAAGCTGCAAAGAGGCAGGGCAAGCCCTGTCTCTTTGCTTGATTCAAATCAAGACTCCAGGTCCTGTCTGAGCAGGTTGAAGTAATTGTAGATATCGACGACAACGACGTTCTCATCGGGATGTGCTGCCTTATACTTGTCAACGACCTCACAGATATAGGAGGGGCCGACCCATACGCAACGCATGAGAGAGA
Source organism: Clostridia bacterium (assembly GCA_017452545.1). Classification (GTDB taxonomy): domain Bacteria; phylum Bacillota; class Clostridia; order Oscillospirales; family CAG-272; genus SIG644. Next base: position 5,852 of record JAFTME010000055.1, on the reverse strand, counting down.
GCGAGGAGCCACTTGCCTTGCGGCCCAGCGTGCGGTTATAGCCATGTCTGACAACATTTTCGACCGCCCTCATGGCAGCATCGGTGCTGTTGGTCGGGAAGCTGTTATCCAGTTTGTCAGTAGGCATATCCTCATACATTCCCGCAGGTGCCTGGCTGCCACCCTTACCGTGTTGATCGATAATGATGGTTGCCACACCGTCGTAGGCGAACTGATAGAAAGCCTCGAGCGACTGCTCATCCAACCTATCCTGATCAAGTACCATGGGCGCAATAGTCATATCGGCACGCTCAAAGTACTTGACGTTATGATCGATCATCAGATCCCAGAACTCGTCGCGGATACGGCTGGGGTTAATGTAGCCCGCGCAGCTGGCGTCAGAGGTGAAGTAGTCGTTGGGGGTTGCTGTATCGTAATAATACTCGATGATATCGGGATAGGTGTCCAGCAGGCTGGGATTGATGCCCCATGCCAGCGGCAGCTCGCCGCGCTTGGGATCTGCCCAGAAGTCCTGCAGGAAGCGGTAGAGAGGATAGGTGGAGTCGTAGTCTGCCATGAAGAAGCAGAGGTAGGTGGTATTGGGCTCCAGATCCAGATACTCGTCGGGGCGGTTATTGGTCAACTGCTGCGCACCGGTGTACTGACTATGGAAGCTTTCGTTCCAGGACCATTCGATACAGGTGTTATGGTAGCCGTTATAATGGCTGATAACCCAAACGTACTCCCACTCGGTGGGAACGGTTTCGTGCTTGGAGGTGGTATTGGCACCCGCGCGACTGTATTTTGCGAAGTCAAAGAAGCCGCACATCTCGTAGGGCGCGGTATCCGCGGTCTTTTCCATCATATACTCAAGGACGGTGGTAAAGGTTTTGTAGTCGGTGCCGATCTCCTGGTCGGGATCATCCAGAGGGGCCTCGTCCTCCCACGGAGAGAGGTCGATGACGAAGGCGCGGTTATAGACTGCCCAGTCGCGGATGGAGACGTAGGCATCGTCACCGCCGTCGCGGCGACCGGATACGCCGGAGGCGTTCCATGCGTCCATATAGTGGCAGAGGAAGTCGGTCGAGCAGCGATCCTTGAGCAGATAGTTATCGATCGCCCAAAGGTAAGCATCGTTCTTGGCGCTACCTGTGATGGAGCCGTCGTATTTGATCAGCTCGGTATTCAGGTCGATGATCTTGACATCGGGGTTGAAGAGATGCTTGCACTCCTGATAGTAGCTCTGCGTCATGGCGATACCGTCCTCAACGCCGGCAACGGTGGTTGCGACGTTGACGGTTGCGGCAACGGACTCGTCCCAGATGACGACTGCCTTGACGTACGGTCTGCCGTATTCCATCAGCTCGGCAAAGCCGGACAGCTTGGTAAATTCCACGTTTTCCAGCCATCTGCCCTCTTCCTGCATGGTTTCGAGCCAGGTGTTATTTCCGCCGCCGCTGTTGACGTAGACCTTCGCGGGAGACTCGCGGTTCATAATACCCTGCAGACAAGCCAGCGCCAGCGCCTCGTCATACTTATCGGAGCCACTCTTCTTAGAGGCTGCAACTTCAAAATAAGTACCTTCGGGAAGAATATACATACCGGACACATTCAACTCCTTTGCAACACTCGCAATATTGTTTTCAACGGTGATCTGATTGATGAAGGCATCGATCGCAAACGTAAGATCTCTTTCGGAGGATGCGACGATGCAGACCTTGGTGCCGATGGTGCAGAAGAGGTAGTCGGTGCCTGCTTCTGCCAGCTTTTCCATTGCCGTTGCGGATTCCTCACGGTTGGTCTCGCCGATCAGGATCTCGTATTCGAACTCGGGATTTCCGCCCTTGCCCGTCCAGTCGGTGGTCAGCTTAAGGTCAACGCCGGTCTTTTCGAGCAGAGCCTTACGAATGGCGACAACGCCGCTTGATTCGGGCGTGCCAGCGCCCTTGATGTCGGAGCGCACGATCTGATATTCGGGTGCGTCACCACCGGCGATCGCGATCATATCGGTCGCAGGGGTGGGCTCATCCGTGGGCTGATTTTCATTATCCGAAGGATCCTCATTGCAGGAGATTGCCATGCCGAGCACGAGTGCCACGGTCAGCAACAGCAAAAAGGTACGGAACAGTGTCTTTTTGTTCATGTTTTTGGGGTCCTTTCCTGTGAATTTCGGTAAATCGATCTTCTTTATTCACACGGATATATTTTACCATATCGCAATATAAAAAGCAATATGTCAGAGAAAACGACTTGAAATTTCGTCAATGTGCCAAAATTTGCGCTCTCATTTTGTGCAATTCAACAAAACAGAAAAGGAGGTCGAAGGACGATTCATCCTTCGATCTCCTCATTGAGCACCAACACGTTGACCTGCCCGCTGCGGATCGTGCCTGCATCGATGGCGATCAGTCCGTCGCCGTAAAAAATGTCGTGGCAGGTGGCGGAGCGCTGCGGGTCTACACGGGCGGCAAGGCGGGTGGGACGATGGCCGCAGACCAGCGTTTTTTCAGAGAGCATTGCCGGGGTGCCGTACAAGAGATGCCACTCCAAAAAGCGGGCGCGATGCCAGTCGGCGGCGTCTGCCGTGCGCCAATTTTTTTGCAGAACGAGAACATCGTTTTCTCTTTTGACGGGCAGCCAGCCGTGGGTAAAGACGTAATTTGGAGTTTCATAGTAATCGCACATGGAGTTGACCAGGCTGCGCAGCTTGCCTGCCATTTTCCCGTATTTCGGCAAAGTAAGGCGGCCGTAGGCATCCACGGCGCTCTCGCCGAAAAACTCTTCAAGTGTGACCTCACAGCCGTTATACAGATCGTATTCGTTGACACGGCGAGCGTTGATGATGTCAAGCAGTCGCTCATCGTGGTTTCCGCGGATCAGGATCTTATGCTTCAGCCCTTGGACGTAGTGGTAGACACGACGATTTTCCCTGCCCCGATCAAACAGGTCTCCGCAGCAGACAAAGCAATGGGTGGGGTCGTTTTCGTCAAAGCCTGCCGCATCAAGCGCTTGCTTGAGCAGCGTATAGTGACCGTGGATATCGGAAACGACGAATAACGTTCGCATTGGCATGGGTGACCTCCTTCAGGCGTGCAGGTGAAAGACACGCAGGGTATTTTCGTAGAGCGCTTGCTCGACTGCAGCGGTGCTCTCCCCCTTGAGGAGCGCGATCCGCTCGATGACGGCAGGCAGGATCAGCGAGGAATTCCGCAGCTTTTTTCTTTTGCTTGCGCTGCAGAACAGCGCGGGCAGCGGCGGGAGGACGTAAGGGGCGTCCGTTTCTGCAAGCATGGCGTGCAGCGGGAGCTCTCTGACCGTTTGCCGCAGCAGCTCTCCCCCGTTGCTCTCCTGCAGCAGCCGTGCGCCGATCCCGATGGCAAAGCCGAGATTGATATACGCTTGGGCGCAGCGGGTATTGCCGCCGAAGCAATGGGCGACACCGCCATGCAGCAGTCGGCGGTACCGTGTCAGGATACGCAGTGCATCGTCGTCTGCCTCGCGGACATGCAGAATGAGCGGCAGTTTTCGCTCGTGCGCCAGGCGAAGCTGGTAACAAAACCACATTTTTTGGCGAAATCGGTGGCATTGCGCGGGCGGAAGGTGGTAATCCAGCCCGGTTTCGCCGATCGCGACGACGTCGTTTTCCAGCACGTAGCGCCGCAGCTGCTTACGGCTGCTCCACGGGGTGGCTGCGCAGCGCTTGGGGTGCACGCCCAGCGCAAGGCGGATATAGGGATAATACTCTGGTGCGAGGGCAAGCTGCGCTTCGATACGGTCAAAGCCGGTGGATGGCTCGATGCAAAGGGCGATACCGCGCGCCTTCATGCTCTGCAGCAGGGCGGCGCGATCGCCGTGGGCGAGAGTGAGGGTGCCGTTGGCGTAATCGAGATAAGGGAACGCTTCGGCGTCATACGAACGAAGAGAATAATGCACGTGGGAATCAATGATCATACGCAGCCCTCCCCTTCCAAGCATTGCCACACAGCGGCGGAAATGGCGCGCATACCTGCTGCCGTGGGGTGGTTACCGTCCATCGTTTCAAAAGGAGACGAGGGATCAAAAATATCCAGGAGGCGGCAGCCGTACTGCTGTGCGCAGGTACGGATCGCGCGGCAATAGGCCTCAAGGCTATGCTCGCCGGGCAAGCGGAGCGTGGCGGCGGAGGCGCGGCTGAGTCGATCGCTCACGGGCAACGTCAGGCACCAGAGCTCGGCTGCGGGATAATTTTGTCTGAGCTTTTGCAGCATGGCAGCATATGCCACCGAAAAAACGGACAGATCCGCGCTTTGCGGCGACGGCTCGACGGGCATGCGGTTGCCGAAGTCGTTAAAGCCCATGAGGATCAGGATGACGTCCGGAGAGCGCTCTGCCGTCCCAAGGGCGGCGGTGCGGGCGTCGCTGCAGCCGTAGGACTCGATCTCACACTGCGGATGGCGGCAGACAAGGCTGCCGGAATACGAGCCGTTGACAAGCAGCGTGCCGCCGAGGGCGTCGATCAGCTGTCCCCACCAGGTATCTGGGAGGGTGAGCACGCCCGAGTGGCGCATATTGGCAAAGTCATAAAACACGGCGTAATCCCGGGGTTGATAGCCGTCGAGCGTGCTGACGGAATCACCGAGGACGGAAAAGAAACAATCTTGATAGGAACGGGCAATATTCACGGCGCTCCTCCTCTCTTTTTGTATGATGGCTTTACAAAAGCACATATGATATGATATTATAGCGTTTATTTGGTGTTTTGTCAATAAAATATCGATGAAATTTACATTTTTTAAAAACACGGGCGGTACACAAAATTTTCCTGTTATAACGGCAGACTATCGGAGCAAAATATCAGTGTAGTCAAGCGAGCGGAAACGAAGCGGCGAGATGCTGCACGGTCGGTTCTGCCTGCGAGGCTGCCGCGTGCGGACTCCTTTTCTCAATGCTCGCGCGTGATCGTATGATATAGGATATTATATTGATAACCAATAAATGATAAGGATGGATAAAACCATGGCAAGCAACAAGACTCTGGTTCCCGAGGCAAAGGAAGCAATGGAAAAGTTCAAGATGCAGGCTGCAAGCGAGGTTGGCGTTAACCTTTCTCAGGGCTACAACGGCGATCTGACCTCCAAGCAGGCAGGCAGCGTAGGCGGTCAGATGGTCAAGAAGATGATCGAGTCCTACGAGAACTCCATGAAATAATCTTGGCTTTTTTCGGGGCTGCCGCGCGTGCGGCAGCCCTTTGTGTCAAAAAAGCAGTCCGGACGGCGGTTTTTAGTATTTTTTTTGCATTTTCTGTTGACAAAATTCAAAAGTACATATATAATATTGTAGAGCATGGATGGGAAAGAGTAACCGTTGAGGGATCCGACAGAAAGCAGCCGGTGGATGAGAGGCGCGGGAGAGACGACGGTGAATACGTCCCGGAGCATTGTCCCGAAGCGGCGCACACCGTGGGTAGGCGACAACGGCAGCCGTCCGTTATCTTGCGGCAGGGGTCAGCGACCCAGAGAGGCGACCGTCCGCGAGGCGGTGGCGAACGAAGGTGGTACCACGGGTCTCCCGTCCTTTTCGGATCGGGACTCTTTTTTATTTTTGATTATAATTTGGAGGTAAATACAATGCAAATTTATGAGGAGTTGGTTGCCCGCGGCTTGATCGCGCAGGTAACCGACGAGCAACAGATCAAGGATCTGATCAACAACGGAAAGGCAACCTTTTACATCGGTTTTGACCCGACGGCAGATTCCCTGCACGTTGGTCACTTTATGGCGCTTTGCCTGATGAAGAGATTGCAGATGGCAGGCAACAAGCCGATCGCGCTGATCGGTGGCGGTACTGCCATGATCGGTGACCCCTCGGGGCGTACCGACATGCGCTCCATGATG
>JAFTME010000054.1 GCA_017452545.1 Clostridia bacterium | reverse complement strand
TTGATGGCGGTATTGCGAAGGAGTCCAAGCTGCTCCAGCGTCATCGCCTTGTCTGCCGAGGTGCAGTTCTCGCGCTGCAGCGCGCGCACGAGGTCACCCAGCGTGCGCTTTTGGTACATGGCGCCGGCGGAGGCGACCACGACACCCAGCATGATGGCGATGATGGTGTTGCGCAGAAAGATGCCGTCGCTCTGTGTCAGATTGAGATGATAGAACTGATACTCGTAGAAGTTGATGGAAAAATACCGATCGACAAGATACGTCCAGATCTCGCTCCAAAGGGAGGGCTCGTCTGAGGCGGCAAGACGCCCGAATGAGGCTGCTGCGGCGTGAAGAGCGCGCCCGATATGCGCAAACAACATGGTAAAACTCCTTATTCTATAACGCTTTTTTGATTATTTGCCGTTCTTGATCACGTCGACGCCCAGGTACTTGCGCAGCACCTCGGGAACGATGACGGAGCCGTCGGCGGTTTGGTTCTGCTCGACCAATGCGGGCAGAATGCGGGAGGTTGCCAGACCCGAGCCGTTGAGCGTATGAACGAACTCGGTCTTGCCGTTCTCGCGCTTGACGCGGATGTTGCCGCGGCGCGCCTGGTAGTCGCGGGCGTTGGATACGGAGGAGACCTCCTTATAGCCGTTCATCGAGGGGATGTTGATCTCGATGTCGTAGGTGCGAGCCATGGAAGCGGAGCAGTCCTCTGCTGCCAGCTTGACGGTACGGAAGTGGAAGCCGAGACCGCCGACCAGTGCCTCTGCCTTGGTGACGAGCTCCTCGAAGGCAGCGTCACTCTGCTCGGGCAGCGTGTACTGGAACATTTCGACCTTATTGAACTGATGTCCGCGCACCATGCCGCGCTCGTCGGAGCGGTAGGAGCCTGCCTCGCGGCGGAAGCAGGGGGTGTAGGAGACCAGCTTCTTGGGGAAATCTGCCTCGGTGAGCAGCTCGTTGCGGTACAGGGATGCCAGCGCAGCCTCTGCGGTGGGCAGCATATAGCGCATACGGTTATCGGTGGGGTTCTCGATCTTATAGACCTCATCGGCAAACTTGGGGAACTGACCTGCCGTCACGCCGCACTCGTACTCCAGCATATGGGGCGGCAGAATGAGCTCGTAGCCGTCGGCAAGGTGAGTATCGATAAAGTAATTGAGCAGCGCCCACTCAAGGCGTGCGCCCATGCCGCGGTAGATCCAGAAGCCGGAGCCGGACAGCTTGGTGCCGCGATCGTAGTCGATCAGACCCAGCGAGGTGCAAAGGTCAACGTGGTTCTTGGGCTCGAAATCAAAGACGCGCTTCTCGCCCCAGTAGCGCAGCGGCTCGTTGTTTTCCTTGCCGCCTGCCTTGAGGTCGGGATCGGGCAGGTTGGGCAGACCCAGCATCACGCCGGTCAGCTGTACCTCGACCTCCTTGAGCTGATCGCCCAGCGCCTTGGCGCGGTCACCCAGCGCCTTGAGCTGTGCGAAAATGGGGGCAGTGTCCTTCCCTTCTCTCTTCATCTGAGGGATAAGCTTGTTGGTCTTGTTCTGCTCTGCCTTGAGCGTTTCGCCCTCGACGATGAGCGCGCGGCGCTGTGCGTCCAGCGCGAGAATGCGCTCGATATCCTCGCGCGCGTCCTTGCCCTTGACGGCAAGGCGGGCGATGACCTCCTCGGGGTTTTCTTTGATATATTTGATGTCTAACATGATTTTGTCCTTCCTTCGCTTTTGATGTTATTATTTGTCAAAAAATGGTAAAATTATTCGGCTTCGTTGAAAAAATCGCTGCCGCAGAGCGCTTTGAGCAGCTCTTCGAGGTCTGCATCGTCGGAATACGACAGCTCGATTACCTTTTTCTTGGGAGAATTGGTAATTTTTGCCTTTCTTCCGAGAGCGTTGAGGATGCGGTGCTCCAGGTCGCGGATATAGACACGGCGGAGATTTTTCTCGGAATTCGCCGCATCAACGACGTCCTCCTCCTCACCAAGCTCATCGAGTGCGGCGGCTTCGTTCATGCGCTTGACCGCCTTTTCGACGTCGCGCACCGTCATATCGTACATAAAGATACGGCTTGCCAGCTCGGTGATGTCCTCTTCCCTGTCAAGTCCGAGCAGCGCGCGGGCGTGACCGGTGGTGATGGTGCCCTCGCGCAGCATATCGAGGATGTCCTCGGGCAGATCGAGCAGACGCATCATATTGGTGACGGTGGAGCGATTTTTGCCCACCTGCTTTGCCACAGCCTCCTGCGTCAGACCAAATTTTTCGATCAGCGCGCGGTATGCGAGCGCTTCCTCGACGGGATTGAGATCCTCGCGCTGGATGTTCTCGATGATGGAGACCTGGGCGGCCTTGAGGTCGTCGCCCTCCAGAATAACGGTAGGAATTTCGGAAAGCCCTGCCATTTTTGCGGCTCTCCAGCGGCGTTCACCGGCAATAATTTCATAAGTACCGGGCAAATTGGGGTTTTCGCGGACGATAATGGGCTGCAAAACGCCGTAAGTGCCGATGGATTCTGCCAGCAGCTCCAGCGGCTCCAGCTCAAAGGTCTTGCGGGGCTGGTCGCTGCGCGGCTCGATATCCGCGATACGCAGCATGGAAGGACCGCCCTGCCCTGTCTCGGGCATATTATCGTTCATGACGGAGAAGAAATCGCGGCCAAGACCGCCTGCTTTTTTCGCCATGGGTGAGTTCCTCACTTTCGTTGGTCGTTGATGTGAATTTTATAAGATACTTGGGATAAGCCGTGCCGACGGTCAGATGCGGAGCGTCAGCTCCTTGGCAACTGCCATATATTCCTCGGCACCCTTGCTCTTTTTGTCGTGATAATAGACCGGGACGCCAAAGCCGGGCGCCTCGGACAGCTTGACGTTGCGGGAGATGGCTTGGTCGAACAGCTTGTCCGAGTAGTGCTTGCGCAGCTCGGAGATGACCTGCACGGAGAGCAGCAGGCGGCTGTTGTACATGGTCACGAGAATGCCCGTGATGTTAAGGGCGCTGTTGTAGTGTTGCTTGATGCGGCTGACCGTGATCATCAGCTGCGAAAGCCCCTCCAGCGCGTAAAATTCGCACTGCATGGGGATAACGACGCCGTCAGCGGCGGTCATGGCGTTGACCGTCAGCATGCCGAGCGAGGGCGGACAGTCAATGATGATGTAGTCAAAGTCGTTTTTCAGCGGCTCGAGCACCTTTTTGATCTGAAATTCGCTCTCTTCTGCCTCGTAAAGGTCAAATTCGGAGCCTGCGAGCGATATATTGGACGGAAGAATCCAAAGATTTTCAAAGTCAGTCTTTAAAATGACCTCGGCGACGTCCACACCGTCGGACAATACGTCGTGCATGGTGCGGCGCAGCGTTTTCTTGGAGATCCCGACGCCGCTGGTGGTATTTCCCTGCGGATCCAGATCTACGACGAGCACGCGACGACCGAGGATGCCGAGTGAAGCGGCGATATTTACCGTGGAGGTGGTCTTACCGACGCCACCCTTCTGGTTTGCAAATGCGATAATCTTTCCCATTGCGTGTTACCCTTGTCTTTCGTTGCGTTTTATAGTCAAAACGGGAGAAAATTCCCCGAAAATAGAATTCTAACCTATTATACCACAACTTTGCGGCGAATGCAAGCCTATAACGAAAAATTCACATCTTTTTTGAAAAAATGTTTCACGTGAAACGTGTAAAACGGTTCGTTTGACGAAAACAGACCTATGTTTCACGTGAAACGTGCCGCGAAGTGCGAAAGCGGGGCGAATTGCGGCGTAAAATCCGAAATGTTTCACGTGAAACATTGGAGCCGCCCTGTGCGACGAGGGGAGGAATGTTTCACGTGAAACAATGCAGCGCGAAGCGGCTGAACCCGGGATGTTTCACGTGAAACGCTGCTCAGAGGGGCTTTTCAACCGTTGGCGCGGTGAGACGGATGGTAACTGTGATCTCGGTACCGTTTTCCTGCTTTTGCACGGTGGCGCGCACGCCTGCTTGCTCCAAAATGTCAGTTGCGTTGCGGATGGAGTTATAAAACAGGCGAATATCGCGGATCGCGCCCTTGAGCAGCGGCTTTTTGTCGGTTGCAGCGAAGGTGGGCGCGATTTCTGCTTGGGGCGGTTGATGCAGGGGCTGCGCGGAGGGCTGCTCGGCGTGCGGGATGGCAGAAACGTCGATGACGTGCGTTGCTTCGCCCGGTGCGCGGCGGTAGCGCGCGATTTCGTCCAAAACGCTGTCAATATAGCGTTCGGTGGCGCTGACGTTGAGCTTTCGCAGCGTAATTTGCGTCAGAACGTCAGCGCGCAGCCCCGGATCGGTGATCTTGAGCAATGCGCGTGCGTGACGCTCGGTCAGGCCCGAGCCGAGAATGGTTTCGCGCTCGCGGCGGGTCAGTTTCAACAGGCGTAGCTTGTTTGCCACAGCAGATTGGCTGAGCGAGACGCGGCGCGCGACCTCCTCCTGTGTCAGCATGAATTCCTCCATCAATCGGCGGAACGCCTCAGCTTGCTCGAACATATTGAGGTCCTCGCGCAGCAGATTTTCGATAATTGCGAGCTCGGCGCTGGTGGAGTCGTCGGTATTGACGACGATACAAGGTACGGTGGCAAGCTGCGCCATACGCGCGGCGCGCAGACGACGCTCGCCGGCGATCAGTTCGTAGAGAACGGTGCAATTTTCATGCGCTGTGCCGTGATATGGGGCGTATGGGGCAACGTTTGGTATGTAATCGTCGTTTTCGGTGCGATATGTGGGAGAAAAGGGATGTCTTTGCTTGGGTGGAATGAGGATTTTGCGGACGGTCAGCGGCTGGAGGATGCCATAGCGGCGAATGGAGTCGGCGAGGCGGGCGATGGCATTTTGGTTGAAGGCGGTGCGGGGTTGGCTGCGGTTGGGAATGATATCGTCGATGGGGAGCTGAAGAACGGTACACTCTGCGGTGAGCTGCTCTTCTTTTTTTGACAAAATCGGCAGCTTTCTGCGGATTTCGGTGATGGTTGTCTGTGACATGATGGTACTTCCTTTGCTTTGATCTCGGTCGGAGCCGGCAGGGAATAGTGTAGCACGTGACTTGCGGGGAATGACTCGCACCGTGTCGTGGCAAAGGGAAGGGAAATAGGGCGTATTCGGACGGGAAATGCGGTGGTCTTGGCGGCATTTCGGTGTGTGGGGCGAACGAAAAAGAAAAAAGCCGCTATTTTATAGCGGCTTTTTGAGGATCTGGGCGTATTTTCTTGGATAAATTTCCTTGGTTTTCCTGACTTTTTTTACAATTACCAGCGCGTGGTGATCGGGAGTGGCGGTATCCGGAACATCCTCGGAGGGCGGCGGAGTGATGGTGCAATCGATCAGCTGCATGGGATCGCCGCCAAGCAGAGCGGCACCTTTGGCAAATTCTTCCATTTCTTCCTGCACTTTGGAGCCTTTCATGGCGAGAAGCGTACCGCCGACACGCAAAAAGGGAAGGCAAAGCTCACCGAGAACGTTCAGACGGGCGACGGCGCGGCTGACGACGACGTCAAAATGCTCGCGCATGGGCTGTCCGGGGGCGGCAAGCTCCTCGGCGCGGCCGCTGATGGCTTGCAGATTGTCAAGCTCAAGCAGCTCTGCCGTGCCTGCAACGTAGGTGATCTTTTTTGCCGTGCTGTCCAGCGCGGTGACGTGCAGGTCGGGACGGGCGATGCAAAGCGGCAGGCAGGGAAAGCCGGCGCCGCAGCCGACGTCGAGTACATGTGCGCCGTTTGGAATGTGGGGCAGCAGCGTGAGCGAGTCGATATAGTGGCGGAGAATGAGCTCGCGCGGCTCGGTGATGGTCGTCAGGTTCATGACGGCGTTGACCTGCAGCATACGCTCGGTTAATTTCCAAAAATTACCAATTATTTGCTCGTTTGCGAGCGACTCCATGCCGTTTGCGAGCAGGGCGGCGCGGAGCAGGGGGGAGAATTGTTCAAAAGATATCATTATATATCCTCCGTTATTTCAAGCCGAGATAAATGAGCAGCACCGAGATGTCGGCCGGGTTGACGCCGCTGATGCGTGATGCCTGCCCGACGGTCAGGGGGCGCAGGCGATCCAGCTTTTGTGCGGCTTCGATGCGCAGACCCTTGAGCGCGAGGTAGTCGATATCGGCGGGCAGCAGCTTGGTTTCCAGCTTGCGATGGCGCTGAGCCTCGGCGAGCTCCTTTTTGATATAGCCCTCGTACTTGACCGACACCTCGACCGTCAGGACGACACGGCGGGAAAGGGAAGGGCGATCGGGATCGATGGCGGCGAGATCGGCATAGGTGATGCCGGGGCGGCGCAAAAGATCGGCGAGCGAGATACCGCTGTTGACGGGTGTCTGCCCTGCGGCGATCAGAAAGTCATTGACGGCGGCAGGGGAGAGGTGGGTCGCGCTCAGGCGCTCGATCTCCTGTTCGATGGCTTGTTTTTTGGTGAGATAGGCGGTATAGTGTGCCTCATCGACAAGCCCTGCGCGGTATCCGAGCTCGCACAGGCGCAGATCGGCGTTATCCTGGCGCAAAAGCAGGCGGTATTCCGAGCGCGAGGTCATCATGCGGTAGGGCTCGTTTGTGCCCTTGGTGACCAGGTCGTCGATCAGCGTACCGATATAGCTGCCCGAGCGCTCCAGGATCAGGGGCGGCTCGCCGCGAATGGCGAGGGCGGCATTGACGCCTGCGACCAAGCCTTGGGCGGCGGCCTCCTCGTAGCCCGAGGTGCCGTTGAACTGCCCTGCGCCGTAAAGACCGCGCACGCGCTTACACTCCAGCGTGGCGTACAGCTCGGTGGGATCGACGCAATCATATTCGATGGCGTAGGCGTAGCGCATGATCTCGGCGTTGGCAAAGCCGGGGAGTGAGTGCAGCATGGCGCATTGGACGTCGGTGGGCAGAGAGGTGGAAAAGCCCTGGATGTACATTTCCTCGGTATTGCGCCCCATGGGCTCGACGAACAGCTGGTGGCGCTCCTTATCGGGGAAGCGGGTCAGTTTGTCCTCGATGGAGGGGCAATAACGGGGGCCCGTACCGTGGATGGCGCCTGAATACATGGCGCTGCGGTGGATATTCTCGCGGATGATGCGGTGGGTATTCTCGCCGGTATAGACGATGTGGCAGGGGATCTGCTCGATGGTATCGAGATAATTTTCATCGGTATCGGCGCTATAGGGCAGGCCGTCGCTCTCGCCGTGCTGTATCTCAAGGACGCTGTAATCGATGCTGTCGCGGCGGACGCGGGCGGGGGTGCCCGTTTTAAAGCGCATCAGGCGCAGTCCGAGGCGGCGCAGCGAATCGGACAGACCGTCGGCGGGCAGGAAGCCGTCGGGACCTGAGGGATAATTGACGTTTCCGACGAAAATGCGGCCGTCGAGGTAGGTACCGGTGCAGAGAATGGCGGCATCGCACGCCCAAAGTTCTCCGAGCTTGGTAGCGACGCCGGTGACACGGCAGGGGGCGCCGTGGGGATCAGCGTTATCGACGGGGGCGGTAAGAATGTCGGTGATCTCTGCCTGGACGACGCGCAGGCGGGGCTGCTGCTCCAGCGTATGCTTAATGATCTCGTGGTAGAGTGCGCGATCTGCCTGGACGCGCTTGGAATGGACGGCGGCGCCCTTGCCGGCGTTCAGGGTACGGCTTTGCAGCGTGACGAGGTCGGCGGCGCGGCCCATTTCGCCCCCCAACGCGTCGATCTCATAGACCAGGTGCCCCTTACCCGTACCGCCGATGGAGGGGTTACAGGGCAGGTTTGCGATGGCGTCGAGCGAGAGGGTGAAGAGGACGGTATCAAGTCCCATGCGGGCGGCTGCGAGGGCAGCTTCTACGCCGGCGTGACCGGCACCGACCACGGCGATTTGCGTGGAGTGGTAGGCGTCGGGGGAGGGGGAAAGGGGGGAGGTTATTGTATCTATCATGGCAGCACCGTTCAAGCAAAAGATTATTACTCTTTATTGTAGCATATTTCGGGCGCGGTGTCAATGGGATGGTGGTTGCTTTGTAGGGTGGATTGTTTGCTATTCCTTCGTTTGCAAAAGGGTTTTAGTAAGCAGCGAAAGAACTGCGAACAGATTTTTCTTGGGAAAGAACTTAATGTTCCTTTTTGTCGTCGAACAAAAAGGAACCGAAAAAATCGCCTTAGGGGCTGCCGCCCCTAAGTACCCCGCTGCATCGCGTGCTAACGCCGTCGCTCCGCGTCGGCTGATCCGCACGCGGTTGCCAGATGGAAGAAATTTTGCTTTCGCCGCCTCAAAAAGGACGGCGAAAATTGAGACGCTAACAAGGTTAGGGATCGAAGCGTTGTTAGATTTGTTCGGTGGTAATTTGTGGCGGTTCGAGCCGCGCGAGCGCGGATATGGAAATTGATCAAATTAGATATCCGCGCGAAGCGCGGTGCTTTTTGTTTGGATTTTAGTTGAGCCGTACTAAAAACTTTTGACTTTCAAAGCGACTTCGCTTCTCTGTTTTCGCCGTCCTTTTTGAGGCGGCGAAAGCAAAATTTCTTCCATCTGGCAACCGCGTGCGGATCAGCCGATGCTCCGCGTCGGCGTTAGCACGCGATGCAGCGGGGTACTTAGGGGCGGCAGCCCCTACGGCGA
>JAFTME010000053.1 GCA_017452545.1 Clostridia bacterium | reverse complement strand
TTGAAAGATGATCCTCGCATACAAATAGAGCTATCTGGTCCATATCAATATAATGATAATTGGTATTTTATACATATGGGTGAAACTTGGATCATAAGTGATGAATTTGTTGCAATGCTGATAGACAATAATATTGTGGGCGAATAATTTTGATCCCTGTTTGTTATAAGTTGAATTGGACACCTTTTGTTCGTTTTTACCCTTGTTCAGACACCTTTTTACTCGTTTAAGGCAAAAAGAGAACGGACACCCAAAGGGTGTCCGTTCTCTTTTTAATTTCGCAGATTCCGGCGGGCGATTCACAAATCGCCCTACGAAATCGTGGGATATCCGCAGATAAATCTGCTTAATGGAAAGCACCTATCCGGGTGATCCCTTCTTTTATCTTTATTCGACCACCGGCATAGACGCTCTTGCCTTTTCCAGCTCCTCGTCGGAGGGAGTATAGTCGTCCATCTGTCCGTTGTGGAATTTTTCGTATGCGTACATATCGAAGTAGCCGGTGCCGGTCAGACCGAAGAGAATGGTCTTTTCCTCGCCGGTTTCCTTGCACTTGAGTGCCTCGTCAATGGCAACGCGAATGGCGTGCGAGCTTTCGGGGGCGGGGAGCGTTCCCTCCACGCGGGCAAACTGCTCGGCGGCGGCAAAGACTGCCGTCTGCGGAACGGAAACCGCTTCCATCAGCCCGTCAGCATACAGCTGAGAGAGTACCGAGTTCATGCCGTGGTAGCGCAGACCGCCTGCGTGATGTGCGGCGGGAATAAAGCCGCTGCCCAGCGTGTACATTTTCGACAGAGGGCAGATCATGCCGGTGTCGCAGTAATCGTAGCCGAAAACACCGCGCGTCAGCGAGGGGCAGGAGGAGGGCTCGACGGCGATAAAGCGATAATCCGCCTCGCCGCGCAGCTTCTCACCCATAAAGGGAGAGATCAGACCGCCCAGGTTAGAGCCGCCGCCGGCGCAGCCGATGATGATGTCGGGCTTGATGCCGTACTTATCCATGGCCGCCTTGGATTCAAGGCCGATGACCGACTGGTGAAGCAGCACCTGATTGAGCACGCTGCCAAGGACATAACGATAGCCCTCGGTGCTGACAGCCTTTTCGACCGCCTCGGAGATGGCGCAGCCAAGGCTGCCCGACGTGCCGGGGAATTCCGCGAGAATCTTTCTGCCGACTGCGGTTTCGGTCGAGGGGGAGGGAGTAACAGACGCGCCGTAGACGCGCATGACCTCGCGGCGGTGCGGCTTTTGCTCATAGGAGCCCTTGACCATAAACACCTTGCAGTCAAGGCCGAAGTAAGAGCACGCCATGGACAGCGCAGTACCCCACTGACCGGCACCGGTCTCGGTGGTGACACCCTTCAGACCCTGCTTTTTGGCATAGTACGCCTGCGCGATGGCAGAGTTGAGCTTGTGAGAGCCGCTGGTGTTGTTGCCTTCGAACTTATAGTAGATCTTGGCAGGGGTCTGCAGATATTCCTCAAGGCAGTAGGCACGAACCAACGGTGCGGGACGATACATCTTATAAAAGCTGCGGATCTCCTCGGGGATCTCAATATAGGCGGTGGTGTCGTCCAACTCCTGGCGGATCAGCTCCTCACAGAACACGCCTGCAAGATCGTCTGCCGTCATGGGCTTGTGCGTGTTGGGATCAAGCAGAGGAGCGGGCTTGTTTTTCATGTCCGCGCGCAGGTTGTACCATGCGGTGGGCATTTCGCTCTCCTCAAGATAAATTTTGTAGGGAATGGTTTTTTCGGACATAACGATGTCTCCTTTCTCAGATGGGGGACGAAAAATAAAAATCCCGTCCCAGAATACAATCTGCTGGGACAGGAACGATCAATTCCTGCGGTGCCACCCGGCTTGGCGCTCGCTGCGCCCTCTTTTGCATACCGTAGATATGCCTCGCCTTTGTTACAGGTGCGATACCCGTCGACTGCTACTGACACTTTCGTGCGTTCGGTCGCCCTCCGAAGTCCATTCACACTACGTCCCGCTGCCGCAATTCCACCCGCTGCGGCTCTCTGTGAGCCTTTCGTAACGCTACTATTCTTCATCATCGGTTTATTTACTTTAGTATTATAGCACCGAATGGCAGCGGTGTCAAGGGGATTTGCAATATTTTTGTGTGAGTTTTCTTCCGCAGTACAGCCCCTTTCTTTTCCGGAGGGAATGCAAAAATATCCTTGACTTTCCTACTATTTTATAGTATAATAATTTCAGTATACGCAGAAGTGTCTTTTGCAGACGGTATGCTTTGAAAAAGCACACTTTTGGGGAAAAACGGGAGGTTTTTATGAAACGAAACGTTGAACTGAAGCGCGTACTGCGCTACGCTCTGATCACGCTTTGTGCCATCCTTGCGCTTGCTCTTTGCGCGTGCGACGATGCCTCGGGGCCGATTGATGACAACGCGGTTCCTGCGCTGGAGCTTACGAACGAGGCGGGCGAGGGTATTTACACCGTTGTTCGCAGCGATTTCTCCTCGCAGGATATGGTGCAGGCTTCGCTTTCACTGCGCAAGGCGCTGCAAAAGGCTTACGGCGTTGATCCGTGGCCCATTACGACCGACTGGGAGAAAAATCCCGATCCGGCAGAGCTTGCGAGTCGATATGAATTTCTCGTTGGTGAGACCAACCGCCCCGAGAGTGCGGCTGCGTTGGCAAAGCTTGGCGAGCATCAGTACATTGTACAGGTGTCCGGCAATAAGATCGTGCTGATCGGTTGTGACGAGCGCCACACCGAAATGGCAGTTGATTACTTTATCGAAACCTACCTCCCCGGTGAGGACGGCGCGGCACCGCTCAAGGGGCTGTTCCCCGGCTACGAGGAGATCCTGACCCGGGAATATACCGCGCTTTCGACGGTAGACGGCCCGATCATCGTTCCGACGGTGTACTCCACCGAGGACGTGGTCGTTGCGGACATTTACCTGTCCGAGGACGACTATAAGGTCGACCCTACGGGCGAGGATGACAGCACGGCTGCCATCCAGGCTGCACTGAATACCTGCCACCAGAACGGCGGCGGTACCGTGTTCCTTCCTGCAGGTACCTACAGAATAACCAAGAACATTACCGTTCCCGCCTTCGTTTGCCTGCGCGGCGACTGGCAGGATCCCGATACCGGCAGCGAGTACGGCACGGTGATCCTTGCTGACGTAAAGAGCAAGGAAACGCAGGAGGAGGGCTTGTTCGTGCTTGGCGGCTCGGCAGGTGTATACGGCTTGACCGTGTATTATCCCAACCAGTCGCTTGAAAATCCCGTTCCTTACCCTGCAACCTTCTTCGTGCGTGAGAATACGCCGCAGAGCTTTATGGCATCGACCGTCAAGAACGTGACCGTGATCAATGGCTACGAGGGCATTCGTACCCACAGAACGGTCAACCACGAGCAGCTGACCGTTGAGAATTTCAAGGCAACCTGCTTGTCTGTCGGCCTGTATCTGACCAATTCCTCCGACGTTGGTACTTGTACCAATATCGTTGTTTCTCCTAAGTATTGGGAGGCATTTACCAAGGCGCGTGGGCTGGACGTTGTCAGCACCGACAAGGTTCGCGCCTACACCCGCGCACATGTGGCGGGCTTTGAGATCGGTGACCTTGAGTGGACGGAATTCATCCACGTGACGGTAACCGATTGTAAGTACGGTATTCACATTGTAGACGGTGAGCGCATCAGCTTTGCCGGCAGCTTCTACGATACCGTCGTTATGGACTGTGACGTCGCGCTGCAGGCTGACGATATGGATGCTCGCTGGGGTATGCACGTGTCGAACAGCTACCTGGTCGGCAGCAAGAACGGTATCGTCAACAACTCGAACGGTATCATCAAGATCGCAGGTACGACCGTCAAGGGTGGTCTTGAGGGTGTCGTGCTTGCCGATACGGATAACCTCACCAAATACGCGATCGATACGGGTGTGACCTATCAAAAGCCCGCTGCCGTTCTCTATACCGACCCGACCATGGATAAGACCGGTAAGGAAGACGTTTCCGCCAAGCTGCAGGCGCTGCTGGATAAGGCAGCTCCGACGGGTGGCGTGGTGTATCTGCCTGCGGGCACCTACCGCTTGGAGGCTCCCGTTTCCGTTCCTACCGGCGTTGAGCTGCGTGGCTGCTCCTCCTTGCCTCAGCGCGAGCAGAGCACCATGAGCCGCGGCACCATGATCCGCGTGATCTACGGTCAGGGCGGCAGTGCGACCGATACGGCTGTGGTAACGCTTGCACCGTCCTCCGGTGTCAACGGCATCCGCTTCCAGTATTGGGACAACAACGGCAGTATCCGTGAAACGGCGTACACCGTGCGCGGTACGGGCGCGAACGTTTATCTGGTAAACTGTGAGTTTATGGCGGCAGGCCGCGGCGTGGACTTCTCCGGCTGCGATAACCATCTGATCAAAAAGCTGACCACCTTCTGCTACATCAATGATATTCGCGTCGGCGGTGAGGGCGGCTATGTGGTCGGTATGCTGCATAACTGCACGGTCATGGACCGTCACGGTTTGAGCATTACCTATCCCGCAACTCCGGGCTACGCCAGCAACAACCACGTTGCACGTGAATACAATGCCTCCATCGTCGTTGAAAACGCAAAAAATCAGACCATCTTTAACTGCTTCTCCTACGGCGTGCGCAACCTGATCCATCAGATCAACAGCGAAAACACGCTGGCCGTCAATATTGGCGCGGACAACATCGGAGACAGAGCACCTCAGCTGCTGCTGGAGGGCGGCTCGTTTGTAGCGATCAACGTTCTCAGATTTAACGGTGTTTCCTGCGAATATACCGAAGGCACAAGTGTTCGCCTGTATTCTCGCCTGGGTATCAACGAGCGTCGTGAGGACACGCTGATCGTGAACTGATTTTCGTATTCCATTTAGATT
Organism: Clostridia bacterium; assembly: GCA_017452545.1. Taxonomy (GTDB): domain Bacteria; phylum Bacillota; class Clostridia; order Oscillospirales; family CAG-272; genus SIG644. The sequence continues at coordinate 16,181 of JAFTME010000053.1, read as the reverse complement.
ATAAATACAAGGAGTAAACCCAAACCATGAAAAAATTTCTGATGATTCTGCTGGCGCTGCTTCTTTGCGTCGGTATGGTGTTCACCATCGGCTGCGATGATGAGCAAACGCCCGATCAGCCGGATGAACCGAGCCAGGGCGACGATCAGCCCGATGACAGTCAGCCCGATGACGGTCAAACCGGTGTCCTGCCGTTCTCGCTGAAGAACGACGACGGCTCCTGCCGTTACACGGTTATGCGTAGCGACATGAACCTCAACCAGGACATTACGATGGCTGCCGTAGCCGTGCGCAAGGCGCTGATGACTGCTCTTGACGTCAAAGAAGTTGAGATCGCGACCGACTGGGAGCAGGATCCCGATCCCGAGGAGATCGCTTCCCGCTATGAGATCCTGATCGGCAAGACCAACCGTCCCGAAAGCGCACAGGTCATTGATACGCTGGGTGAATATTCGTACACCATCCGCGTTGTCGGCAACAAGATCATCTTGACGGGTGACACTGACGATGGTACACTCAAGGCAGTGGATGAGTTTATCAACACCTATCTGAGTGACCTGAACAAGGTGACCGAAACGCTGAACGTTTCCTTTACTTACACGCCCGATCCCACGCAGATCGTTCTGAAGGATAATTCGAACGGCAAGACCAAGCCGCAGATCGTGGAGACCAAATACCCGACTGAGGACGTCGTTGTTGCTGATATCGTTCCCACCGAGATGGGCTACGCCGTAGACCCGACCGGTAAGGCGGACAGCACCAAGGGTATCCAAAAGGCACTGGACGATTGCTCCAAGGCCGGCGGCGGTACGGTTTACCTGCCTGCAGGTACTTACGTCATTTCCGGCCGAATCAACATTCCTCCCTTCGTCACGCTGCGCGGTGACTGGCAGGATCCCGATACGGGCAAGGAATACGGAACGATTATCAGCGTTTGGATTGAATCTGATAAGGCGTATGAGGCCGGTAAAGAGGTATCCACGGGTACCTTTATGCTCGGTGGCTCGGGTGGCGTTCTCGGTCTGACGGTTTACTATCCGCACCAGTCCCTGACCGACATCAAGCCGTATCCGTTCACGTTCTACACGGACGGTGTAGGCAATAACTACATGCTTTCTACCGTTAAGAACATTACGGTTATCAACGGTTATCGCGGTATCGGTGCATGCTGCACGCCCTCCGGCGCGCACGAGCAGCTGACCGTCGAGAACTTCAAGGGTACCTTCCTGTACTGCGGAACCGAGGTATACAACCAGGCTGACGTAGGTACTTGGCAGGACGTTACCATCAGCCCGAAGTATTGGCAGGATGCGCTGAACTCCGAGGTTATTTCTTCCCTGAAGTGGGAGGCAGAGCCTCCTACGGCAGACGCCATCGCAAAATACACCAAGAGCAAGGCGATTGGCTTGAAGCTGGGTGACCTGGAGTGGACGGAGTTTGAATCCCTCAAGGTTGACGGCTACTCGATCGGTATTGAGATTGTACAGGGTAAGAGAATTCAGTTCGCAGGCTCGCTGTACGACACCTCCATCACCAACTGTGAAAAGGGTCTGGTTGTTAACGATCTTGACCCCCGTTGGGGTATGGTAATTGCACGCAGCACCATCGAGGGTGGTATTTACAACAAGACCGCTGGTCTTGTCAAGCTGTGTGGCGTTAATGTCAAGGGCGTGAAAAACGGTAATGTTACGACCGACAACAGCGATCTGAGCAAGTTCGCTGTGGACTACAAGGCATCCTACAAGAAGCCCGTTGCAAACTTTGTATGTGTTGATCTTCCCGAAAACGAGGACGTCAGTGCGGCTCTCCAGAAGGCTCTGGATGATATGGGCAAGCAGGGCGGCGGTGTTGTATATATTCCCGCAGGTGTCTACAGCCTGGATAACCCCATCGTTGTTCCCGCAGGCGTTGAGTTGCGTGGTTCCTCCTCTATTGCTACCCGTGAGCAGGGGTGGATGTGCGCTGGAACGCTGCTGCAGTGCTATTATGGCGATGATTCTTCTGCAAATGCAGAAAAGGACGCTGCGTTTATTACTTTGAACGGTGACTATGCCGGTGTGAACGGTATCCGTATTATCTATCCTGAGAATGGTGCGTACGATGCAAACCTGAACTCGACCTACACCATTCGCGGTAATGGTAAGGGTGTTTATGTCGTGAATTCTATGATTGCCGGCTCCGCTTATGGTGTTGATTTCAGAAATTGCGACGAGCACTTCATTAAGAAGGTTACCACCTGCTGCTACTACAACACCTTCCGCCTCGGCGGTAAGGGCGGTATCCTGTCCGGATGCCTGCAGAATGGTACCGTTCTCTGCCGTACCGGTGCGCCTAACCTGCAGAACTGGCTGACTGAGGGTAGCGTTTTTGCTGATCTGTTCGATCCCATTACCCGTAAGATGAACCTGTATATCTGGGTTGACGGCGCAGAAAATCAGTTGGTTTACAACACCTTCGCTTACGGTTGCTGCGATATGGTTAAGAACGATAATTCTACCAACACGCGCCTGATCAATATCGGTTCTGATAATATCGGTGGTATCCAGGTGACCGTTAACAGCGGCTCGCTGGTCCAGATCAACTCCATGCGCTGGAATGGAAAATCCTACGCGCATAACGGCGGTAGCATCGAATTCTATAACCGCCTGACCATCAACAACAAAACCGAAGAAACTGTGATTAGATAAAAAAGAACGGGGGAAAACTTTTTGCAAAAAGTTTTCCCCCAAGTTGTATAATGTATTATATTGCGAGGGGAACCTTTTTGCAAAAAGGTTCCCCTCGCGCTCCCTTCCAAAAAACTTTGATAAGTTTTTTGAGGACATGGAATTTTGGGCATCAGCAGTTCGGCGAGTGTGCAGCGATTAGATTATGCACCGCGTGCAGGCAGCATCAGCGGCGAGCGAAAAATGCTTCATATTTTTGCCTATAAAATTCCCCGTTAAATTTTAAAGTTAATTCTCGTCAAAAAATAAGGCTCATGTCTTAAAGAAAAATCCTGTAAAATCAAGGTTTTCCAAGAGGTCCAATCCAACGATTTTCAAGAAAAAGTTTGAAAAAGCACCTCTTTGAAAATATAAATGGGCGCGACAAAGGGCGGGAAATTCGGACTTCAATTTTTGGATTGAAGTAACTTCCCGCGCCATGGGGGTGGATTGTCGATAATATGATGCGCACTTATTCTTTGCGTTTTTTAATTTTGCTTGTCTCGAATCAAGCGTGGAGATAAGTCGATTTCATTGTTATCAATCTTTCTTATCTGGAGTGAATCCATGTTGGCGCACCCAACGAAGCGCAAAGCAGCTTCGTATGGAGATTGGCCATTAAGGGACTCTCTGGGTACAGAATTGATATGTGATGCCAAAAGATAACACTTTTCTTGCGTTAGGCCCGCAAAAGAAGTTCCTTTCGGCATAACAGAACGAATGTACTCGTGATTCTTTTCGATTGAACCCTTCTGCCAGGAGGCGTTCGGGTCACAATAGAAAACCTTAGCCAATCTTTCGCCGGTTCTGAGAGATAATTCTATACTGTCGGGGTCACCGAATTCCGTGCCGTTGTCAGTGAGAATTATCTCGAAGAGTCGCGCGAATTCTTCGTCACCCAAAACATCCTTTAGGTGACAAAACACCTCGGTAACATACTTGGACTGCTTATATGGCAGCAAGTAAATCAACATGAAGTGGTATCGACGAAAATGCAGCGTTAATAGACATTTGCCGCCTTTACCGCCCTGCGTTCCGATAACAGTGTCCATCTCGACTACAGATGCTTGAGGATGATCATCGTAATATGTGCGAAAATCGTCATAGCGTCTGTTCAGCTTCTTCGCTGAGTCGATACTTGCTCTCGAAGCCTCTTTCTTTGCTTTAGGTGCTCTCCATTTAACCTTTCGCGGAAGATCAATGTTTCGCACGGTGAATACTCCACGGTCAATGTAGCGATACAGCGTAGATTTGCTCATGGTCAGAGTTTCGGGATGAGCAAGAAACACATGGTTCACGCTATGATGCTGCTTCATCATCAGCGGTGTGATTAATGCGTTTATCGCCTCAATCTCATCGTGTGAAATATGTAGATTGCTGCGACGTTCCGAAAGATCAGCCTTGTATTCACCTTGCGCAGAAAGTGCATTATACCAATATTGTTTTTTGCGGCAGCCCTGTCGCAGAGCACATCCGTTGCAGACGTAAGGCGGATTATTGAGTTTCTCGCAATACGTTTTCAGTTTGTTGGGACTCTCTTTCACTTGCCGGTGTTTCCATACCTCCTTTGCAATGGTGGTACGATCTTTATGAAGAAATGTCCCAATTTCGGTGAATGAATCACCTCGTTCAAGACCAAGTTGGATATCACAGCGATCGTCCAAAGTCAAATGCTTAAATTTATTTTTGGCCATTGGCCCTCCTTTCTGCGCATCATACTTCGACGTTATAAGTATGTAATTTGGGAAAGGCGTGGCGGGGCCAAAAGGGCATGAATAAAGTAAATAAATTGTAAATAAAATGGAGTTTAGCCTGATTTATGGAAAAAAGCATCGATTGTTGAGGAAATGCGATCGTTTTTTTCGCTGACTGTTTCATTTCCCAAATGCATATACTGCGAATATAATAATCTTATACGCATGGAAATAGAGGATATGCTCCGCTTCAAGCTGGTACATTGTTCAAAATTGTTGGAATGTTGTGCACAATGCACAAAAGGCATCTGCTATATAAGAAAAAACCGTTTATTTCATTGACATGTACCAAAAATCATGATATAATAGTGATGGCATAGCCAAAGACCTCGGACAACTACCCTTATCGCATTGCTTTTCATGATCGTTGCCATGGTTTTTTTGATCAAAACGAAATATTTTGCCAAAAGCAAGCGCATAAGGACCCTTGTTACAGGATTCTTATGCGCTTTTGCTATTATAAAACCGAAAGGAGCAAATGACATGAAACGAACGATCCACGCCCCCATCAGAGCCCTTGCATTGCTATTGGCGGTGATGCTGATGCTGACCGCCGCACCGCTGACTGCCTTTGCGCAGACAAGCGACGAGGACCAAGCAGCCACTCCTGCGGCTGAAAATGTAACGCAGGCAACCTCCACACAAGCGGACACCACAGCCACAGCAATGCCCCCAGCTACACTAACCGCCGCCGACATTCCCGAAATGCTGTCGGCAACAGCGCTTGCGCAGCGCGGAACAGTGCGGCGTGTATATGAGGAAGAAACCGACGCAAGCACGCTGCTGTTTGAAAACAACGACGGCACGCGAACGATGTATCTGTTCGGTGCGCCCGTCAAGTACATAGCTCCCGACGGTACAACGCGCGACAAGAGCACCGCGATCGCAACGCTGTCGAACCTGCAGCCTCTCTGGAGCGGCACGGCTCTCACCCCCGCGCAGACAACGGCGCTGGCACAGAATGCCTCCATCGGCAGATTGGATCTCGATGCAGCAGCCGACGCCCTGACGCTGATGAGCAATCGCCTTGGCGCAGCCTACGGCAATGAGCTGACGCTGTCTGACATCGCCTACGCAACGCTGGACAGCGATATTCGCACGCTCTATCCGGCAGTCGTGACCGACGGCATCGTGCTCAATTACGGCGATTACTCCATCCGCACCATCCCGATCACGACGGGCAATCTTACGCTGCCCGGATTGGCAAGCGTGGCAGAAACCGGCTCGCTGACCGACGCGGAAACGAGAACGCGCGTGCGCTACAACAGCGTATTCGGCACCGGCACCGTGCTCCAATACACCCCCACCAACATGGGCGTCAAGGAAGAGATCATTCTGACGCGCAACGTAGGAAAGAATGAATTTCCTTTCCTGCTCGAAACTGGTGGGCTGAACATCGTCGAGCAAAACGGCAGCTACGTATTCCTTGACCCCACCACACAGAATGTGATCGCTACTCTTGGCGAGGTCATCGTCTATGACAGCAACGGCGCCATCACGCGTGGCGAGATGACCGTGCAGACCATCCGCGAAGGCTTGCAGTACGGCGTCACCCTCACCGTCAGCGAGAACTTCCTCGCAAATGCGGCCTATCCCGTGTCGGTGGATCCGACAAAAAAGATTTATGCCGGAGCTCCTCAAACTGAGGTGCATATAGAGAATGTTGGTGTGTACAGCGATTCCGACGCGTGGAATTATACCTTCGATACCATTCACGCCATCGGAAAAGTATACGATACCAATTATGCAGGTCAGGCGGTTTACCGTTTCCCGTGTATGTACAATGCAAATCTGCTCGAAAACTACGTAAGCTTGACCTCCGATAAAATTATATCCTTTACTTTGCATTTGGAAGTATTAGCCGGGACAGATGCCGGAAATTCGTTATATGTCAACCCGTTCGTTCCACCTTGGAATGCTGGTACGCGAATTTGTGATTCGTCTTATTATAATTATTACGACATGACTTTATATAACATTCCCGTTACCTCTGTTCCAACAAGCGGTACTTTAGACGTCAATTTGACTGCTATAGCCAAGGAATGGTTAGATCAAGTCCATGGAACAAGTAATTATTATTATGGAAATCCCTCCTCGGGCATAGTTATTCGAAACGCTGATAGTTCAAAGCAATGCTACGTTAGAGCGAGCAGTCCGAGTACTCAAGCCACCGTGACACTTGATTTTATAGCCCCTGACGATAACGGCAACTTCTACTTGAATAATGGGTACACTCGCACATTTTTAAGCTTTAGTGGAAATAATACGTCTGTGCAGGGCGGCTTGATTGCGGATATTGGCAATAGTATTACGTGGACAATAGAATATCAAGGGAATGATCAGTATTATTTTCATCCCAATGGGCAGACAGGCAAATACCTCTCCTGGACGGGTACGATTACAGAAACGCCGGCACTATGGACTGCAGAATCCAGTTCCGGAGTTATTCAATATTCAACTCCAACAGGGGAATTACTGGGCGTGGATTCCTCAGGTAATGTCGTGGTACAGGCGTATGAGTTATACGACGACGAAATGCAAACAAAGTGGGCGAATGTTTCAACATCCGAATATCAAGAAAGGAGTGCCTTTAGCTACCCCGATTTGTGGTTATATCCCGGAAGTATCCATTTAATTCCAATTCCCTTTGAAGACGCAAACTTTGAAATGCCAAGCAACTATCAATGCGAGTCCTCTGATCCGGATGTCGCATATCTTAATGGTTTTACTTTGATCGTGCAAAACGATGCCTGGGGATATTGGACAGATATCACCGTAACACATTTGCCAACAAACCGTTCAGCTACATTTACCGTTCACGTTTGGCCCCTTGCCGACGGCGTATACTGTATCAAAACCATGAAGAATGAGTTGTTTGCGCAAATAAATAACGGAGATGCTTCTAATGATTATAGCACAGGAAATGAAATCCTTGAAGTTCATAATTATACCGGAGAAGAACAACAGCAGTGGCAATTTACTTCACTGTCAGATGGTTATTATAAGATAACCTCTGTCGCAAGCTCGCTCGCGCTATCGGTTAATCCCAATGAAACGAACAGTACCTCCACGCTAATACAAAGCGCATATACCGGTGCTGCAACTCAAAAATGGTCAATAACGTACTCTGTACATGATGGTTACATTATATGTCCAGCTTCGGCTTCAGAAACTGATTGGTGTATGAGCACGGCTACATTGGCAATAAGCGGGGCAAATGTAAAGCAAATGGTGTACGTTCTTGACAGTTCGCTCAACGATGAATGGGATATTATTCCTTATGAAAACTCATCTAACGAAACAGAAAACGAATTCGTTGATTTTGAGGACTTTGAGGACATTAATGATAACTTGTTATATTATATCAAATCTGCCACCAAGCACGATTCGCTGGATTTGAATGGAAATAATATAACTGAACATCGCTTATTATGCCTTTCGGATACAACAATCGTTGCGGATGATAGTCAACCCGAATTTGTTACCCCCGGCACAGGAGATCCTCCCAGCAATTTGCTGTGGCGCTTTGAGTCCGCAGGAGACGGCTATTATAAAATTCTTTCCATGAATACCTGCTATCCGGCAGGGACTTCACAAAATATATTACTGGCATATTTTGGAGATAATGCTACAATGACGGCATATGATGGGAGTACAACTATCTCAGAGGATGCCTGCTTATGGAAAATCCGAAAGAACCCGGAAACAAACGCTATTGTGATATCCCCCAAAAGCAACGAGGATCGATATTTAACGTATGCTTCATCTGATTTCGCATATGTGGAACCATATTCAGATGAGCTTTCCGAGTGGACGATTGTTGAATACGTGAACAATGCATATTGGACGGTTAGCGGCGGTATGCCTGATTATTCCTCGTATGAACCTGCAGCAGGAATATCTATCCATGTCACGTTGGATGAATCGTGGGATTCCTCCATTGTTCCTGTTAGTTGTGTATCCGGTGCAGTTGAAATGTGGAATGACATTAGTGATAATATTAATTTAGTTTTCCATCCGGAGCGTCAACCTGGTAAAACCTATTTGTTTGAATTTGTTTTAGATGCTTACCCTACTGACTGGGCCAATATTAACAACGCAATCGCCCAAACAATAGCTTATGATGCCCAAGGCGCGGAAGTAGGATGCAATGGAACGATTTCTTGGTCAAAAGTAGAAATTCATTTATACTATACCAAATTTAGTGATGATAGTAATGAGGCTGACCATCAAGCTGTTTTAGCACATGAAATAGGGCATGCGTTGAAATTAGACCACCTGCTTGGAGATACGCATTACGGCATCATGAAAGGGGAGCGAACAGATTTACATTATACTCCTTATTTAACAAACTATGACAAATCTGCGCTTATCAACAAATGGAAATATTTGGGAGAATAACATGAAAAGAATAATTGTTATCACAACGCTATTGCTAACGCTGAGTCTGTTGCTCTGCTCCTGCGCCCAACGCGCATCCTACGACGAGGACGGTATTTGCCGGGTCATTGATGGTAAGGTGCCGGAGGATGTTGAGCAGTATTTTCGAGAACCGAGTTATGCTGGCGGTTTTACTTCGTTCAATGATTATACCGAAAAAACAGAACGAGTCCAAAATCTAATCGTCCGCGCACGAAGACGTTCTGCAGAGAGTATTTCATCGCGGGACACCTCGTTGGCATATACGATTGCCGGAATGGAAATTCTGGAGATATATTGGCAAGAAGGCTCGGTATTTGAAGCTTACCAGGAGGGGGATACTATTGATATTCTACTACCATACACATTCGTCCCAAAAAACAGAAAGGCTGTTTTTCGAGAGTGCATGACGGAAATATATTATCACTATTCTAATCCAGATAGAATTAATGGCAACATATACGGTGCCTTTGCGTTTAATTATGTAAACGCCGAAGATGAATATCTCCTTTACATTGACGATATGACTGTTACCGGTGTTTTGGCGGGAGAATATACAATTTCAAACAAAGACTGCTCCACGCCGATTATATCAAAGGAAAATGCGACCAAACTTTTCATACCGAACATCACGTGGAAAATAGACGAAGCGCGTTATGAAGAAATGAAGCAGACGCCAAAGTATACCGACCGAGAAAAGCGGAATGGAGAAATCATCGAAGGATATTATAACTACGTTTATTTTGACATCCTCGATCAATATATTTTCGGGGAGAAATAAGTGAAGGCCGCCCCACAGATGCCACGGTTCCCGTAGCGCATCTGTGGGGCGGCTCTTTAATTAGCCGCGCTTATAACACAAGAACACCTTGTTGGTTGTACAATTGCTTATGTTGTACTCCCACTGTTTCTCAAGCTAACTTCCCGAAGGTGAACAAACGGGAAGTTACTTAAATAATTTACACCTATAAAATTCCCCAAAGATTTTTGAAAAAGGGGGGCGGGGGAGAAAACTTTTTGCAAAAAGTTTTCTCCCCCGCATTCATTTTCATTATCTTTCAATCAATATCTGCCGGCTGCGCCGAAGAGCTTAATCTTATCCATGGTAGCCTCTTTGACAGCCTGCTTAACAGCGGGCATCAGGTCGGTCTGACCCATACCGGGCTTATACATAGCAGCTGCGGTCTTAGCGAAAGCAGCGTTAATGTCGGTAAAGATGTTGATCTTAGAAATACCCTTAGCGACAGCCTGTCTGAAATCGTCATCGGACAGACCCGAACCACCGTGCAGAACCAGAGGCGTCTTGATCATGCCTGCAATGGTCTCCAGGCGCTCGAAATCGAGCTTCGGCTTGGACTTGTAAGCACCGTGAGCGGTACCGATAGCGATAGCCAGAGCGTCAACGCCGGTAGCCTCAGCAAATTCCTTTGCCTGAGCGGGATCGGTGTAGATGCTGTGGTCGCCGGGGCCGTGGTTCTCTGCGCTGCCGTCGTTTGCGCCAACGTGACCAAGCTCTGCTTCAACGGTAACACCTCTGTCGTGCGCATACTGCGTCAGGCAACGAACGCGACCCATGTTGGAGTAGTAGTCGTCGGTGGAGCAGTCGTACATAACGGAGGTGAAGCCCAGCTGAATTGCCTTTTTCACCATGGACAGGTTCAGACCGTGGTCAAAGTGCAGAACGACCGGAACGGTAGCCTTCTTTGCCAGGGGGATCAAGAAGGAAGACAGATCCTCAAGGGAAGCGAAGGGGGTCAGGACCTCTGCGGTACCGATGATAATGGGAGCGCGCAGCTCCTCGGCAGCAGCGATAACGCCCTTTGCCATTTCAAGGTCAACGGTGTTGAACAGACCGACAGCGTATTTCTCGGCTTTTGCGCGAGGAAGTACATCATTCAAAGTAGCTAACATGATTTTTCTCTCCTATGTATTTCAGAATTTTTATTTACAATATTGGGATTACAGCAGATATACCGGCAGCTCTCCGGTGATGGTAACGTAGCTCTTTTCCTCGTCTGCGGCTGCGGGAGCAGCGGGCTTTACGGGAGCGGGCTCTTTCTTTTGGACAGGCTTTTTGTCTGCCGACTTTGCAGCAGGCTTGCTTGCCGTCGTGGTGGACTTGGTGGTGCGGGGCTTTGCGGGGGCTTTCTTGGGGGCGGGAGCTTCAACTGCTGCCGTTGCCTCAACCTTGACCTCTTCTTGCTTTGCTGCGGGCTTTTCGCCTGCAACGCGGGAAATACTGTTCTTACCTACCGGCATGTTCCATGATCTCCTTTGTCAGTTCTAAATATTCTTTCGCGCTTCGAGAGCTCTTTTTGTAAGCACCGACGGGCTTGCTGTTGTCCTGTGCCCATTCAATCGAGCTGTCTATGCGGATATAATTTTCAAACAGAGTAATGTTGTCGTAGCCCTGCAGTGCCTCGACCGTCTGGCGGAAGTAGTTCTTGCGCTCGTCCGCCTTGGTGATGGCAATGCCGAGAACCTGCAGCGTGGGCGCGATGGAACGAACCTGCGCGACAAAGTCAAACATATTCGCAAGACCGAACAGACCCCAGGGGCTTGCCTCGACGGGCACGACCAGATAATCCGACGCGCACATGATGTTCATGACCCAGCCGCCGAGCGTGGGAGGCGAGTCAATCAGAACGTAATCGTATACGCCGGTCGCCTTGACGGGCTCAAGGCATTTGCGAAGGATGAACTCCCGCTGCCACTTGGTGAATAGCTCGTATTCGATCGAGCTCATCAGCGTGGAGGAGGGAATCAGATCAAGATTTTCGTAGGCCGTGGGGATGATGAAATCCGCAAGGCTTTTTTGATCCTTGATAGCGGAGTAGAGATTTTTCCCACTTTGTACGAAGCCGAGCGCCTCGTCCTCGGGGAAGAAGGACAGCGTCAGGTTCAACTGCATATCGCCGTCGATAACCAATACGCGCTTGCCCATCTGGCTGAGATTGTACGCCACGTTGGAGCAGGTTGTGGATTTTCCGCTGCCGCCCTTGTTGTTGGCAAAGCAAATAACTTTGGTTTTACTCATGTTAACGGTTGACCCTCCCTTATGGTGGAGTTGTCGGACGGGGCGCGGGCGTCCGTGCCGTCGTCCAGATATTCAATGACATCCCGAATGCCCTCGCCTGTGTACGAGCTGATGCGAAAAACGGTTTTGCAGCCTGCCAGCCGCAGCCAGTTTTCAACACGATCCGGATTGCCCTCGGGCTTATCGATGCCCGTGACAAGTCCGATGACCTCTCTGTTACAGGAGGAGGTGCAGCAAGGGGGAAAGGGGTTGTAGGGGTAATCGGACGCGATGAGCAGCCCGACAATGTCCGCCTCGTAGGTATAGAGCGCCAGCGCTGCGGCAAGCTCACCGTTTTCGGTGTATTCTCCCGGTGTGTCAATGATGGTATCGGTGTAATACACGTATTGCGTCTTGCAGTAGGAGATCTGTTCTCCCTTGAGTCGCTGCATCAGCGTGGTTTTGCCTGCGGCAACACGCCCCATCAATATCAGCTTTTTCACGATCTGCCTCTTTACGTGCGAGTGACGTTGCAGACAGTAAAGCCGAGCTTGTCGCGGACGTAGGTTGCGATGGCTTCAAAGGAAGCCTCCACCGCAGATACAGTGCCCGTCAGAATGAGGGTGCCGCTGAAGCGATCGACAAAGCCGAGGTCGGCGGCCGATGCCTTGATGGCAATGTCGGCGGCAATGATCGCAGTTTCGTGTGGGCTGATGGTCAGCACGCCGATGGCGGATTTGGTATGATCCACCGCAGGGTCAAGACCCAGCTTGCGGTAGAGGATCTCGCCGGGGTTGGCGATGATGTGTGCGAGTGTGATCTGTCTGCCGGGAACCAGCTCTTGCACGATTCGCATTTTGTCGTGCATCTGGTCCAGGCTGATTTTATTGTTATCCATGGGAATGCTCCTGTTCTTCAGACAGCCTTACAGCTGCTCCCACAATTCCTTGTGGGGGGCGGGGATGACGGTGCTGTTGCCCAGCAGCCCCTGGTCTGCAGCGTGCTTTGCGCCCGCCTCGACCGATGCGGTCACGTCACCGACGTCACCCGTCATAATGACGATGCCCTTGCCGCCCATGCCGCGGGAAATGCGAAGGTCGTAGATCTCAACCTTTGCCGTTTTGACCGCAATATCGGCTGCCTTGATGGCGCTGGCGGCGGAGAAGGTCTCAATGACGCCGACGCTGCCGCTTCGTGCCGTCGTTTGCGTGCCGAAGAGGGCGGTGATGACGGTCGGATCGATGCGTCCCATGATCGAGGTGTCGATCAGAGAAGCGCTGAAGCGCGCACGCACCACGTCGATCGATGCACTGACGTCCGAGATCGCACCGGTAATGATGATCTCATATTTGCCGGGGCAGGAGGGATGGGAGGAGACCAGGCGAATGCCTGCGCTCTTGAGTGCAACGTCGCAAGCCTCGATACCCTTGGCAATGCTTTTCAGTTCTATAACTCCAATGGCTTGATACATAAGTAATTACGCCTTTCTTCTATGGGAATTTAGCGTGTAGCCTCAATGACGATGCGCTTGTCGTCTACGGCAACGACCGTGCCATCGATCGATGCGTGCTGCGCGACGGACAGGCCGCCGGCAGGAGAGGCGATGATCTGACCCGCGCGAACGGGGTTGCCGACCGAAACGGTCGGTACAGAGGGGGCACCGATGTGCTGGCTCAAGCGGATCTCCACACGGTCGAACGACTTTTTGATGGGATCGCACTCGGGGTGCGCGGTGTACTTGTCCACGCCGAGATATTGCATCCAGCGTGCAGAGGACATCATGCGCGAGGCGCGCTCGGGGCTTGCCTTATATTCAACGTGCTCCGATGCGGTAAATCTCATTTTTGCCTGTGCAAGCAACTCCTTGTGGTCGGCGATGACGGCACGGGGGGAGATGTACTGGCAGCAAGCGGCGATCTCACAAATACCGCAAGCGCAGCAGAGCGAGGCGGACAGCACGTCGGAGGGATTGATATGCTCCGAGATGGCTGTGACGCGGATATGCTTATGAGGTTCCAGCGGATAGCCGAGCAGGTTTCTGGGACAAAGATCGGTGCAACGGGAGCAGCCGCAGCAGGCGGAGGACGCCATGGTCAGCTGCACGCGCTGGGGTCTGAGCTTGGTTACAACGGCGGGAATGTCGTTGGGAAGAATGAGCAGGCCCTTGGTCGCCTTTGTGACGATTGCGGTGTAGGGATCGATGATGCGTCCCATGGAGGGGCCGCCGTCGATCACGACGTGATCCTCGGGTACCTTGATGCCAAGACGGCGGAAGAGATCCTGTACACGGATACCGATGGGCACACAGACCACGATCGGCTTGACGTTGCCGTTGATGGTCAGCCACTTTTCGGTTACGGGGCGATTCTCATAGCATGCCAAGTGGATATTATACACCGTTTCCAGGTTCATGACGATGACGCCGACGGTGATCGGCAGTTTACCGGGAGGAACGATGCGCCCCGTGGCTTCGTAGATCAGATTGATCTCGTCGCCCATGGGATAGACATCGGGAAGCAGGCGTGCTTTGATGCCGGGGGCCAGCTCCTGACCTTGCGACCAATGGAGCAGCTTACCCTTGCTTTCCTTGACGCCGACGATCGCCTTGGTAATGCCGGCAGCGTCCATGACGGTACGGATACCGGAGAGCGCCTTGTCCATATACAGCTCCATCAAGGTGAGGTCGGTATACAGAAGCGGCTCACATTCTGCGGCGTTGATGATCAGCGTATCTGCACCCTGCGCCAGCTTAACGTAGGTGGGGAAGGTTGCGCCGCCCGCACCAACGACTCCGGCAGATTGCAGTATTGATTTGAGTTCGTTAAGTTCCAAAATGACAACTCCTTGTGCAGTTGCAGCGTGAAATGACGGGTGTTAACGGTGTTAGTCGACAATACCGACGACCACGGCATCCGTGGGGCTTTCGGTGTTGTGAAGAGCCAGGCGAGCGCTGCTTCCGGTGGTGATCAGAACGATCTCACCGATGCCGGCACCGACACTGTCCACCGCGATGATAAATTTATCTGTCATCTGATTGTTTTCGATCAGACGGACTTCCAAGAACTTGGAGCCGACGAGCGCGGGCTGCTTTCTGGTCGAAACGATATTGGATATCACTTGTCCTTTTAACATATGTACTCCTATATGTTGGGGCGGAAATGATCGGGACGCCCCTCGCGTTTTATTATTTTACGACGGTGACGGTGCTGCCGTTGCCGATGCCGACAGCGTTGGCGTCGTCGGTGTCAACGTGCATTTCCAAACGGAACTGGGGATGAACACGGATCTGAACGTCGAACCAACGGGTACGGCGAGTACCGGAGTTGACGTCAACGTCGATATACTGACCGTCGGTAACGTTGAACTTGGCAGCGTCATCGGGACTCATATGGATGTGGCGGTTGGCAATGATGCAGCCCTCCTTGAGGGAAACGATGCCCTTGGGACCGACGATGATGACGGGAGCGGAGCCCTCGATCTTGCCCGACTCGCGTACGGGGGGCTTGACCTTGAGCGTAAAGGAATCGGTCTTGGAGATTTCGACCTGAGAGGTCTTGCGCAGCGGGCCGAGCACGCGAACGTTCTCGATCGCACGCATGGAGGGGCCGAGCAGCGTCAGCGTCTCCTTGCAGGCGTACTGTCCGGGCTGAGAAAGCTCCTTGATGGGCGTCAGCTCGTAGCCTGCGCCGAAGAGCGTTTCCAGGTCTGCCTTGGAGAGATGAATGTGGCGGTTGGAAATGCCGACGGGGATCTCACCTGCGGGGGCTGTAGCCGAGACGGGCTCGGATTTAGGCTGTGCCGTGGGAGCCTTTTCCAGCTCTGCAAGCACGCGCTTTACCATTTCAGATACTGTAGCAGCATTGTATTCCATATCAAATAGCCTCTTTTCTGTCAGTATTCGTTAGCTTCCGATGGCGGAAGAGAATTTGCAACGTAAATAGATCAATCAAACCGTGTCGCGCGGGGCGACGGAACGCAGCCGGGCTGCCGCGACGGATGTGTCGCTGTTGTGGCGTGTAGTAGGTGGGATGTGAGAGCCATCCCCGCGCTGCGTGACCATTGTCACGCAGCGCGCAGCGGATGTACCGAGAGAAGTGCCGGATCTTAAATTAGATCTTGGGCAGAACCTTCTCAACGTCGCTGTGGGGTCTGGGAATAACGTGGGTAGCAACAACCTCGCCGAGGTTAGCAGCAGCAGCGCCGCCTGCCTCAACAGCAGCCTTAACAGCACCGACGTCGCCACGAACCATGACGCTTACCAGGCCGGAGCCGATCTTCTCGGAACCG
>JAFTME010000052.1 GCA_017452545.1 Clostridia bacterium | reverse complement strand
TCGTCGTTGTAGAGCAGCAGCGAGGCGTTGTCGCGGATCTTTTCGCAAAGAACGCGCCACAGCGCGTCGTCGCTGTCGGCAGCATGGCGGCAGATATAGATCGGATTTTTCAGCGAGGGGTGAATATGCTCGGCAAACAGCAGCGTCAGGGGGTTGTGCATGTGGTCGGTGTGGTTGCTGTAGCCGCCGATCACGATGTAGCCGGGCGAATCGTAGACAGGGTTGCGTTCCCAGCCGGTGTGCGCACCGCCCGCCGCAGGGTTCGCCATCTGATGCTCACCGCGCCCGATGTGCAGGCTGGTCTTGCAGGAGAAATCGTCAATATACGCCCCTGCATCCTCGCGTGTCAGCGTGCCGTCGGCGAGGCCCTTTTGGTACAGCGGCAGCAGAAAATCGTCCATGCGACCAAAGGTCAGACAAGCGACCGACGCCCCTGCATAGACCAGATAGACCAAATACACAAACCAGCAAAGCTGCAAGCCCTCGCGGAAGGTCGCGGGTGCGTGCTCGGTCAGCGCACGACAAACGGCCGCGCACTCACAAAGCCCCGCAGCCTCGGCAGCCTCGGCGTAGCGGGCGATATAATCACGAATGGCGATATAGCTCGTCAGCATACCCTCCAGCAGCACCACCGTCGCCTCGTCCTCGCCCTGCGCCCGCGCGCGGTCAAGACGGGCAGTTGCCTCATTGATATACCCGACGATACCGACCTGCACAAGGTGCTCATAGTCCAGCGTGATATGGCCGCCGTTGAGACGGGTGATGGGGTTGAGATGCAGCGGACGCTCGCGCCAGATCTCTTTCAGGCGCGCCTCCTCCTGCTCGGTAGGCACGTGCTCCTCAAAGCGACCGACGATCAGATCGTTTGCATCAACGGGGAGCGACGCACGGGAGAGCACGTAGGCAAGGCCTCTGCCCTGCTGCAGCGGTTGGGGAAGATCATGCAGCTGCGCCCACGCCTCGTCCAAAAGAAAGTAACGCTCGACCAGCGTACTCTCCTGCGGCTTTTCGCGCAACAGTCGCGCAGCCTCACCGACGGCAAGCGCCGCCTTTTGCTGATTGGTCATCATGTCCGTATCTCCTCTCTCGGATTATTCGGCTTGAAACGTCTGCTCACCCCACACCGCGCAAATCCCGCACGCAGCGAGCGTGCGTGCAAGCAGCTGCATACGCTCCTCGCTCGGCACGGGAGTGTCGCTGATGGGGTAGGGGCGATCGAGCGCCTCGTATTTATGCGCCGCGAGCTTATGCATTTTGAGCAGCTCCACGGTGCGGATCTCGGTTTTGGTTTTTAAAAAGTCAGCCAGCGCGCGCATGGTCGGCTCATCGTCATTAACGCCGACGACCACGGGAACGCGGATGAGCATACAAGCCCCTGCGCGGCTCATGCGGCTGATATTCTCCAGGATCGGCTGCAGCGGCACACCGGTGACAGCGCGGTGTCGGTCGTCGTCCATTGCCTTGATATCAACCATCCAGAGGTCAACGCAAGAGAGCAGCGGCTCGATCGAGCGCTCGTAGTCGGCATAGGCGCAGCTTTCCACAGCGACGTGGATGCCCGCATCGTGCAGCAGCTCTGCCAAGCGCAGCACAAAGGCAGTATGCAGCAGCGGCTCACCACCCGACAGTGTTACACCCCCGCCGCTTTTTTTATAATAAGGAAGATCTCGCAGCAGCCGCGCTGCCAGCTCCTCGGGCGAGTAGCCCTCGCCATAGCGCTCCCTTGCGCCGACCGGGCAGGCGTCGACGCACGTTCCGCAGGCGGTGCACAGACGGCGGTCGAGCATAACGCGCCCCTCCTCCATGTGCAGCGCCCCTTCGGGGCAGGCCTCGATGCAAATGCCGCAGCGGGTGCAGCGGTTGGCGAAGCAGGCAATCTGCGGCAGCGTGCTTTGGGACTCGGGATTGTGACACCACAGGCAGCGCAGCGGGCAGCCGGAAAAGAACACGGTGGTGCGGATGCCGGGACCGTCGTGGATCGAAAAATGTTGGATGTTAAAGACGGTAGCCATCGTGACTCTCCTCTCTTCTGCTTTTACTTGCATTATACAACACGCGCCATGCAGGTGTCAATATGTTTGCTCGAAAAATCTCCTTGAATTTGAAGCTTTTGCAACCGAAGAATGAGCAAACAAACCACCCTCCCACCCCTGTAATATTCATTCTCCATTTCGATCCCTCCCCGTGTTAGCTTCTCAATTTTCGCCGTCCTTTTTGAGGCGGCGAAAGCAAAGTTTCTGCTCTCTGACAACCGCGTGCGGATCAGCCGACGCGGAGCGTCGGCGTTAGCACGCGATGCAGCGGGGTACTTAGGGGCGGCAGCCCCTAAGTCAGCTTTTTCGGTTCCTTTGTCGCTGACGAGAAAAAGGTACATTCAGTGCTTCCCCGAGAAAAATATGTTCGCAGTTCTTTCGTTGCTTACTAAAACCCTTTTGCAAACGAAAGAACTGCAAACAAACCATCCTACAGAGCAACCTGTGATGTTCATTTCTTTGTCACGGGACAAAGAAACGAACCAAAGAAAACCCGCATAGGGGCTCTGCCCCTATGTACCCCACTACTGCCGTCCGCTTCCGAGTCGAATTGCC
>JAFTME010000051.1 GCA_017452545.1 Clostridia bacterium | reverse complement strand
TCCGCAGCTCGACCGAGCGCCCCGAGGCGATGGAGGCAGGCTGCTTCACGCTGGCAGGCATCGACGAGCAAGGACTTATACGGGCGGTGGCGCTCGCCGTTGACCGTCGCGCACGCGGCAGCTGCGGCTCTCGCGTGCCCGCTTATGCCGACGAGCAGGTCTCGGAGCGGGTGGTCAACATCATTCAATCCTACACGGGCATCGTTATGCGCGACGTCTGGCACAGGCATCAAGGAGGGCAGAGCACATGACCTACGTAATGTCTGACCTGCACGGTCAGTATGAAAAATACCGCAAAATGCTGGAGCTGATCCGCTTTTCGGACGAGGACGAGCTGTACGTGCTCGGTGACGTGTTGGATCGCGGGCCTCACCCCATCCGTCTGCTTCGGGATATGAGCCTACGGCACAACGTTTTCCCGCTGATGGGCAACCATGAGCACATGGCGGAAACGCTGCTGCGGCGACTGTGCGTGGAGATCACCGAGCAAAACGCCGAAACGCAGGTCACCGCCGACGTGCTGCGCGGTATGCTGCTCTGGCAGCAGAACGGCAGCGAGAGCACGCTGCGTGAGTTCCGCGCGCTGTCTGCGGACGAGCGATTTGAGATCCTTTCCTATCTTGAGGAGTTTTCGCTGTGCGAGGAGCTGACGGTGGGCGACAACCGCTTTGTGCTGGTACACGCGTCGCTGCCCGACTTTTCCCCCGAGCGATCCCCCTACGACTACGAGGACGTGCGTATGCTCTACGAGCGCGCCGACTACGACAGGGAATACTACCCCGATCGCTATCTGATCACGGGACACACCCCCACGCTTATCATTGATCCCGCCTGCCGTGGACGCATTCTGCGGCGCGGACGGCACATCGCCATCGACTGCGGTGCGGGGCACGGCTTGCCGCTGGGCTGCCTGCGCCTTGACGATCTGCGCGAGTTTTACGTGGATTAAATAAAAATTTTTCGATAGCGCTGTAACATTTTGGTACAGCGCTTCGTATATCCTTATGAAGACGCAAGAAAGGAGCGGACGACCGACCATGAAAAAGCAACGTGAACTGCATATGGCTGCTCTCGAAACATACGTCGAGCAGTACGGCGGACGCCTGTCGCGTCTTTGCTACTCGCTGTGCAAGAACACGCACGACGCGCAGGATCTGTATCAGGAGACCTGGCTGCGCGCCATCCGCGCTTACGACACCTACGACGAGGACCGCCCGTTTGACGTGTGGCTGCACCGCATCTGCATCAACTGCTATCGGGATATGTACCGCCGCGCACGGGCACACGGGACGGTCGCCTTTGAAACGACCGAGCACATGGAGCAGTTTTTTTCGTCGCTGCCCGATCCCGACACGACCGACCGCGCCGACTATGCTGCTCTGTACTGTGCCATGGAAACGCTGACCGCCGAGGAGCGCGCGGCGATCTCTCTGTTTTACTTTGACGATTACGACGGCAGAACGGCTGCCGAAATGCTGGGCAAAACGTATTCCCATTTCCGGATCATTTTGTATCGGGCGAGAAATAAGCTGAAAGGAGCGCTGCAATCATGAAAAACGAACGCTTGGATCACCTGCTGCGACAGATCGAGCACGTCGAGCCTGCCGAGCCCTACCGCGCGCCGCTTCCGCTTGATGAGGGCGGGCGCGCTGCCTATCCCTCCGCTCACGCTGTTGCCTCCCGCCGTGCGCCCCGTCGCATTCGCGCCGCGGCAATGATCGCCGCACTGCTGGCGCTGTCCATGCTCGCAGGGCTGCTTCCTGCCATGCTGTGGACAGAGCGGCCGCCCGTATCCGCAGACGAGCCCACGCCGCCCGTCGACGATGCGCCCGGGGATGTGACCGAGGAGCACTCGCCGGCGCCCTGGCTCAACGGCACGCTGCACCTGACCACGCTGACCTACTCGGAAATTGGCGATGCGCCCCGTCTTACAAAAAACAGCGTATTTACACCGCTCTCCGCTGACACCACGGTCGATCCCGCGCGGATCAGCAATGAAAACCTGACGCTGGCGCTGCGCGCCGACACCAAAATGGCTGCCTGCGGCGGCACCGAGCTGCTGCAGCTGACCGAGCCCGAGGGCGCGCACAAGGACTGCGACGCGGTGTATTATCGCATCCGCGAAAACGAGGTGTTCTGCCTTGACTGCTATCTTGACGCACTGCTCTCGCAGCACAAGCTGTACGCCGACGTGATGATACGCCTGCTGCTGGAGGACGGTATTTTCAGCTACAAGAGCGAGCTTGAGCGCGAGGTGAGCGAACGCGAGGCGCAGTATGCCGCGCTCTACCGTACGCTGCATCAAGCGGGCATCGGGCGACGCCTCGCTGCAGGGGAGAAGCTGCAAGCGGAGCAGCTGGGCATTCTGCAGCAGCTTGATGTGCTGCAAGCGCAGCGGCTGCGCCGGGAGCTTGCCGACGGCGTTCCGTCTCCCGCGCTCACCATTCTGGAATACGGCAAAAGTGCGCGCTACTGTCTCTTTGCGCTGAGCTCCCGGCGCACCGATCGCTGCTACGGCACCTATCTTTGCGACATTTCCACGGGTACAGTCACTCGCCTTGAGGGCAACATCGTCGGCGTTGCCGCCTCGTCGCTCTACGAGTTTCCCGACGGTGCCGACGTCATCTCACCGCCTACGCAGTTCGCGGAGCAGCTGGAGATCTCGGAGGATTATTCCACCGTCTACGCCATCGTTCCCTCGACGGCGGGCTACGGTATCCGCACGCTCAATGACCGTGTCTATCCCGAATTCGACGGCTGTGAGCTGGTCGTGTTGAATATAGAGAGCGGCGCGCGTCGCGTCGTGGACGAAAACGGAGAGCTGCTCTTTGTTCAAAAGGGAAGGATGTGCCTCGACGGCGGCAATCTGATCGTTGCACTGGATCCCGGAACGCAGAGCTTCTGCGTTATGCCCGGCAATGCGGGCAGCAGCGCGTTTACCGTCAGGGGCAAGTTCCGCCGCCTGATCGAAACGCAGAGCGACACGCTGGTGCTCAGCTATTACTACAAGAATAAAACCTATTCCTATCACCGTCTGCGCGACGGTGCCGACGTTACCGCCAACGTGGCAAGCGGCGCGCTGCTGCTTCCCGTGGACGCCTACTACGACGCAGACGGACGCGAGCGGGTGCACACGGTCACGGGGGAGAGGGAGTGGCTGTGGCGCGACGCGCCGACGGCCTCGGTCTACTCCCGGGACGAGCGCTTTGCGTATCTGTATTATGCCGAATATTCCTCGGTGCTCTGCATCGATCGCTACACCGCAGAGCAGACCTTCCTTCCCGTCAAGGATTCCTTTGTCGAGCAGCTCAAGGGGCGCAAGGACGCCAACTATCTGCTGCTGCTGGACGGTAGCGGTACGCAGCTGGTGTTGGCGTACTATCTGCGCGAGACGGCGACCTTTGACGCCGAGGAATATCGGGAGTACGTCTGGACGGTCAGCACCGCGCATCTGCTGCACGGCGGCACCCAGGCACCCCGCCGCTTTGAGCCGATCACCCCCGGTGCAGGCTATGTGCGTACGGGCGACCTGGATAGCCCCTTGTACCGCATTACCGACCACCTGTATATCGACGGTGTCAAGGTGCGCATCAGATATACCGATTTCGACCGCGTGGAGGAGGTGCTGGACGTTCTTGCCGCCGGCTACCGCGAGACGCTGGCAATCGATAAATATCACGCCCCACAGGCGGATTTCGAGGCCATCTGTGCCATTGCGGATCAGCTGTGCGAGCTGCTGGTGCTGGACGGCGTTTACGCCTCCATCCCCGACACGGTCGACCTTGACGGCGGCTTGTCCTCGCAGGAATACGCGGCAACGAGAAAAATGCGGGAGCAGATCACGCAGTTCTCGGCGTATGTGCCCACAAAGGACAATGAATGGAGCTATTACAAGGAGTCGCTCGCTCTGACGCTTTCGCGCTATCTGCTGCAGCCGCTCAACGGCTACACCTACCCCTGGCGCGCCTATGCTGAGAGCTCCCGCCCCGAGGGCTCTTACTTCCAGAAGGAAGAATATTATTATACGCAGGTGCTGTACGCCGCACTCAACGAGGGCTATCGGGAGAGCGAGATGAAGATTTTGAGCGCCGAGCTGGCGCGCATCCTCGAGTCCTACCTGCCCGAGCCGCACATCATCGGCGAGGACAAGGAATATCACGTCAACTACGCCATGATCCGCGACAGCGTGGAGCGTGCGCTGCCTGCGCTGGTCGAGGCGCTCACGGGTGAGAGATACACGGCGTTTCTTATGCGCTGGGGCTTCTGCCCCGTCCGATACGACGGCATGGAGATCCGTATGGAGTACAACCCCTACGGTGTGCAGGACGTGCTGTCGCAGCCGCGAACGATCAACACCGAGGCGCTGCGCGCGCTGCTTGCCGATATGCCGCTGACCTTTGAGCAGGGCGGCGTTACCATGCGGAAGCAGGCGCGGATCGGTTACTACGGTTGGCTTTGCTCTGCCTCCCACGACCCCGAAGCGCGCAACGCCGCGGATGACGTGCGCCCCGAATACGCCCCGCTGGCGCTTTTGACGCTGGGCATCGGTGAGGACGGCGCGTACTATCTGGAAAGCTGCGGCTACAGCGCGCGGCTGACCATTGAGCAATACCGTGCACTGATCAATCTATATCAGCAGGGAAGCGCGGCCAACTTTGCCAAGAGCGAGCTGCGGGCGCTGGAGACCGAGGCACGTCTGGAGGCGCGGCGCCTTCTTGCGGAGGAGCTGCACGCAGATGACACCCCTCCCGCAGAGGATGAGCCCCCCGCAGATGACGAGCCTCCCGTGGACGTCGAGCCTCCCGTGGACGTCGAGCCCGAGCCGCCTGCAGGCGACGCACAACCGCCGCAGAAAAACGACACACGCATTCCCACAGGGCTGCTCATCGCAGCGGCGCTGGCGGCAGCCGTGCTCGCAGCGTCGATCGCCGTGCTGATCGCTACGAGGAAGAAAGAGAAGTAAATAATAGGGGATCGAGGGAACCTTTTTACAAAAATTTTCCCTCAACCCCCCTTCAAAACCCTTTAAAAGAATGGGTGAGTGCAGGTAACACCCCACGACCCCTTAACGCAAAAGCAAGGCTGCCCCGATGGGGCAGCCTTGCTTTTGACGGGGGGGTCGAAACCAAGCAGAGCGCCGATTACTTGTAATCGGCGCTCCTTTTATTGCTGTATGTTATTGTGCAGGACGCGTCTGAACGATGTAGGACACGCCTCTGTATATGGTGTCGAATTCGGATTCCAGCAGCGCCTTGACCTCGGGATGTGCGGGATCATTGATCAGCAGCCACTTCTGTCCGTTCCGCTCCTCGTAACCAACCACGCACAGCAAATGCCCGCTGGTGGTGTAGTTCGGGAATCCGCTGGCGGTAAGCTGTCCCTGCTTGACGCGGATCGAGCACGCCACGGGATGATCGTTGTAGACTGCCCATTTGATCGCATCAATATCCACGTAGTCGATATAGGCGTTGTAGCCAAGCTCACCGGCATAGGCGACGTTATACGCCCAGTTGCCGAATTTCTTCGCGCCATAGTCGCGCACGCCCCAGGCAACGTCCTCAACCTCAAGTCCCTTTTCGCCGCGATAGAGCAGACTCATGGAAAGAGACGTGGCAGAGCATATGCTGCCGCCGATGACGGGAACGTCGGTCTGGCGTCTGTAGGGAACGTTGAGCTTTTTGTAGGCGTCCTCGGGGGCATGCAGTGCCGCTTCCTGCTTGTTGCAGGCCAGCGTTACGTTGTGTACCGTCGGTGCCGGCTTGTTGGCCTTGGTCTGCTTGATATCGACCTTGAAGCGGACGTAGCCCCGGCACGGCTGCTTGAGCGAGAGAATATCAATGTCGATCTCGCCGTTCTCATCCTCAGCGGATGCACTTCCGGACAGCTCCTTGATGGCGCTCCATTTTCCCCAGGAATACCAGCCGGTATAGCTTCCGTCATCCAGTCTTACCGAGACGGACACCTCCACCGTACCGCCGTCGGAATAGGAGTTCCAGGAGGCGAGCATCTGATCAAAGCTGCCGCCAAGATAGACCTCATCGGAAATAAAGGTTCCCTCGGTTGCACCGGGCGTCAGCGTCAGACCGCCGTTCTTATACATCAGGGAAACGAAGCTTCCCTTGAATTCGTTGGCGCAGAACATGATGGATTTATTGAACAGCTTGACGTCGTTTTTATACGTATCGCCACTCTCGGGAGGAATATCACCCAAGCGCTGCTCGGGTATGACCTCTATGCTGCTCTTGTGTTGCTCAAACGTGCGCATGACTTCCTCCGCTCCGTTTTCATAGCATTTGACGGATAAGCCATAGGCAAGCATACGGTCGTAATCTTCAAAATGCTTGATGCACTGTGCAATCGCGTCTGCCTGCCCGTCGGCGGGGCCTGTGCTCTTGGTTGCTCTGTCAAACAGGGAAGAGCGTGCTGCTGCGCCACCTTCATCCGCGCTGACGATGCAGGAGGCGTCAATAAACGAGCCTCGTTTCAGAACGGACTGCAAAAAGATTTTGTCATGCCCTTCGTCCAGCGGCTTTCCGTTGCGCCAAAGATTGGCGTCGTCAATGCCCAGGACATCGGTCAGCGTGACGAAAACGTCACTGTGCGTGGTCAGCTGCGCGGACTCCTTGGCGGCAACACCGGGCAGCTTGACAAGCAGCGGTGCCTTGATATGGGTTTCCAGCGTATACTCACCCGTCAGCGCGGCGAGTCCCGCCACGGCTGCAGTATCCTCGAGATCAAATGCCGCACCCGTTCCCGTGATCACGACGATGCACTCCTCGTAAAGCCCCTCGGATTTAAGCGCTTCGATAAACGAGGAGATCATTGCATCCGTATAGGCCATACGCTTGGCGTAGTTGGCTACCGCACGGCTGCCGCCGATCTCGGAGGCGGAAACGTCCGTCTTGCCGGTATACAGACCAAGATCGGTGATGGATAGCAGAAAGTGCTCGCTGCCGCTGCTTTTGAGCGCACTCAGCGCCACGTCGTACAGGCTTTTCTCCGGCAGAACGTCAGCGGATACGGAAATGAGATCTTGATAGCC
>JAFTME010000050.1 GCA_017452545.1 Clostridia bacterium | reverse complement strand
GTTACGAAAGACGCGAGGCGAAGATCCTCGGCGTACTGAAAGAATATGGTATTTCCTCCATTGACGAATGTAAGGAAATCTGCGATGCAAAGGGCATTGATCCCTACACCATCGTACAGGAAACCCAGCCCATCTGCTTCGAGAACGCAAAGTGGGCATACACCGTTGGCGCAGCAATCGCAATCAAGAAGGGCTGCGTAAAGGCTGCTGACGCTGCTGCTGCGATCGGTATCGGTCTGCAGGCGTTCTGCATTCCCGGCTCCGTTGCTGAGAACCGCAAGGTTGGCTTGGGTCACGGTAACCTGGGCAAGATGCTGCTCTCCGAGGAGACCGATTGCTTCTGCTTCCTGGCAGGTCACGAGTCCTTTGCTGCTGCAGAGGGTGCAATCAAGATCGCGCTCAACGCAAACAAGGTTCGCGTAAAGCCCCTGCGCGTTATTCTGAACGGTCTGGGCAAGGACGCTGCTATGATCATCTCTCGTATCAACGGCTTTACCTACGTTGAGACCGAGTTCGATCCCTACACCGAGGAGGTTAAGGTGATCTACGAAAAGGCATACTCCAAGGGTCCCCGCGCTGACGTTAAGTGCTACGGCTCCGACAACGTACCCGAGGGTGTTGCAATCATGAAGCTGGAGAACGTTGGCGTTTCCATCACCGGTAACTCCACCAACCCCACCAGATTCCAGTACCCCGTTGCAGGTACCTACACGAAGTGGTGCAACGAAAACGGCAGACAGTACTTCTCCGTTGCATCCGGCGGCGGTACCGGCCGTACGCTGCATCCCGATAACATGGCTGCAGGTCCCGCTTCTTACGGTCTGACCGACCCCAGGGGGCGTATGCACGGTGACGCACAGTTCGCAGGCTCCTCCTCCGTTCCCGCCCATGTCGAAATGATGGGCTTGATCGGCGCAGGTAACAACCCCATGGTCGGTATGACCGTTGCGGTTGCAGTTGCTATCGAAGAGGCGAGCAAATAAGAAATAACTGATATGCGAGGGGAACCTTTTGTGAACAAAAGTGTTCCCCTCGCGCTCCCTTCCAAAAAACTTTTAAAAGCACGCAGTTCAAAAGCTGCGTGCTTTTCATATCCGCGCACAGCACGGCGCTCTTTGTTTGGACTTTAGCCGAGCCGAACTAAAAAATCTTTGTTTTCAAAATGGGTTAGCTTCTCAATTTTCGCCGTCCTTTTTGAGGCGGCGAAAGCAAAGGTTAGTCTGACTGCGGACTCCGTCCGCGCCTTCGGATTGCCATGGCACAGCCATGGCAATTCGACTTGGAAGCGGACGGCTCGCGGGGGTTCTTAGGGGAACGCCCCGTGTGCGCAACGTTTTCCGTTCGCACTTGCGCGATGCTCGCTTTGCGAGCAAGGAAAACTTGCCATTTCGCGCAAGCGAAATAGGCTTTCTTTGGTTCGTTCTTTGCCGACGCAAAGAATGAACATAACAGGTTGCTCTGTAGGATGCTCTGTTCGCTCTTTCTTCGTTTGCAAAAGGTTTTTAGAAAGCAATGGAAGAACTGCGAACATATTTTTCTTGGGAAAGATAATAGTGTTCATTTCTTTGTCACGGGACAAAGAAACGAACCAAAGAAAACCCGCTTAGGGGCTGCCGCCCCTAAGTACCCTGCTGCATCGCGTGCTAACGCCGCCGCTCCGCGTCGGCTGACCCGCACGCGGTTGTCAGATAGCAAAAACTTTGCTTTCGCCGCCTCAAAAAGGACGGCGAAAAATGAGACGCTAACAACCACTGAAAGCAAAAATTTTTTCAGTTCGGCTCGGCGAAAGCCCGAACAAAGAGCGCCGCGAGAACGCGGATATGTGATTGATTTCATGTTTCATGAAAATATTCTCTTATTTTCTATTGTAAATCAAAAAACATTGTGATATAATAAATATGCCACACAATTAAATCAACAAATGTTTCGGATTGCTCTCTGTTTTTGATAGGGGGTTTTTTACCCATTTCACTTGTCAACAATGAATTTGGCAAAAATGCAAATTCCGGTTGACAAGTGTAGGAGAATATCCGAAATTTGTTGAGATTGTGTGGCAACAATGGGGATTTGCATTTTTCGGGTGCGTTCTTCATTGGACGCACCTTTTTTATTTTTGAGAGGCAAACACAATGAAGGATATGCAACGACTACTTAACTACATTGATTATTACATCTACTCTTTTGCAAGCGAACGCATTTGTATTGCAGAGGGTACCGCGCACGACGCTGCCCAAGAGATCTATAGCCACATCATTCGCTCTCAACAGCTTCAGGAGGACGAGGTATGGGCATTTGACATTGCTCTGGACTGTATTCGGGAGATGTCAGAGTTGGAACGGGCAATTTTATCCAAGGAAGGAACGCTCTCTCCGCATCATTTCGGCTACGGATTACGGATCAGAAACAAATACCTTTACCCGGCCAAGTGCCATGTGCTCCAAAGTGCAGACGAGCAGTCCGAGCAAGTATTGCGGGCAATCCTCATCGGTTTGGCCTCCAATGCTTCTTTTACTATCTCCTAAGCGTTCAGAGCGGGCCGATGCCCGCTTTTTCACTTGACAAGCAAGGGGAAATGGTTTATAATGGAAACAATCAAACCACTATTGACCGTAACGAAAGAGGTAATCAAAATGAAACGCTTTTTATCCGCCCTTCTGGCAGCACTCCTGTGCTTCTCGCTCGTCGCCTGCGATCTTCAGGATCTGCTCGGCACTGCCCCCGAAATTGTTGCTTCCCTGTCGGTCAACGCAGATCCGGAAAGCACGCTGGAGCTTTGCCTGAACACACACGCAGCCTCCGATGGCATCTCCGTACAGCTGACTCCGAGCAACGGTAAGATCTATTACTACAACTCCGAGGGCGCTACGCCGTTTGAGATCACGGACGAGGACGCGCTGCGCACCGAGGAAAAGGACGGTGTCACGTATTATTTCTATTCCAAGGACGGCGTGGAGTATGCAGTCCAGCCCTACAAGGCCGACAGCGACAAGATCACCATAGTTGAGGGTGAAAACGCCGAGCACTACTACCACTATTCCACCGGCACTGACAGCGCCTTCGCCATCACCGCTGGCGGCAACGTTTCCTCGCTTCTTTCCGGTGCAACCGATGCAAGCAACGCCGCTTCATCTTACGGAACGTCGTTCACGCTCGACACCCGCGAGAGCGGTTTTGGCAGCATGGCTCTGTTGCCTGCCTCCTTTGAAGCAACGGCAGATGGCAAGATCAACGCAGAAGCCATTCTTTCCGTTCCCTTTTACGGGCAGGACGGTCGCGTTTCTGAAATGATTCCCGTCGCAGGCAACGGCACCTACGCGGACGGCGCATTCCGCGCCAACGACGCTCACGGTCTGCGCGCCGTCGGAATCACCGAAGACGGCGTGATCACCGAGGTCTACGCCTTTATCCTGGATCTCTCCCTCCGCTCGGGCACCGACGGAGCCACCATCTCCCTTTGCACCGGCGGCAAAAGCACGTTCAGCCTTCCGCTGGACGAAACTGTTGAGAAAGAACAGCTGTGCGAGCTGCTTGGCGCACTGCGTGTCGTGTTCTTTGACACCGACACGTTGACCATTCTCAACACGGCGTCGGTATCCGCGCAGGAGACATTCCTGACCGAGAGCTCGGTAGTGGCACAGCTTGTAAGCGACGGAGCGCCCCTTGCCCTGACGCAAGCTGTCTCCGGCAAGCACTGCAACGTATCCATGCTGCTTTATATGGACGGTATGCAGATCGCCAACAGCGCCATTGCCTCCGCGTCTCATTTGACGAGCGCTATCAGCGTCAATCTGACCTTTACCGACAAATGATTGCAAAGGGGATAGCAGCATGAAACGATTGATCTGTGTATTTCTGGCGGTGCTTTTATGCTTCGGGCTTGCATCCTGCAATCTCGCCGGTACAACTGTCAAGGTCACCACAAACAGCATGGAACCAACCATTCGGGCGGGATCTGTGATCCGCTGCGAGCCGGTGGAGCATCCCGAGACGCTCGCCGCAGGTGATATTATCGCCTATTGGACGGTAATTGACGGCGAACGCGTTTCGACGGTCAGTCGCATCACGTCTATCTACGACGGCGGCGGATATCTGGTCTTTGAAACAAAGGACGACACCGCTAACAGCGTCAATCCTCTGACTGTTCATGAGTCCGAAATCATAGGCGTTTATAAAAAATAAAAATACGGGAGCAGCTCGTCCCATGCGATGGGCTGCTCCCTTTTTTGCATACGTTTCCGTTATTTTTCATATAATATTTCGTCAAAAAAGCGCGTAAGCCCTTGACAAGGCGGTACGAATATGGTACAATAAACAAAACTATGTTGTAAAGGCGGTGAGACGGTAATGGACGACGGCGGCTGTACGGACGTCGGAAACAGTATTTGCGTTGTACATATGTTTCATATGATTTCATAAATCAGGCGGCAGGGTCTATGTCCGAGGGGCATGGGCTGTGTCGTTTTGCTGTTTTTTCCGCTTTTTCCGAAAAAGCGTAACAACTTTGAAATTTAAACATATTACACACGGAGAACTGATTTTTATTATGATAGGCGCAATTATATTACAGGTGATACTGATCGCTCTGAACGCGATCTTTGCCGCGGCCGAGATCGCGGTCATTTCCACCAGTGAGGCAAAGCTCGAAAAGCTGTCCGAGGAAGGTAACAAGGCAGCCAAGCGCTTGCTTCCCTTAACCAAGAATTCTTCTAAATTTTTATCGACCATCCAAGTCGCAATCACGCTGGCAGGCCTTTTGGGAAGTGCTTACGCGGCCGACAACTTTGCCGAGCCGCTGGTAGAGTGGCTGCTTAGCATCGGCGTGCCGCTTTCGGCTGACGTACTGGACAACATCTGCGTGCTTGTCATTACGCTCGTTTTGTCCTTCTTCAGCATCGTCTGCGGTGAGCTGGTCCCCAAGCGGATCGCAATGAAGCACGCAGAGAAAATGGCGCTCGGTATGTCCGGGCTGCTGCGCTTTGTGTCCTTCTTCTTTGCTCCCTTCGTTTGGATTCTGACCAAGTCGACCAACGGCATTCTGCGACTGTTTCATATCAACCCCGACGAGGACACCGAGCCCGTCACCGAGGAGGACATTCTCGTCATGCTGGATGCCGGCAGTGAACACGGCACCATCGACAGCATGGAGAACGAAATGATCCAGAACATTTTCGAATTTGACGACACCTCGGTTTCCGAGGTCTGCACGCACCGCCGCGACGTCACGCTGCTGTACCGCGAGGACGGCATCGAAGAGTGGCGTAAGATCATCACCGAAACGCGTCACGGCTTTTATCCCATCTGCGGCGAGGACACCGACGACATCGTCGGCGTGCTTAACACACGGAAATTCTTCCGCACCTCGTGCGACAGCGTAGAAGCTGCCATTCGCAATGCGGGCGAGAAGCCCTATTTCGTTCCCGAAAACACCAAGGCAGACATTCTGTTCAACAACATGAAGGAAAACAGAAACTACTTTGCCATCGTTGTGGACGAATACGGCGGAACGACGGGCGTAATCACCATGCACGATTTGCTGGAGCTGCTGGTCGGTGACCTTGGCGACAAGGACGATCTGCAGATCGAGGAGATCACTGAAAAGAGCGAGGACACATGGGAGATCATGGGCAGCACGTCGCTTAACGACGTAGAGAAGGAGCTGGACATCAAGATCGACGCCGAGGAGTGCGACACCTTCGGCGGCTACATCTTCGGTCTGCTCGGCACCGTTCCCGACGACGGAAACGAGACCATTGAGGTGGAGACCGACGAGCTCTCCATTCGCGTGGAATCGGTCGTGGATCATCGCATTGAAAAAACCACGGTTACCAAAAAGCCCTCACCCGTGGATGAGGACGATGAATAAAGAATACGGAGTCTGCCGACGCGGCAGGCTCCTTTCTTTTCGTCAGAACGCACAAAAAGCATTTGCCGATTTTGGTTTATATGCCGATTTTCAATTTTGGGGCAGGTTTTTTCCAAAGTATAATTGCTTTTGGAAAGCAATCATGCTAAAATATGGACAACGGCACGGGGCAAACGGCTCCGCCGCCAAAACCATACATCCCCCTATATAAAAGCAGGGGCAAATAAGGCGCACAGCGCCGGGAGGTATGCATTATGATTCAATACGATCGAAGACAAGAGCGCACCGGTGTACAGGAAAACCGCGACTACTCGCCTGAATTTGACGTTCAGTGCGACTTTGTCATGGTGTACGGCTTCCACGATCTGGAAAAACGCATCAAGCACTGGAAGGAGCACGGCTATATCGTTCACTTGATGACGGGTGTTTCCTGGGGCAACTATCAGGATTATCTGTACGGCAAGTTTGACGGCGTTGATCACCATGATGAGGGGCAGGTCAACGGCGGCGGAAATGAGATCAACCACGGCAAGGATGTGCCTTACATGGTTCCCTCCGTTTCGTTTGCCTACTATCTGGCACAAAACCTGAAGAAGGCCGTTGACGCCGGCGTTGAGGCGATCCATCTGGAGGAGCCCGAGTTCTGGGTTGCAGCGGGCTATTCCGAGGCGTTCAAGCGCGAGTGGCAGATCTACTACAAGGAGCCCTGGCAGCGCCCCGATTCCTCTGCCGAGGCACAGTATCGCGCCTCCAAGCTCAAGAGATACCTCTACACCCGCACGCTGGACAGACTTTGCTCCGAGCTGAAGGAATATGCCATGAACAAATATGGCAGGCTGCTGCGCTTCTACGTACCGACGCACTCGCTGGTTAACTATTCGCAGTGGAAGATCGTATCTCCCGAGTCTGCACTGGTCGATCTGCCTACCATTGACGGTTACATCGCGCAGATCTGGACGGGAACATCCCGCACGGCAAACTGTTATCGCGGTGTGATCAAGGAGCGCACGCTGGAGACCGCGCTTTGTGAGTACGGCATCATGCAGGAGTTGGTGCGCGGCACGGGACGTAAGATGTGGTATCTGCACGACCCCGTAGAGGATGATCCTCGCCACACCTGGAAGGATTACCGCTACAACTACTACCGCACCGTCATCGCTTCGCTGTTCCAGCCCGAGATCGGCACCTACGAGGTCGCTCCCTGGCCGGCGCGCGTTATGCTGGGCTCGCACAAGAGCGAGGACGGCACGACCGACGAATACATTCCGCCCGAATACAAGACCAATCTTCTGACCGTCATGCACACGCTGCGCGACATGGAAGGTCAGCCCGCTACGTGGGATAGTAACACGCAGGAGGTTGGCATTATGCTGGCAGACTCCGCTATGTACCAGCGCGTATATCCCGAGGGTGACCCCGCACGCGAGGAGTCGCAGACGGTGCTCTGGAGCCCCTTCTACGGCATTTCGCTGCCGCTGATCAAGCAAGGTCTGTTCGTGCGCCCCGTACAGCTGGATAATGTCCGCCGTTATGCCGGATACCTGAACAGCTACCGCACCCTGGTGCTGTCTTATGAATTTATGAAGCCCGACTCTCCCGACCTGCACAACGCGATCGCATCCTGGGTTCAGGAGGGCGGCACGCTGATGGTCGTTGGCGACGGCTCGGATTCCTTCCACGACATTCGCGCATGGTGGAACCAGTCGGGTGCGGACTACGCAAATCCGACCGAGCATCTGTACGAGTGTCTGGGTCTTGGCAGAACGCCTGCCGACGGTGTTTACTCCGTGGGCAAGGGACAGGTATGCGTGCACGGCGTACATCCCTCCGCGATCGCCAAGGAGCCCGAGAAGTGCGATGCCTACCTCGGTGCATTCACCGCACTGATGGAGGCTGCAAAGCAGCCATTTACGCCGGGCAACGATCTTGTGATGCGCCGCGGTCCGTACGTGGTCAGCGCTGCGCTTGACGAGTCGCAGTACGAGGCTGCTCGTACCATTAACGGCACCTATATCGATATGTTCTCGGATGAGCTGGAGGTCGTACAGAATCCCGTGCTTCAGCCGGGCGACGTTGCGCTGTGGTACGACGTCAATGCTGCCGAGGAGCCCGACATCCTGGCTGCCTCCGGCCGTGTTGAGGATTATGCGCTCGGCGAGGACGGCATGACCTTTACGCTGATCGGCCCGTCTGCGATGAAGGCGGCGCTGCGCATCCGTCTGCCCCGTGGCAAGACGGCGGCTACGGTCAGCGCAAGCGTGGACGGCGAGGCGATCAGCGCCTCCGTTGCTGTCGAGGCGCTGGGCGGAACCGCTCTGGTCAACTTCGAATCTAACCCCGCCGGCGTTAAGGTTGAGCTGAAGTGGTAAGAGTGTGAATAAAAAGTAATAGAAAGCAGGGGAAAACTTTTTGAAAAAAGTTTTCCCCTGCACCCCTTTCAAAAACCTTTGGGGCAAAAAGGAGGACATACCCGTCAAGGCGGCGGCTATGCCCTTCTCCTTTTTTGCTTTTTTTGAGGGGGTGCGGGGGAATCTTTTTTTCTCACGAAAAAAAGTTTCCCTCGCCTCTCTCCGCCCTCGCCCGCCAATCCCGCTCGCCGCAGGGAAAACTTTTTGGAAAAAGTTTTCCCCTGCACCCCTTTCACAAACTTTTGAAAAAAGGAAGGACATACCCGT
>JAFTME010000001.1 GCA_017452545.1 Clostridia bacterium | reverse complement strand
TCCCTCCCGGAGGGAGCCTTTGATTTGTGCGTCCCGAAAGTCTGTCGATTTTTCCTGACAAGCACTGCTTTTGTGGACACAAAAGCGAAGCCCCGCGCGAGGCGGGGCGAGAATTACGGCTTTTTAGCAGCGGATCTCAAGCGGTTGACAAGCACTTCATATCGTGGGTCAGTTCGTAAAATAGCAACTTCATCATCGGTGGTTATCCAATCAAGGAAGGACTGTGAATAGTTTCCGGCAGCTTCTATAATTACTCCACCATCTGCAAATCCGCGAAGTATAGGTGTTGAATGCGGGGCATCGTAATCGTAAGTGTCTGCGTGGACATTATAATCCACACACTTATTAAGCCAATTCCAAGCATTTTCATAGTCCTGCTTATTAAAATAATCTTTAAATATGAAATAACTTGCGGTTGCGCCGTAATACGCATTTTGTTGATAATCGCCATCTGGGTAAAGACATTCAAGAAGATCTATTTCAAATTGATTTAGTTCTTTTCTTTCTTCCCACGAATATATCATTTTTCCATTATCATCGCAATGACCTTTGAGACAATGTATCATCGATAACAACTCATGAACTAAAAAATGCATATATTCCTGCCGCTCATTAAAGCCCTCGGTTCCTTTCCAGCGATATACCATAAAGTTTTCATATGAGAAAAAGGTTCGAGGCATTTCTTTAGCAAGCTTTATCATTTCATCTTTTTTATCTGCATAGTCGTATGCTATACCAAGTGTTTCAATTGCCTTGTATCTAATATTATTGTCTGTACATTCCGAAAGAATTCGATTGCAAAGATCAAATACCTCGCCGTATTCCTTGATGCCTTTTCTGGAATATTCGTTGACAATAGCATCCGCAAGAGTTTGCATAATTTTATAATCACGCGGGAATTTTTTATTCGCCTCACGAAGAATAGAAGTGTAGTCCTCCCATTTTCCTCGATGGCAGAAGTCCCGCGCTGTATCCAAATATTTTTTGATTTCTTCGTTATTCTTTTCGACATCAATTCCGAGCAAAACATCTGACGAAACATCAAATATATGACATAGCGCGGGGAGTTGCGAAATGTCGGGAGCAGTTCGGTCGCACTCCCATTGTGAAATTGCACGCGAAGTGATCCCCAGATACTCTGCAAGCTGTTCCTGCGTAATATCCTTCTCGCGACGCAGGCGTTTTATGGTTGAACCAATAGACATAATAGTGTCCTCCAAAAAGTATTCAAAAGCGCTTTTGTGATTTTATTATATCAGATTTAAAAAAATATTCCACGAAGTGTTTGTTGAGGCAAAGTATAGTTTTACTTTGATTTTCAAAGATATTATATCATAAACGGTATAATAATGCAAGAAAAAAGACATGCTCAAAATGAACATGTCTTTCTCAATATAACCTGCTTTATCGCAGGTGCACCAACGTTCTCCCTCGTTTTTGATTTTTACGCCTTCGGATTTCGCAGCGTAACGGTGTCAAGTAAGGTCAGACCGTAGCGAGTGGCAAACGCCTCTCCCTCGGCGATCATGGCTTGGTTGGCAACGGCTGGCAGATGGTGCGCATCGCAGCCTAAAATGACGGGATTTTGTATTTTGGAAACAATGCGGAAAAAGCGATCGCTGGGATAGTGACGGTGCTCCTCCAAGCCGAGAAGATTGATCTCAAGCGGAATGTCCAGCGTCAGACAAGCACGACAAAGCCGCGTCATTTCGCGCTCGTAATCCTCATCGCTGCCCTTGAAATTGGGAATGTCGGGGTGGCACAGATAGGTGTACTTGCCGGTGGAAAGCCCCTCGATGACCTGATCCACGTAACGGCGGAGCAGAGCAGGATCGTCGTGCGGCGCACCGATGGCACGCTCCTCGTTGCCGATCAGATGCTGCCCCATGAGCAGATACTGATAATCGTATTGCCCGATCAAGGCAAGCATATCCTCAAAATGAGCGGGATAATATTCCGCCTCGAAGCCGAGAAGAATGTCAATATCGGCCTTGTATTCCTCGCGCAGCTGTTCGACGGTGCGCACGTAATCCTCCAGCGCCTCAATGCGGACGCGAAAGCCCGACTGGTGGCCGTCGGGGAAGGGCATGGGAACGTGATCGGAAAAACCGAACGTCTTCAGCCCGTTTTGAATGGCGCGCTCTACGTATTCGCGCTCGCTGCCGTCCGCATGATGGCAGCGATAGGTGTGTGTGTGGTAATTGGCGATCATATTGGGTCTCTCTCCTGTCTGACGTCAGCCGCGGGCAGCCTTTTGCAGCCTGGTGAACTCGGCGGAAATGGAGTCGATGCCCACCTGCTCGCGGTATGCTTCAATTTTTTCGATCAGCTCCGCAATTTTGGCGCGGAGCTCCTTTTTTCGTCCGAACGCGGTCAGCGGCGCACGGTCCAGCTCGACTTGCAGCGCGTCCTTTTTGCGATTGAGCGGTGCACAGTAGGCATTGTAACGCTCGGTGGCATCCTCCAGCCGCAGCTTGCATTGCTGTACTCGCAGTGTTGCAATGGTGTGGTCGATCTCCGCCTTTCTCTGGCGATGGAACCACCCCAGCCCACCGCGCTCGTATTCGAACTGCTCGATCTGATCACCGATGCGCGCTTCATAATCGATACGGGCAAGCCAGGCTTCCAGCAGATGGGCGTACAGATGCGTCTCGGGGCGCAGGGCAGGGTCGCTTGAGAGCGAGGTGCTGTCCTCGGGCGGCGTGATGTTGGTACGGTACCAATCAAGAATGCGCAAATAGTGGTTGAGATATTGCTGCAGCAGCGTGCGGCATTGGTCGGCGATCAGTACGCGGCGGTATTCGTAATCCTCGCAACGCGTGGCGTCGCAGTAATAGTATTCCTCGAAGGGGGCGAGCAGATTGATGCTCGTTCCTCCCTCGCTGATGCGGCAGAGCGAACGGAATACCGATTCCAAACGGTAATCTTGCGCGGCGGGCGCAGCCTGTGGCTGTGTCGCTGCCGTTGTCTTTTGCGCGGTACTGCCCGGATGAAGCGTTTCTTCAATATAGATAAAGGCGTCTCGCAGCAGCTCGTCGTCACAGTCAATGCCGCCGAACCATTGATCGATCGCAGCATCGGAGCCCTTGCGGTATACGCGAAGCAGCTCTCCGTAAGCGGTGGGTGCCGAAAGAATGGCGGCACGTGCCGTGTTCTCGGCAGCAGCGACCTCCGCCTCGGTGGCGTCACCTGCTGCGGCGTCGCAGTATTTCAATATGGGGATCAGGTAGCGACTGACCTCGCTGCGGTTCCATTTCGCGGGCGGCTGTGCTCCACCCGATACGGTGCTCAGATCCTTTGACATGACAACGCTTCCTTTCTTCGACGTGTTTTACCATGATAAGTATAGCACAAAGTGACGGCAGATGCAAGAGCGTGCCGAAAAAATGACGACCTCGCTCCGGAAAATTTCAAGATTATTTTTCATTTCTTCACACATAGGTCACCGATGCGTGGTAAGATGATGCTATAAAACATTGAAAATGCGTTGCGCCGGGGCGCGGCGCTTCGTAATACGTAATAAGACTACAGAACAAAGGAGCTTGCATATGAAACGGAACGGTATCGGAAAACAAATTACCTGCCTCTTGCTGGCGCTCGTGCTGACGTTGCCCATGACAGCCTGCGGCGCTCTTGCCGGTGAGGATGGATTGAGTGCCTATGAGATCGCACAAAAGCATGGCTTTACCGGAAGCGAGGAGGAGTGGCTGGAGTCACTCAAGGGCGCGGACGGTCAGGACGGCGAGGATGGCAAGGACGGAAAGGATGGTGTCGACGGTCAGGACGGAAAGGATGGTGTCGATGGCGTCGACGGCGTTGACGGTGAGGACGGCAAGGATGGCAAGGACGGCGTGGATTCCGAGGAGCCGGATCGCGTCTATCACACGGTGATCGAGGTCGAGGGCGGCGAGGACGTCTCGCTGGCAGCCTCCCGCGCCATTCGCAGTACGGTCAGCGTGCACGCGGAATTTACCGCAACCAT
Organism: Clostridia bacterium; assembly: GCA_017452545.1. Classification (GTDB taxonomy): domain Bacteria; phylum Bacillota; class Clostridia; order Oscillospirales; family CAG-272; genus SIG644. Next base: position 16,277 of record JAFTME010000001.1, on the reverse strand, counting down.
GACGGTCGGCGGCTGGTGGGGACAACAGCAGCAAACGCAGGATTATACCTATTCCTCTGCCGGCTCGGGCGTGATCTATCGCCTGGAGGAGGACGGCTCTGCCTTTGTTATTACCAATTATCACGTAGTTTATGACGCCGACAGCAAGGGCGAAAACGGCATCAGCCATAAGATCACGCTGTATCTGTGCGGCATGGAGGGCGAGCAGTATGCCATTCCTGCGACCTACGTTGGCGGCTCGATGAATTACGATCTTGCCGTGCTGCACGTGGATCAGAGCGACATTCTTAAAAATTCCTGTGCGACGGCGGTCACCGTTGCGGATTCCGATCTCGTTCGCCCGGGTGAGACGGCGATCGCCGTCGGTAATCCCGAGGGCGGCGGTATTGCGGTCACGGCGGGTATCATCAGTGTGGCGTCCGAGTATCTGAATATGACAGGCGCGGACAACCAAACGCCCGTATCCTTCCGCGTTATTCGCGTGGATACACCCGTCAACCCCGGTAACTCGGGCGGCGGCCTGTTCAACGCCGAGGGCGAGCTGATCGGTATTGTCAATGCCAAGATTACGGCGAGCGACGTTGAAAACATCGGCTTTGCGCTGCCGACGGCACAGGCAAGAGCGGCCGTGGATAATATTATTGATCATTGCTACGGTAAGGATTGTACCTCCGTTATCCGTCCCATCATCGGCGTTACTGTGTACAGCGCCGAGTCCTCGCTGCTTTACGACGAGGAAACGGGGATGGTCAGCGTCAGCCAGGTCATTCGTATCAAGGCAGTCGAGGAGGATACGCTTGCCACCGGTCTTCTTCTCGAGGAGGATCGACTGATCTCCATCACCGTGGCTGGTAAGACCAAGCAGATCACGGCGCAGCATCACGTGATCGACGCCATGCTGGACGCGCGCGAGGGCGATAACGTTTCGCTTGTGATCGAGCGCGGCGGAAAGCGACGCACGGTGCAGATGTACATCAGCGAAAAATGCTTGACGGAATATTGATCGCAGAGGCGCACTCCGGTGCGCCTCTTTCTTTTTTATTAACCTTTAATTAACAAAATGTTCATTTATTTTGCTTTACGAAATCCAAAAATGGAATTTAAGAAAAAATATTTTAAAAATATATTCTATTTTTGGAATTTTCCTATTGACAAATCCTTCCGAATGCGGTATAATGATACCATCATATCAATCATGGTGTCGGATATCGACGACCAATAGCAGAAAGGATCACGATTATGGCAAGCAGCAAAAAGGGAACGACACAGGCAGTCAGCGTACTGTCCGATAAGGAAGAGCGCGCAAAGGCGATCAAGACCGCAATGGCGCAGATCGAGCGCGAGTTCGGCGCAGGCTCGATCATGAAGCTGGGCGCCAACGCCAATATGGAGGTCCAGCACATTCCCACGGGCTCTCTTGGCTTGGATCTCGCTCTGGGTATCGGGGGGGTTCCGCGCGGTCGTATCGTTGAGATCTTTGGTCCCGAGTCCTCCGGTAAGACTACGGTAGCACTGCATATCGTTGCCGAGGCACAGAAGATGGGCGGCGAGGCCGCATTTATCGACGTAGAGCACGCGCTTGACCCCTCCTACGCAAAAGCACTGGGTGTTGATATTGATTCCTTGCTCGTGTCGCAGCCCGATTGCGGTGAGGACGCGTTGGAGATCACCGAGGCGCTGTGTCGCACGGGCGCGATCGACGTGGTCGTTGTGGACTCGGTTGCGGCACTGACTCCCAGACAGGAGATCGAGGGTGACATGGGCGCGGCAACGGTCGGCGTGCAGGCTCGACTGATGTCGCAAGCGATGAGAAAGCTGGCAGGCGTTGTGTCCAAATCACACGCGACGGTCATCTTTATCAACCAGCTGCGTGAAAAGGTCGGCGTCATGTACGGTAACCCCGAGACCACGCCCGGCGGACGCGCGCTGAAATTCTATTCCTCCGTTCGTATCGATGTTCGTAAGCTGGAGCAGCTCAAGGACGGCGACACGCCCTACGGTAACCGTGTGCGCTGCAAGGTCGTCAAAAATAAGCTGGCGCCCCCCTTCCGCTTCACCGAGTTTGACCTGATCTTCGGACAGGGCATCTCGCAGGAGAGCGAGATCTTTGACCTGGCGGTTCGTCTGGAGCTGATTCAAAAGAGCGGCTCTTGGTTCTCGTATCGCGGCGAGCGCATGGCGCAGGGTAAGGAAAACTGTCGCAAGCTGCTGCAGGCAAACCCGACGCTGATGAAGGAGCTGGAAAATCAGATCCGCGCCGTCAGCGAACGCAATCAGAGCCTGCTTTCCTGCAATGAAGAGGAAGCCGAGGCAGGCAAGGAGGACGAGGACGAGTTCACCATCGACTTGCTGGACGGCGACGGCGATCTCGGCTGACAGGTGTTGCCCGTGAACGCAGCGATGCGCTGCGGCATACCGATCGGAGGAGCATATGACAGTATTGGATAAGGACGGCGTTATCGCTATGGCGACGGCGCTGCAGGAGGGAACTCCGCAGGAGCAGGGCGCAGCTGCCGAGGTCGGTGGATTGCAAATGGCGGTGATATCACTGCGAGCCTCGCAGGACGGTGAACGCATCGGTGTGTCGCTGGAACTTTGCGACACTGCGCGCGGGCTGCGCGAACGGCAGCTGCTTGCCGTTTCGACCGAGCTGTTTGCGGATCTCGGCATCGCGAAGGGCAGCATCTCGCCCAACGCATACGATGCGCTCTTGCACGCCTCGCAGCTGACAGAGGCGATGCGTCGCGCCGTTTCCATGCTTGGCTACGGTGCCAATTCTGCGCGATCTTTGGAGCAAAAGCTGCGTGCGCGCGGCTTTACCGCTCGCGTTGCGACGCAGGCGGTTGCCCGCCTTGCCGATAAGGGCTATCTGCGCGAGGCAAGCGATGCTTGTCGCGTGGCGCAGCGTTCGCTTGACAAGGGCTGGGGCATGCGTCGTATTCTCGACGATCTTCGTCACCGCGGCTATGATGCAGATGCCGTGGAGCAGGCGAGGGAAGTGCTGAGCGAGGAGGACTTTTACGAGCGCTGCGCTTGCGCTGCGCGTAAAAAAAGCCCCGTACCGCCGACGGATATACAGGAAAAGCGAAAGCTGACCGATTTTTTGATGCGTTACGGCTACGGCAGCGACCAGATCCGCTATGCGCTGCAGCATGCGTGGCAGATGGAATGATTGTTTCTTTTGACGAAACGGTTGTGCATAATGACGAATTTGCTCGTGGTGCTGTTTCGATAAAAATACCGGCAATATATGAAAAATGCGCAAAAGAGAGGCGAAAATCCTTGCTTTTGCGCTTTTTCTTCTTGCTTTATGAGCGAAATGCGTTGCTTACTTTGACTAAAGTTGTCGGCAAAATGACGAATAGGGAAAATCGCCTTTGTAAAGATTTGAAAAAGCTCTTGATTTTAGTAAGAATTTTTGCTATAATGTTAATACCTATCAACGGTGCCGGATTGCTTCTGTCAGAGGCTGCCGCACCGAAAACAGAAAGGACAAAGCATATGAAGAACACTACTTTAAGACTGCTCTCCTTGCTTCTTGCTCTGCTCATGATGCTCAGCGTATTCTGCGCTTGCGCAGATGATACCGAGGAGCAGCCGGACGATCCCGATGCCCCCGCGGAGGATGGCGACGACGAGGACGAGGGCGGCGATGACGAGGACGGCGAGATTGTTTACAAGGCGAGCATTCCCGAGGGCTATACCGCAGGCGGTGAGTTTACCGTTTACGCATACCCCGAGGACGTTTTCGTCTGGAAGGATTTCGACTGGCAGAACGCCGGTGAGATCACCTCTGACCGTATCAACGACGCCGTATTTAAGAGAACCTCCCAGGTAGAGGAGGAGCTGGACGTAACCATCGGTTGGTTCTGCGGCCAGAGCTACGGCGATCCTACCGAGCTGAAGACCGCGATCTCTACCGGTGAGAAGGCGTTTGATATTGCAAACGTAACCATGCTCAACCACATCTCCATGGTTCAGCAGGGTCTGCTGCAGGAGATCAACGGCTACGGTAACATCGACCTTGAGGCTCCCTGGTGGGATCCCAACATCCTTAATGACCTGGCTCTGATGGATATGAACTTCTGTCTGACCGGTGATATCGGTACTATGTACAAGAGATCCATCGCCGTTATCATCTTCAACAAGGAAATGCTTGTTGACGAAGGTCTGGAGAGCCCCTACGAGCTCGTTCAGAACAAGGAATGGACGGTTGAGCAGATGGTCATGATGGCATCCGACGTTTCCGAGGACCTGGATGCCAACGATATGTTTGACGACCAGGATAAGTACGGTATGGTTTACTTCTCCGACGTTATGTGCGCAATGGAGATCGGCTGCGGCGTTCCCTTCGCAACTGTTGTTGACGGTATTCCCGAGCTGACTCTCAACAGTGTTGAGACGATCGACGTTATGGAGGCTGCTGCCGAGCTGCTGTACGACCAGGAGCTGTCCTACAGCTGGTCTGCAAACGGCCAGAACGAGGAGACCGCTTGGAACATGTTCATGAGCAACCAGGCTCTGTTCTACTACGGTGAGCTGCACTCTGCCGAGGATATGCGTGCAAGTGAGTACAACTTCGGTATTCTGCCCATGCCTCTGTACGATGAGTACCAGGAGGACTACCACCACACCGTTAACCCCAACGTTGCTGCTGTGCTTGTTATTCCGCTGACCAACGAGGATGCGGAGAGAACCGGCTACATCATCGACTCTCTGGGTGCTGCATCCAAGAACATTCTGACGCCCGCTTACTATGACATCAACCTTAAGGGTGTTGTCAGCCGTGATGACGAGTCTCAGATCTCTCTGGATATCGCAATCTCCACGCTGCGTTACGACATGGGTTATCTGTACATCGCAGAGGCAGGCAAGCTGCTGCGTGACCTTTGCAACCAGAGATCCGATGCGTTTGCATCCTCTTGGGCTTCTCAGGAGGGCGCAATGCAGACCAAGATCGACGATATCGTTGATGCTGTTCTTTCTAAGTACAACTGATATTGATTGCATAAGAGCATAAAAATAATGACCTCCCGGGGCACTGCGGCTTCGGGAGGTCGCTTTTTATCCGACCGCCGGAAAAATCGTTGCCGTGATATCAAAAAAAGATGCCAATCCCTCTTGATTTTGCCTGAATCTTTTGATATAATGATGCTACTATCAAATCGGTAAGGCGTTTGTTTGTATACAAATAGGTGCCGTACTGAAAACAGAAAGGATAAAGCATATGAAAAACACTACTTTAAGATTGCTTTCCTTGCTTCTTGCTCTGCTCATGATGCTCAGCGTATTCTGCGCTTGCGCAGACGACACCGAGGAGCAGCCGGACGATCCCGACGTTCCTGTTGAGGGTGACGGCGAGGGCGAGGGCAACGAAGGCGACGGTGACGACGAGGGTGAGATCGTTTACAAGGCGAGCATTCCCGAGGGCTACACCGCAGGCGGCGAGTTTACCGTTTACGCATATCCCGAGGATATTTTTGTCTGGAAGGATTTCGACTGGCAGAACGCCGGTGAGATCACCTCTGACCGTATCAACGACGCCGTATTTAAGAGAACCTCCCAGGTAGAGGAGGAGTTGGACGTTACCATCGGTTGGTTCTGCGGTCAGTCCTATGCGGATCCCGCGGAGCTCAAGACTGCGATCTCGACCGGTGAGAAGGCATTTGATATCGCAAACGTAACCATGCTCAACCACATCTCCATGGTTCAGCAGGGCCTGCTGCAGGAGATCAACGGCTACGGTAACATCGACCTTGAGGCTCCCTGGTGGGATCCCAACATCCTCAATGACCTGGCTCTGATGGATATGAACTTCTGTCTGACCGGTGATATCGGTACTATGTACAAGAGATGTATCGCCGTTATCATCTTCAACAAGGAGATGCTGTCTGACGAGGGTCTGGAAAGCCCCTATGATCTTGTTACGAGCAATGCCTGGACGGTTGAGGAGATGGTCATGATGGCATCCGACGTTTCTGAGGACCTGGATGCCAACGATATGTACGATGACCAGGATAAGTACGGTATGGTTTATTTCTCCGACGTTCTTTGCGCGATGGAGATCGGTTGCGGCGTTCCTTATGCACAGGTCGTTGATGGCGTTCCCGAGCTGACGCTCAACTGTGTCGAGGCGATCGACGTTCTTGAGGCAGCGGCTGAGCTGCTGTTTGACGAGCAGCTGTCCTACAACGTAACCTCCCACGGACAGAGTGAGGAGGTCATGTGGAATATGTTTATGAGCAATCAGGCTCTGTTCTACTACGGCGAGCTGCACTCTGCCGAGGATATGCGCGCGAGTGAGTACAACTTCGGTATTCTGCCCATGCCTCTGTATGATGAATATCAGGACGGCTACCACCATACCGTTAACCCCAACGTTGCTGCCGTACTCGTCATTCCGCTGACCAACGAGGATGCGGAGAGAACCAGCTACATCATCGACTCTCTGGGTGCTGCATCCAAGAACATTCTGACGCCCGCTTACTATGACATCAACCTTAAGGGTGTTGTCAGCCGTGACGACGAGTCTCAGGTTTCTCTGGATATCATCATCGCAACGCTGCGTTATGATATGGGTTATCTCTATATCGGTGAAACCGGCGCAATGCTGCGTGACCTTTGCAACCAGAGGTCCGATGCATTTGCCTCCGCTTGGGCTTCCAAGGAAAGCTCTATGCAGACGACGATCGACGATATCGTTGAGGCTGTCATGTCCAAATACGATTGATCGACCGATCATGCTATAAGGAAGATACCCCACAGTGCATATGTGCTGTGGGGTATCTTTTCCTTACAAAAAATAACAATGTTTTTTTGAAAAAGTATTGCAATTTCAACTATGATTTGATATAATTGTCACAAGGAGGGCCGATGCTTGGCGCTCTCTTAATTCCACTGACTTCTATGAAAATGAGGAGGTTTTGTATGACGCTTTATGATGAGATTGCCTTCCTTGAGGGCAAACGGTCGCAGTCTGCGGCAACGGCGCGCGTGATCAGCGAGCTCAAGTTTGCAGCAGAGCTTTCTACGGCAAAAGGTCATGTCTACGACGAGACCGTCGAAAAGGCAGCAGATTATCTGCGCGAGGCACTCGCACGCGACGGCGTGCTGACAACGGCAGCCTGTGATGAGGCAGAGCAGCTGCTTATGCCGCTGTCCGATGTCGCCAAGGCTTATCACGTTCACTGCATTTCTCATGCCCACATCGATATGAACTGGATGTGGGGCTATCAGGAGACCGCTGCGGTTACGGTCGATACCTTCCGCACCGTGCTTGACCTGATGCGCGAATATCCCGACTTTACCTTCGCGCAGTCGCAGGCTTCCACGTACGAGATCATTGAGCAGTTTGCTCCCGAAATGCTGCCCGAGATCAAAAAGTACGTCAAGGAGGGCCGCTGGGAGGTTTCCGCCTCTACGTGGGTTGAAACCGACAAGAATATGCCCAACGGCGAGTCGCTCGCCCGTCATATTCTTTACACCAAGCGCTACCTGTCCAAGCTGCTTGACCTTGATCCCACCTCGCTGGAGCTGGATTTTGAGCCCGATACCTTCGGCCATAACATCTCCGTTCCCGAGATTTGCCGCAAGGGCGGTGTAAAGTATTACTATCATTGCCGCGGTAATAACGATCCTACCAACGAGTCCGCATACCGTTGGAGATCCAGAAGCGGTGCGGAGCTGTTGACATGGAGAGATCCCAACTGGTACAATGGCGTTGTGGATGAGTATTCCTTCCACAAGGTTCCGCAGCTTTGCGAGAAGAATCATATTACCTCCTTCCTGTTTGTTTACGGTGTAGGTGACCATGGCGGCGGCCCTACCAGACGTGACGTGGATCGCATCATCGCCATCTCCAAGTGGCCCATCATGCCGACCATCGACTTCAGTACCTATTCCGCTTTCTTCCACGAGCTTGAGCCGCAGAAGGACGGCCTGCCCGTGCGCGAGGGTGAGATGAACTTCGTCTTTACCGGCTGCTATACCTCCCAGTCCCGCATCAAGATGGCGAACCGCATCGGCGAGGACCGTATCTACGAGTCCGAGATGCTGGGTGCAGCTGCCAACCAGCTTGGCGGCGGCCCTCGCTACAACAAGAGCTTCGAGACTGCTTGGGAGCAGATCCTGTTCAATCACTTCCACGATATTCTGCCTGGCTCGGGTGTCATTGACACGCGCGAGTATGCAATGGGTCAGTTCCAGCGAGCAATGGCTGCTATCGGCACCAACGCGAACTGCGCAATGCGCACCATGGCAGAGGCGATCGATACCTCCGCAATCGCTCCCGCCATCGAGGGCGACTCGACCTCCGAGGGCGGCGGCGTTGGCTACATGGTCGGTCAGGGTGCTCACTACGGTATGCCCAGAACCGAGCGCGGCTTGGGTAAGAAGAGAATCTTCCACCTGTTCAATACCACCCAGTACGACTATGAGGGCGTTTGCGATCTGACAGTTTGGGACTGGAACTACGATGCCGGTCGCGCTGTTTTTGCAAGCGCAGCAGGCGAGGAGACCACCTATAAGCTGCTCAACGGCGGCTCTCATTACTGGGGTCATATGTTCAAGCAGTTTGCCATTATGGTCAAGGTTCCCGCCATGGGCTATGCGACCTACACGCTGGACGAGCGCTCCATTCTCAGCAACGAGGCACATCGCAACTGGGATGACCGCTACGACGGCTACAGCGACGCAGACCTGGTGATGGAAAACAACTGCATCAAGGCTGTCTTTGATCACAGCACCATGCAGCTGATCTCGCTGATCGATAAGAAGACGGGCGAGGATATGGTCGCTCTGCCGGCTTGCTCCTACCGCCTGATCAAGGAAAATACCGTTCACGGCATGGCCTCCTGGCGCGTCGGTGATTACATGACCGTTCAGAACCTTAACGAAACCTGCCGTATCCGTGTGTATGATATCAATCTCGGCGGTATCCGCAAGTGGATCCGCTACGACCTCGCCTTTGGCGAGCGCTCCAAGATGTCGGTCAGCATCTACCTCAACGAGAACAGCTCCACGCTGGATTTCGATACCACGGTGGACTTTCACGAGATCGGCACGCACGCAACCTATATCCCGCAGGTCAACTTTATTCTTCCCGTTGGTTATGCAACCGAGGCGTATCGTTATGACGTTCCCTTCGGTACTCTTGATCGTCCCGCCATCGAGCACGACGTTCCTGCCAACTCCTTCGCTGCTGCGATCCATGCAGACGGCGAGGATCAGGCAGCGCTGATGCTCGTTTCCGATACCAAGTACGGCTTCCGCGGCGCGCAGAACAGCATCTCTCTTGATCTGATCCGCGGCTCCTACGAGCCCGATCCGTATCCGGAATACGGCGTGCATAACATCCGCATCGGCGTCGGCGTTGTTGCAAACGTACAAAACGACACGCTGTTCCGTGCGGCTGCTCAGTTTATCCATCCCATCTCTGCCTGCTCCGCGAGAAGCGGAAAGGGAACGCTGCCCATGTGCGGTAGTCTTCTCACGGTGGACGGCGACGTTCACGTCAGCGCAGTCAAGACGCCTGAGGACTTTGACGGTCTGATGATCCGTCTGTCTGACGGTAGTGGTAAGGGTGCGGCGTATTCTTTGACCTTCGCCAAGACTCCCACAGCCGCTTACCTGGCTGATCTGAATGAAACGATCGTCGGCGACGCAACGATTGATGGCAATGCCGTCAAGGCAACCGTCGAGCCCTATGCCGTTCAGACCATCCTTGTGAAGTTCTGATGCGGAGCGCCCCCGCGTGCGGCTGTGCTGACCTTTGACCGATCAGCCTGATGCCGCGTGGGATCGCGCAAAGAAAGCCAAATGCCCCGATGGAAAAGGTGATGCGAGCACTTTCTCCATCGGGGCGGCATTTTTCTCAAAAAAACTTTGAATTTTTTGAGAAAAAGTATTGACAAAAAGAGACGTTTGTGGTATTATATTGGAGTCGGTGCGGAAAGCCGCAAGACGCCTATATACTTTGGAGAAGTCGCCTAGTTGGTCGAGGGCGCACGACTGGAAATCGTGTAACCGTTAAAAGCGGTTCGAGAGTTCGAATCTCTCCTTCTCCGCCAACAACGAGAGCAGCTTGAGTCCCAGGCTGCTTTCCTTGTATGGGGCATTAGCGCAGCTGGGAGCGCACGACACTGGCAGTGTCGGGGTCAGGGGTTCGAGTCCCCTATGCTCCACCAAACGTGTATTGGACGAACACCTACTTCTTTAGCGGCGGCTTCGCCGTAAAGGTTTCGCTCTGATACGAACAGAAAAACGCCATCTTAGATGAAAGTCTAAGGTGGCGTTTTTTCGTATATTCTCTTTTAAATAGCTATTAGTCATTTATGTATAAACAACCATCAATGAAAACACTTCCGTTACCAAAACCAATATCCTTCCAATACGAATTTTGAACTGTAAATATAGATCTTATGGTCGGCACAAATAGTTTTTCACTGTTCTGTGTGGCTATAATTCTATAAGCATACAATTCCAATGACAATAGCGCAGCCAAAGCGCTTATTACATTCTTCAAATTTGCATATTGATAATACTTGCGACTTGGATCGAATTTTGCCGCAGGTTCATAACGATTATGCTTAATTTCATTGTATGCCGTCCACCACTCAGGAATGGTTTTGCAATCCCACGGCTTGATTAAGAGTTCCTCGTTCCTCAATTTTATCTCTAAGGCTCTAATATCCGGTTCGTTTTTCAAAAGAACCTTGGAACAACCAAAACCTGTTTCTTTTGTGGTAGGATCGTATAACTTTGCTAAAAATTCAAGCATCACGTCAATTTCACTACCAATTGTGAGCAAGAGTTTTAGATAAGACACAGAATAAGTATTATAGTTATCTTCTGATAGTGTTACGTATTCAGTAGTTAACTGAAAGTCTTTTTCTAAAAGTAAATAGTGATTGATATAATTCTTTTTGAATTCTGCTACTGTCATCTCCCTATCTCCTTGTTTTCAAATTTAATAATCCGCTTTATAGATTTCCTTTAAGATTTTCAATGATAAGCTTAACAATTTCCGGATTCTCCATAAGTGTTTTTACTTGCTTTTCCATTGATTCAGCGAGTTCTTCTTCGGAAATACTGTGATTTTGATAATCCCACCTAATACTAATATGTTTACCTAATTTATCTTTTAAACTTTTAAGTTTTTTACAATCCTCATTAGTCCCAATACAAGCCGGGGCAATATTTTGGGTATTAAGGTAATATTCATTTGCGGGAGGAATGATTTGAAATAGATCAATCAATTGAATTTCTGAAATCACATCAATTATTTCAGAGTCGCAATATGAAAAACTAAGTACGCCCGATAAACTTCTTGCTGAATCCAATATCAAATCCTTATATTTATTACAATCCTTTAATAAGGTATATGAATAAGTAATTGTAGAATGTTCTATCCCATTTTTTAATGTTGTATGTTTGCAATTAACCATTTCGTTGTTGAATACTACTTCATCAAGATTATCAGAGGTGTTAGCAATCTCCGCAGAGTAATCTATCATAGACAAAAATTCGCTAAGATACGAATAAATACTTACTAACTTAGCATCAACAATTTGCTTCGATTGTTTCTCCCTTTGTTTAGATGGGATATAATCCACCATAACATAGAAAATTAAACTTGTGACGTAAGCGGATGCGAATATATCTACAAACTGAAATATCCCTTTCCAAAATTCACTTTTAGGCGAATCAAAAATGAACGAAACAAATGTGGGCGGTTCAATGAAATATGGTATTGAAGAACTTTTTATCATAAGCAGAATGCTTATTACAAATATTATTGAAAGAATATAATGCTCCTTTAAGAATTTTATCATAATGAACTCCTATGATGAACAGTTTACGTGCTAAATAACTTGAGCATAGATGTAATAATTATAACTTGCTTTCTGTCTTAGACACTATTTCAATATTAGCTTTTTTCTCGTCACAAAACTCGTTAGAGAACTTTTTCAACACTTTAGGAAATGCGTGGAATAAGAAAAATTTAATATTATCTTTCTCGCAATTATTTATAAAATCAACAATAGCGTCTTTATCGGAGTGGAAACTCCAATCGGGCGACATCAAGTTGTGTATATTAGCAAAATTGCAACTTAACATACGTTCCTGCAATTCCTTAGATGCTGCTAAAGGTCCCGTGATATACAAATCCATCTCGTGAGCATTAAAGATTTCGACGGCTTTATCTATTTCCCCTTGTGTCAAGAGAAATACCAACTTTTTATCTTTATATTCTGCAAACTGCTCAGAAGTGGACATTGTATATAGCCGTTGTGTTTCAGCATAATTTATACTTGACTTCTTTACAATGTGCTTGACAAATAAATCTCCTTCGTGTTTAGACATTAACCAAGTTCTCAATATGTTTTTTAACATATCGAACAACTCGTCAGTTACAACAAAGAGCCAATCCATATGCTTGTCTATTGACAATTTAAAGAGGCACATATAAATGTTGAATAAGGTTTCTGAGCTTCGGCTAACAAAGATGGGGTTATTGTGCGATTTAACAACTTCATCGAATATAGCATCCACATTGCGATCTGTTATTGCAAAATCACCGCGAGGAACCAACGCGCAGTCCGTAATTATCGAAACATTACCGTTATTGTCACCGATAACTTCTTTTAATGTATTTGAATATTCAAAGAAACCGTTTGTTAAACACAAATCTCCGGGATAAATCAAAGTATCGTTATAATATTTGTACTTTAAACCATATGCGCCCGGGCAGTGATAGCTATTAAAGAACTCTATGGTATTACATATATAAGAGCGATTCTTAATGGATTCTATCAACACCGCGTTTTTAAGCAAAAGTTTCTTGTCATCGTCATCAATGCTCTTTAGATTTAATAAGTATCCTAAAGTAATGTCTGATAAAACAACGGGGATTTCTTTTTCTTTAAGAAGATTGAATATTCCCGCCGAATGATCTTTATGAAAATGCGAGAGAAAAACAAAATCCAATAATTCTATAACTTCGCGCTCTATACCAAATCCTGTATCCAAAAGGATATTACCATTTTCACAACACAATAGTATTGCCGTAGAAGATATATCTTCCGCAACATTTCTGATAGATAATGGCTTCCCTAAATGAACGTAGGGCGGTTTGTGCGTTGCTATGTTCCAATACTTGTAAGAATCTGCAACTTTAAAAGTAGTAAAATTGGCGCGTGATCCCGAAACCATTGGATACCAACCCGTATCCTTGGTTATTTGCTCTCTTTGCGCAAAAATTAAATCTCTAACTTTCAATGAGGGAGCGGTATATATGTAAGCAATGTTATAGTGAAATCCATCCGCTTGATTAACATAATCATAGAAAGTGACAAATTCAATATAATCCTTTTCAGCAGCGTAATTGTTTTCCAAGTATGCAAAAAAGTCATCAACGCTACAGGTGTTATTGTGTGGTTTAAGTAACGCTTCTCTTGCACGTTTCATAGAAGCAAACAAAGGCTTGTTTCTAATTTCAGATTCTCTAAAGCTCATTGTATCACTTCCTTTTTAGTTATACATTTTTCAATATCAAAACACTCAATCCAAGCCCACCAAAAATGCAAAGCAGAGTTCCAAGTGTTCCCATATCGGCAGCAACGGGCAAAGCTATGCCACCGATGCACAACGCGGTCACCAATAGGCATTTTAGAATTGTAACTCCGTTACTGTCTTTGGTTGCATCGTATAACGGTTTGCCGCCCATAGATATTTCTTTTAGTTCCTCATCATTAGTTTTTTTCTTTGACGATGAATCTGGCGTGTTATCAGACTTACTGCCGCCACATACTTTCATATCCATAAAACGATCGAAGTGATCTTTCTTTCCGTTTCCGTTCCAATCAAATCCACCGCCGCCTTTTAAAAATCCCATTATTGTGACTATTCTCCCTCTTGATTTTAATCAACATACTCTGTCAACTGAAGGATCAACTTTGCTCGCTCCTCGGTATCTTCAACTTTATCGCACCATAGTTCAAGAAGATCATAGGCATCACTTGATATTTCTTTGAAGCTCGGCATTACGTTGCTCATAATCTCATACCAAGAATCTCTTTTGTTAGGATTATCATATACCATTTGTAGCAATTCATCAGCGAGAGCCAATTCCTCGTTCTCAATTCTTCTTCTGATAATTTCTCTAACGCTGATATGCAACCAGCTACCGGAACGGTAAAAAAGAGTATGCTTTAAGGTTGGATTATTCAAAATGATATTATCCATTTCTTCATAACCAATGACCATTGAACCCTTGCTGATAATTCCACCCGTCAAATACCAAGCATCTTCGGATTGTGACTCTTTTTCATACCTTGAAAGCAGATATGTCCACATATCCACAGCAGTGTCAACATCAATTTCAAACATTCTTGCCACAGTTTCAGCGATGCTAATTTCGTTCTTGTGAAAATCGTTTTTAAGAACATCAAAGCTTCTTAATAATTTATCTTTTTTGCCTTCGCCTTTAGTACCTATAGCAAAAGTTCGGTCATATTTATTGCTTGTCTGCGTCGGTGTTTCTTCTGAATCGAGATTATCATCATCGTCCTCTTCTTCATCTTGTGGCTGCTCGTCCGTTTTTTCTTTCACCAAAAACTCTTCGTCGATAACTCCTGAGAGTTTATTATTTCGAGCTTCCTCCAACATTGAAGTATATTGCTGAACCGCACACAACTCTTTGGGGTTGATATCATTATTAAATTCGAGGAAGAAAACACCAATATCCTTGAACAAATCAACATACAACCTGCTCGCCGTTCCTTTTTTATCTGCGCCTTGATTATACATTTCTATATCAATTAGCAGATATGCTGATAACAAAAATGGGATTGTACTATCAAAATTATTGCCCTCCAAATTGCTATCAAGGGCTGCTTGTGCCTGCCTTATTCCAATATAGCTATTTGGATCTATGTAACAATCCTTAAACAGAACAACTTCACGTTCTGTGGCAATGCCTTTTACATTGCCTAAATAGGAAACATATTTTACTAAATCGAGCATAAGAAGATCCTTGAACGGTTTCACACCTTTTTGGGCAAAATATTGACCATATGGCGTTTGATACATAGATTCTGCCATTTCGTATGCCATATTTATTAACTGTTTTAATTCGCTATTTCTCATAATGTTCTCCTTTGCTATTAAAACAAGAAATATCAGTTTTCAAAAATAAACGATTCGCCCGAATATGTATCACAATACCATTCCCACTGTCTTATCCGCTTCTCAAATTTTAACGTTTCAAGAGGATTTTGAACATATATGGCTTGTGTATTTTGAGCGCTTTGGATAAGCAAACACAAATAATACTGTTCGCCGTACTGGTGTGCGGCAGTATATTCGTTATTTGTTATTGAGAAGCTGCCATCTTCTGTGATGGATTTAACTTCTATATATCGTTTACATCCATCGGGGGTAGTGCTCTCAATATCATATCCTACATTTTGCTTACTAACATCGGTAGCTGTATTACCAAAGTATTTTTCGATGTCAATACATTGCTGCTCTGCGGAACGCCATTTTGCAATATGAGGTTTAATTTCCTTCTTTATTGTCTTTGCTACCTGCGGTGCATCCTCTGTATAATCTTGTGATAATTTACTGATGTCTATGGAAGTTTGTTCACTAAACCAACTGATTTCAGATTTGCTTATGTTGTTACTAATCTCATCCATCACATCCGCTGCAATACCTGCACCACCGCTGGCTACCTCAACCAACGATTTGATACCATCATCGGTAGAAACCTTGATTTTCTCAAGTTTGCTTTTCTTTCCGGGCGTAGTTTGTGAAAATTTCTCACCTTTGATTATCTTGGATAAAATCTTGCCCTGCATTTCAGCGTGCATCTTGCCAACCAACTTTTCTTCCGCCATCATCTCCACAAGATCAGCATTGGTAAACTGTTGAACAGAATATGATTGGATAAATTTATCGATATTCTTATATTTCTCATAAAGGCTGCTTGATATAGATTCACGTCCAATATACGTTGACGTAGTTCTCAGAAAATGTTTTTCTGATTCATCAAGCCAATCGGGGAGCAGCTTATATCCATCAATCCTAATTGTTTTTCCGCTTTGCAATTTTAGGATAAAGCCCGATAGGTGAAGCTTTATTTGATGTTTCAAATAACTGTTGCATTTTGAAAAGCCGCTATTACTACACAGAATTGAAAAGAATTCACTGAAATCCACATCATTGTTATCTTCAAAAACGGAATTTACAATAAGCAATATATTCTCAGCTATGTC
>JAFTME010000049.1 GCA_017452545.1 Clostridia bacterium | reverse complement strand
GTATTGCGAGAACGTCACCTTCGAGCGCTGCCGCATCATCGGCACGCAGCCGCTTTGCTATTGCCGCTCGCTGCGCCTTGTTGACTGCGAGATGATCGACACCGACCTTGCCTTTGAAAAATCCGAGGTCGAGGCAACGCTGACCGCTCCCATCGTCAGCATCAAAAATCCCGCCGCCGGCTGCATCCGTGTGCCTGCCGTGGGCGAGATCATTTCGGACGATCCCGACGCGCGCGGAACGGTCTGTGTCACCGACGAAAATCCCGCCTGAAGAGCAAAAAAGTCTTGACAGATTTTTCTACATCGTGTATAATGAAACTGTATCTTCACGCCCGTGCGCGTGAGCGAAAACATAACAAGGAGAGACACAATGAACGCATTTAAACGCTTGCTTTGCCTGGCGCTTGCACTTTGCATGTGCCTTTCGCTGCTGATCGCCTGTGCCGACGATACGGAACAGCCCGACGACAAGCTGCCGGAGGAGCCCACCGATGAGGATGGCGGCGATGACGGCGAGGAGGACGCCGATCCCGATCTGCTGCTCGGCTTGCCCGAGATGAGCTTTGGCGGCGCGACCTTCAACATCCTTTGCCGTACCGACAAGGAGTACGAGATCGACGTTGCGGAGGGTTCTACCTCGGATACCATCAACGACGCCGTTTTTGCCCGTAACGCCCGTGTCGAGGAACGCTATGACGTGGAGATCGTGAGTATTCCCGTCAACGGCACCTGGAACGAGCAGCAGACCTTCATCTCGACGCTGCAGAACGCCGTTTCTGCCGGCTCGCAGGATTTCCATCTGGTCGCAGGCTACCTTGCCTACGCTTCCTCGCTGGCGATGAACGACTGCTTCTATAACCTGCACGAGGTCAATAACGTTGACTTTACCAACGAGTGGTGGTCGCAGAGCTTTGTTGACAACTGCACCATTTACGACTGCCTGTATTTTGCCGACGGTGACATCTCGCTGACCATGTGGGAGTCGCTTTACGCCATGTTCTTCAACAAGGAGATCGCCGATGCGCACGGAATTAACAATCTGTACGAGCTGGCATCTGACGGCGAGTGGACCATGGAGGAGCTTTATTCCATTACCGAGGATTTCTACGAGGATAACGGTAACGACGCCGTTGACGAGGAGGACCTGTTCGGTCTGGTAACCAACTGCCATAGCATGCGTGCGCTGGTCACCACCTGCGGAATTCCGATCACCGAGCGTAACGACGACGGCGGCTATGACCTCGTTTTCTTTGGTGAGAAAACGGTCAATCTGTTTGACGAGGTGTACTCCTACGTGCACGACAATGACGGTGTTTACATGATGGTCTTGTCCGATGACAGCGACTACTCCGATATTCTTAAAATGTTTACCGGCGGTCGCTCACTGTTTATCACCGGTACGCTGGATCAGAGTGCCAAGCTGCGTAATATGGAGACCAACTTCGGTATTCTGCCGTTCCCCAAGTACGACGAGGAGCAAGAGGAGTATCTGTCGCACTCCTATGACGGTCACTCCATCTTCGCCGTTCCTTCTTCCTTGCTCAACCCCGATATGTCGGGCATGATCATGGAGGCGCTGGGCGCGGAGAGCCGTTATTCCGTCATTCCCAAGTATTACGACGTCGTGCTCAAGGGCAGAACGACCCGTGACGACGAGTCGCAGGAAATGCTGGATATCATCCGTCAAAATCTGTTCTTTGACTTCGGTTTCGTTCATTCCGTTTATTTGGACCGTATCTACAGCCACTTCGGCGATCTGATTGAGAACGGCAGTAACACCTTTGTATCCTCCCACGTGGCAAGCGAGGATAAATACAACACCAGACTGGAAGAGGTCATGGATGCTTATCTGGGCCTGACAGAGTAATCAATAAAAAACGGGGAAGAGCACACGCTCTTCTCCGTTTTTTCACGCAAAAAATCGGGCTTCTGCAGGAAATTTCTTGATTTGTTCACAAAGCCAACGCAACTATGTGGTATAATAAAGCCGTAAAATCCCACCGAGATATGAGAGGGAGGATAAAACGATATGAAAAAGCAAACGCACGATACACCGCTTGCCCGCCGCCTGCTTTGCGCGGCTTTGGCGGCACTTTGCCTGCTGCTTTGCAGCTGCAAGGACGGCACCCCCGAGCAGGACACGCCGCAGAGCGGCGAGGGCGCGGGACTGTCGCCCGAATCATTTGACGTCGGCGATTTTTCCGCGGCGGATGCCGAGGCGCAAAAGCAGGAGATCAGCGGCTCGTTTTCGGTTACGAGTGAGAACGGTGCCGTCGCCTCGCAGGGCGAGCGCTATCTGATCACCAAGGGCGGCGACTACACGCTGCGCGGCGTGCTCTCCGAGGGGCAGGTCTACGTCAACGCGCCCGACGAGAAGGTCACGCTGGTGCTGGACGGCGTTTCGATGACGTCTGCCAAGTATGCGGCCATTTACGTTGCCGACGCCGACAGCGTGACGGTTAAGTGCGAGGAGGGCTCCTATAACGAGCTGACCGACACCCGCCCGCTGCGTGAGGGCAACATGGACGACAGTGGAGTCGGAAGCGGCTGCATTTATGCCGACGCCGATCTCAAGCTGTCCGGCAAGGGCGCGCTTGTGATCACCGGCAGCTACGGGCACGGCGTTCACACCAAAAAGGATCTGGACGTCAAAAACGTGACGCTCAAGGTAAACGTACCCGACTGCGCGCTGCGCGGCAACGATTCGGTCACCGTCGAGTCCGGAAATCTCATTTTGATCTCGACCGGCGCTGATGGCATAAAAACGTCCAACAGCGATATTTCCTCCAAGGGCAACCAAAGGGGCACCGTCACCATCAAAACGGCAAATATCGACGTTTTTTCGGCTTGTGACGGCATTGATGCGGCATACGACGTCGTCATCGGTGAAAATGGCTCCTCTCCCGCCATCAATATCTGCACGGACACCTTCTCCTCCTACACCTCGACCGTTGTGGCGGGGAGCGGAGAGGAGAGCGGCTCGTCTTCGTCATCGGGCCCGTCCGGCATGGGTGGATGGTTTGGCGGCTTCGGCGACTTTGGCGGCATGAGCGAGGGCAATACCAATAAGAGCGATCACTCCGCCAAGGGCATCAAGGCGCACAACGTACTGACGCTGGAGGGCGGCACGCTGCTCATCAACGCCTACGACGATGCGTTGCACGCGGCTGCCGATACGGCGCTTGAGAACGGCGGCGTGGGGCTGGGCAATCTGGTCGTCAACGGCGGCCGGGTGCTCATTGCGTGCGCGGACGACGCGCTGCACGCCGACAACACGCTGCGCATTGCGGGCGGCGAGATCCTGGTCACGACCTGCTACGAGGGGCTTGAGGGAAACACGGTGTGCATAGAGGGCGGTGAGGTCACCGTCTACGCGACCGATGACGGTGTCAACGCCAACGACGGCGCTGCAACGCCGACGGTGCTGGTCAGCGGCGGCTATCTGAGCGTGAGTGTAGGCAGCGGTGACACCGATGCGCTGGACACCAACGGCATCTTTGAGCAGACGGGCGGTGTGGTCGTGGTGCGCGGCGGCTCGACCGGCATGGCGACAGCGCTGGATATTGCCCGTTCCTGCTCGGTGAGCGGCGGCACGCTGGTCGTCGCGGGCAGCGCAGAGCGGATGCCCACCATCGCGGACAGCTGCTGCATGGTCGTCTTTGGCTCCTTTACCGGCGGCATGGGCATGGGCCCCGGCGGTATGGGCAGCGGTATGCAGCCCGGCGGTATGGGAGGCAACCGTCCCGGTGACATGGGCGGCATGGGCGGCTTTGGCGGTCCCGGCGGCAATCGCCCGGGCGGACGCAGCGGCGGCATGGAGCAGGGAACGGAGCCGAAAACGGATTCCACCACCTCCGCGACCTCCGGTACGCTCTATACCGTTGAGGGAACGACCATTTCCTTTATGCTGGACAGTATGCAGAGCCTGTGGATCATCAGCGATCAGATCAAGCTCGGCGGACAATATACCCTCACCGACGGTCAAAATGCGATCTCCTGGACGCAGTCCTCGGTACAGACGCAGGTACAAGGGTGAGAGAAGAAAAATAAAAATGCGAGGGAGAGCCTTTTTTAAAGCCTCTCCCTCACACAATATTATTAAGTGAACCAAAAGAAAAGGCTCTCCTCTGGCGCACCTGCGAAAAAGCAGGTTTGTATGTCAAATAAGAAACCGCCGAAAGTGATTAAATGTTACTTTCGGCGGTCTTGTTATTTTTTATAGGTGATTTGATCACAAGTCAAATTAGCAGAAGCTACGTTTCCGGCACATTCAATTGTTTTAGCCTGAAGTTTATAGCAATCGATTATATTGTTGCAAATGACCCTCTGTGCATTCAACTCTTTTACATCGATATTTCCTTCACTTTTTACATCCCCGTTAATTGTGCTGCTTGTTACGGTTTGATGACATACCACATCTCCGTTAATGGAGCTGTCAGATATAACATGTCCATAAACCTCTACCTTGAAATACTGTGTTCTGTCATTGCAATCGTGAGGAAAAGCTATTTCTATTGGAGGCGTATCCGGCGAAAAGGTGGACGAAATTTTTAATACTTTTTTGCCCCTCATCTGCACCACCCGTATGATGTCATCATCTTTCATAAAAGGATGTAACTCGGAATAATCCGTTATACTATCCGAAAACAATGCATCAATGGAAACGCCAAACAAATTTGCAATTTGGGGTAGCAGTGCAATATCGGGCGTATTGGCATTATTTTCCCACTTCGAAACAGCTTGATAAGAAACTCCTAATTTTTCCGCAACTTGATCCTGCGTTAAATTATTCTGCTGTCTTAGTTGCTTTATGTTATTACCGATATTCATTGTTTCTACCTCCTTTTGTGATATTATTATACCATCTTCTGAGAGTCTTTTCAATAGAGCATATCTCTTGTTTCTCAACCATTGCTTGAGTTTGGTTTTCTTTTGTGTCCATAAAAGCAGTGCTTGCGAGGAACAGCAGGAGGACTTTCGGGGCGCAAAAATCAAAGGCTCCCTCTGGGAGGGAGCTGACGACGAAGTCGGCTGAGGGAGAGCGCGTTACAAGAAAGATATTGCTTATTTCAAAGCAACGCGGGCTCCTTCCGTCACCCGAACTCGGCAGTGCCGAGTTTACAGGGAGTTGGCCATAGTCAACTCGGGCTTCGCGTGCCACCTTCCTTCCGGAGGAAGGCTATGCTGTTGCCCGGTAGTATGGAAAAGGAGTACGAACAGAATTGCTCGTACTCCTTTTATCGTAGGGCGAGGTTCAAAGTTTACTTGCTCTGCGGAGCATATTACACTCCAAATCCTTTTCAAAGGTTTTTGGAGGGGAGTGTGAGGGGAACCTTTTTGCAAAAAGGTTCCCCTCGCCGTATTCCTCCTTCTCATGCCTCGAAAAAATCATTGACAGAGCAACAAAGTAGGGCTGCAAGGGCAGGGAGGATCGTAATATCGGGATAGCATGCGCAGCGCTCCCATTTTGAGATGGCTTGCGGAGAAACGTTCAATATCGCACCAAAGTCCTGTTGGGTCAGCTTATGCCGCGCGCGGTAATTTCTTATTTTTTCGGAAATAACAATAGTCATATCAAGTTACCAGCCAATAGGTTTCCTTTTCTCGCGCCATGATGCCGCAGGCGATCATTTCGCGGCGAACGGTACAATGGTCCTCGTGAAAGCGGTGAATGATCTCGTTGACCTCTGCTTCGTCGTATTGCCGTTCCGGCTCAAACGCCTTGGCGATCTCACCGAGCACGATCTCACGCTTTTTACGCTGTGTCGGCAGCTGCACCAGTCGCCCGTATTTGAAGAAGTGCGAGAGAACCTCCTTTCTGTACTTTTCCTCACTGTCCAGAACAGGTTCTTCTTTTTTGATCCACTCGAAAAGGGGCTTGTCGAACAGCTCGCGGTTGAGCGAATAGATCATGTAAAATTGCGATCGTGAGCAGTTGACCACGCCGGCCGCCTCCAGTTTTTTGAGATGATAGCAAATGGTCGCAGGAGTGAGCGACAGATCACAGGCAATCTTCTCGACGTAGGAGTCCTCGCGCAGGAGAATGTTGAGAATGTTCAGCCGCGTTTCGTCGGCAAGCAGCTTGAGCAGGGCTAATTTTTGCTTCATGTGTCCACTTCCCCTCTCTTTTCCCAGGCCTCATCCAGGCACGCTAAAGAAAATCGCAAGCCGTCAAGCCGCTCCCCAAGCTCGATCTTTTCCCAATCGTTTGCCAGTGGCAGCTTGCTCTCCAATTTGCCAATTTCCCTGACCGTGAATGCTCTGATGGCGTGATACAGACTGTAGTCCGGCTGCTCCTCAGCAGGCAGGGTGTCATACTCTGCCACCTTTTCCGGCATTTCTTTGAATATCTCATCAAACGGCAGCAGCAAATGATGGCTGTACGCCAAATTAAACCGTTTTCTGCAACGATCGTTGTTGTAAATCGTGCTTTCGATCAGAGATACTGTAGCGTAACGATACTTCGCGCATTTGTACTCTGCCATCCTCTGCTTCTTTTCGGTAGGATTTTTGTCTAAAGCATCAGTAAAATCCTCAAGACGTTTGCTCTCCGATTGCAAAGCGGTGTAGGCTAAGGTATAAAACGATCTATTCATTCCGCCACCTCCGTCTTCAGCTTTGCCCAAAGTCCCATTTCTGCGCGGGTATCGTGCCAAGCTGACACCACATCCTGCAAAACCTCATATTTTACCTTTGCCTTGAATGCCAGGCTCTGATCTCCACTTGCTTTTGCTGCGTCGCGTTCCTTTTGATACGTTTCTAGAAAGCTGGAGCTCATCCATATTTCGGGGTACAGCGCAATCTCAAAGATCGCCTTTTGCTCCTCGCTCAAGTCCGCGTGGCACGCCGCAAGCTGCGGAAAATGGCGAACGAAATTGGGAAAGCGCTGGTGGATGGTCTTGACGGGATCGGGCATGCAGGCGCACAAACCGGCCTGCAAGCAGACATTGTAAATCCCCCGCTGCATTTGCAGCACACCGCGCTCCGTCGCATTCCCTTTGCCAAGTGCGCCTATCTTTTCCGCACACGCGGCATCCTTCTCGCGCACCACACGGCACAGCGTCTCATGTATCATTTGTTCTGTCATATTGGTTTACCTTCTTTCTCGATTCGTTTGAAAGCGCTTACACTGATATTATACACATCTAATCACTTTTGTCAAGAGTAATTCGATACATTTCTAATCATTCTACCAATGGTAGAGAAAAGGCGTGTAAAAATGCGGGGGAGAGGCTTTTTTAAAGCCTCTCCCCCGCGCCCCTTTTCAAAAAATCTTGCAAAATTTTGGGGGGATCAGTTGCCGTAGCGCTCCTTTACGAGCGCCAGGCTTTGCTCGGGCGGCAGCGTGGGGGAATATTCCAGGCCGCAGGCGCCGCGGTATCCGAGTCGGTCCAGCTCCTTGAAGATATAGCCGTAATCGTTCTCACCCAGCCAAAGCTCGTGGCGGCCGTCAGAGCCGGCGGCGTGCATATGGGCGATGAGGGGAAGATTTGCGCGGACGTTGCTCAGAATGCTGCCCTCCGTGATCTGCTGGTGATAAATGTCGTAAATAACGCGGACGTAGGGTGAATCTGCCTTGCGAACGAGGTCGAACGCCTCCTCGGACGAGGAAAGATAGGCATCGGGGTGGTTGATGCGGGTGTTCAGCGGCTCCAGCATCAGCGTTACGCCGTAATGCTCCAGGATAGGGCGGCAATCGCGCAGCGTCTGCTCGATGGCGGCGTGCTGCGCCGCGCGCGGCTCTCCCGTGTCGGGACCGCCCTGTGTGATCAGTCGCTTGACGCCGAGCGCCCGTGCGGCCTCGCAGCTCTCGCGCAGCCCGGCGAGATATTCGCCGCGTGCGGCGGGGACGGTCAGGCGGAAATCGGTGGTGCACATACTCAAAAGCTCCACACCGCTCTCCTCGATCGCGCCGCGCACGGCATCAAGGTCGAGGCCCTTCCATTGATAGGTTTCTGCGGCGTCATAGCCGAGGGCGCGAACGCGAGCCAGCGCCTCGCGCATCTCCATTGCTCCGAAAAAGCAGGGCAAAGCAACACAAAATCTCATGCATGGTCTCCTTTTTCCGTCAGATCAGCGATTTGCCCTCCCACCAAGGGTCGGGAGTGACCCCCAGCAACGTAGCGACGGTGGGGGCAAGATCCTTGATATTGACGCCCTCAATGGCGGTATCGGGTGCGAAGGGAGTGCCGCAGAGCAGCACGGGGATGGTCATATCCTCGGGAATGTCGGCGCCGTGGCCGCGGCCGTGACCACCGTGGTCGGCGGTGACGATGACGGTGTATTCTTCACCGAGGCTCTCGCGGATGCGAGCGATGTTACGCCACACGCGGCGGAGGGAATTGCGGTATTCCTCGCTCATCCAGCCGTGGTTGTGGCCGGTGGCGTCGGGGTCACCCATATAGACGAAGGTGAAATCCGCCTCTCCCTTGGAGAGATAGCGAATGGCTTCATCGGTCAGCTCGGCATCGGAGACGGGGTAACTGAGCACGCGGCCGCTGCGGAAGCAGGCCTTTGCCAGCGAGCCGGGGCGGGTCAGGTCGCGCAGCTCCTCCCAGTCGTAAAAGACGGCGCAATGCTTTCCTGCGCGGGTAAGCACCTCGCAAAGACCCGCGATCGGGCGGACCTGCGGCATATACACGTTGGTGGTGGTTCCGTGGCGGTCGGGGTCGACGCTGTGGAACAGGGACATATGGCAGGGAAGGGTGACCGAGGGCATGACGGTTTGGGCGGACAGGCAATAGGTTGCTGCTTTTTGCATTTCTTGCATTTCCGTGATGCCGTCCAGCGCGTCGGGGCGCATTCCGTCGGCCAAGATCAGGACTACCTTCATTTGTTTTTCCTCCTTGAAGTCGGGGCAGGCTGCCGGGGAGGCGAGCTTGCCGGAATTTTTTTTCATTATACTGCGAATGGGGGAGAATGTCAAGAAGCACAGCGCTCTTTGTTTGAATTTTGGTCGAGCCTCACTAAAAAATTTTTGCTTTCAAACCGGCTCCGCTTCTCTGTTTTCGCCGTAAGAACCTCACCTACCGCTTCGCGGTCCCCCTCCCCAAAGGAGAGGGCTTTGCCTTAATTCCATATCCGCGCGGAGCGCGGTGCTCTTTGTTCGGACTTTAGCCGAGCCGAACTAAAAAGTCTTTGTTTTCAAACTGGCTCCGCTTCTCAATTTTCGCCGTCCTTTTTGAGGCGGCGAAAGCAAAGGTTAGTCTGACTATGGACTCCGTCCGCGCCTTCGAATTGCGCGGCTGCGCCGCAGGCAATTCGACTTGGAAGCGGACGGCGGCAGCGGGGTACATAGGGGCAGAGCCCCTATGCCGACTTTCTTTCTCCCATGTCTTTGTTCGGTACACAGAAATGGGATTTTGGTTGCTCTGTAGGGTGGTTTGTTCGCTCATTCTTCGTTTGCAAAGGCTTTTAGAAAGTAACGAAAGAACTGCGAGCATATTTTTCTTGGTAAAGACTATAATGTTCACTTCTTTGGCACGCCCCAAAGAAGTGAACCGAAGAAAAGGCGCTTAGGGGCTGCCGCCCCTAAGTACCCCGCTGCATCGCGTGCTAACGCCGACGCCCGGCGTCGGCTGATCCGCACGCGGTTGTCAGATAGTGGAAAATTTGCTTTCGCCGCCTCAAAAAGGACGGCGAAAAGTGAGAAGCTAACACGGGGAGGGTTCGAAGCGTTGTTAGATTTGCTCGGCGGAAATTTGCTACGCTTCAAGCCGCGCGGAGCGCGGATAGCAAATTAGCATATGATTCCCTTTTTGGGGGTAGCGAAGCGGTGGTTGCGTTTGCCGCATAAGCCCAAAAAACGACCGCATATGGAAAATCTCTTGCATTTTTCCCCGAAAACGGGTAAAATAGAGGCAATAAGGGGGGATCACACATGAAAATCACCAAACTGTTTGACCGCTCGCGTGAGGAGGAGGTCGTGCTGTATCTGCACGAGGAAAGCGAGCTTTCCCGCAGCATCGAGGCGCTGCTGCAGCCCACCGCACCGCTGATCGGCTACGGCGACGACTGCGCCGTGCCGCTGTGCGCCGAGCAGCTCTCTTGCGTGCTGGTGGAGGACGGTCGTACCGTCGCGCTTCTTGCGGACGGCACCCGCTATCAGCTGCGAAAGCGACTGTACGAGGCAGAGGAGCTTGTCGGCACGGCATTCGTGAAGATCAACCAGTCGTGCCTGATCAATACAACGCACATCTCGCGCTTTGATACCACGCTCGGCGGCTCGCTGACCGTCGTGCTCAAAAACGGCTACCGCGACTACGTCTCCCGCAGACAGC
>JAFTME010000048.1 GCA_017452545.1 Clostridia bacterium | reverse complement strand
GGTCGTTCTCGCAGCGAGAAAGGATATAGGAGATATATTTCCGCATGGAGGGATACCACTGCAGCAGCTTGTCCGTGCCGCCGAAGTGACGATAATACTGATACGGGACCTCGACGATGGCACCGCCCCGGCCGCACGGTCCGCCACCACCGCCCATAAAGGGTGCGGTATGCTGCACGTGTCCCGTTTCGATGCACTGGCAATCCAGAATATCGCGGATCCACTTTTCATAGAAGCTGCGGCTGTCAAGCAGCAGCATGGCGGCGTCACAGGTCACCTGACCATCGCCCGTATAGCCCAGTCGCTCGCGGTGGGGGCAATCGGACGGGAACGAGCCGTGCATATTATCCAGCTGGGTACGGAGATAGGCGTCGTACAGCCAGTTGAGTGCCTCGCTGTCCGACTCAAAGGAGGAAGTCACCGCAACGTCGCTGTGAACGACCTCGACACACAGCCCCTGCAGGCAGTCGCAAAGCGGCGTACCCTCGCTCTCTACGGTAAAATAGCGGAAGGCGTGCCAGGAAAAATGGGGATACAGGGCCAGCTCGCCACCGTTGGTTTCAAAAATATCGCGCTGGATCTGGTGCTCGCCGCCCGCGCAAAGGTGGGCACCACCGGTGCTGCCGTAGTCCGGCTGACCGTCGGCGGACAGCTCCTCGCTGTATCGCACCGTGATCTTGGCGGTCGCGTTTTTGACGTGCAGCAGCGCCCAGCCGCTGACGACCTCGCCTGCGTCGTACAGGCGCACGCCGTCACGCTCCCACAGCAACGTCGGCGCGATGGTGCGGATGATGCGATCGGGCGGGCATTTCTGCTCGGTCAGGATGGTATCCATCTCGATTTTTTGCACGGCACGCGAGGGGGCGTTTGCTTCACTACCGAAGATACGATGCTCGCCGAGGAACAGATTAGAGCTGACAATATCGGTCGGCGTGCAGCGCTCGCTGCCGTCGGACAGCAGCACCGTTTCCTTGCCGTCGGCGGTCTGCACCGTGACGGCATAGATGGCGCAAAGTGCTTCACCGTACGACATTCTTCCCTCGGCGATGCGCTCGGTCTGGCGGAACCAGCCGTTACCGAGAACGATCTCCAGCGTATTCTCTCCCGCCTGCAAGAGGTCGGTCACGTCATATTTCAGATAATACGTCCGATGTGTGAAGGTATCGTTGATGGGATAGGTCAGCGAGGAGAGGTCTCTCTTGCAATAGTCGGAGGCGGCGGGAACGAAAACGTCGTTGCCGACACGGCAATCGTTGCAGTACAGCTCGAAATAGCCAAGTCCCGTCACCTCGATGACGGCAGCGGTCGGTGCCTCGGCAAGGGTAAACCGACGCGAGATTCGCGGGGTGGCAATGTCGGGATCGGCAGCGATCCAACAGGCCTCTTTGATGTGTCCTTTCAGAGGACGCTTACGGGAAACGGTTTTTGCGGTGGCTTGCTTCATAGCGATTTTCCATCCGTTCTTTTGATTTTTACAAGAGTCTTTATCATTTGTCAGCGTCCTGTGACGTCGTTTTTTCAATGGGAAGGAGTGGGTAGACCTTTTCAATATCGCCCGCGCCCATGACGACGATGACGTCGCCCTCCTCTACGGTATGCGTAAGCAGGCGTGCCACGCCCTCAAACGAGTCTCCGCTGAGCGCGTGCGTTCCCACACGGCGCAACGCACCGGCAAGCAGCTCGGCGCTCACGCCGTAGGTATTGATCTCACGGGCGGCGTATATGGGGGCGACGATGACGGCATCCGCACCGCTGAGCGCAGAAACGAAATCGTCAAACAGCGCGGCGGTACGGCTGAAGGTATGCGACTGGAACACGCACACCACTCTGCCCTCCCCACTCATCTGGCGCGCGCCCGTCAGGGCGGCTCGGATCTCGGAGGGGTGGTGGGCGTAATCGTCGTACAGGCGACCTCCGAGAAGCATGCCCTTATATTCCATGCGGCGATGAACGCCGCCGAACACCTCAAGGCCCTCGGCAATGGCGCGGCTGCAGATACCGTGCTCGTGTGCTGCCGCGGCGGCAGCCAAGGCGTTATACAAATTATACTGTCCCGGAAGATGCAGGCAGATCCGCGCCAGGTGCTCGCCGTCGCAAAGCAGCGAGAAGGTCTGCGTTCCCTCCTCGGTCTGCACGTTGACGGCGCGGTAGTTGGCGGTACCGCCGAGACCGAAGGTGATATGGCGTCCCGGAACCTTGCGCATGGCCTCCACGCTGACGGGATCGTCGGCGTTGTAGATCACACAGCCACTCTCGCCCGCCTTGGCGGCAAACGCGGCGTACGAGGCACACATTTGCTCCATGCTCTTGAAATAGTCGACGTGATCCAGCTCGGTATTGAGCACGAGCGCGGCGGTGGGATTAAAATCAAGGAAGGAGTCCATATATTCGCAGGCTTCAAAGATCATAAACTCCTTTTTGCCTGCGCGATAGGCGCCGTTCATGGCGGGCAACGCTGCGCCGCACAGGACGGTCGGGTCAGACATAGCCGCCAGAAAGATCTGCGCGCACATACCCGTCGTCGTGCTTTTGCCGTGCGTGCCTGCGATACCGATTCTGTGAACGTAGTCGGTCATCAGGTAGCCCATATAGTCGGCGCGGGAGATCAGCGGAATGCCGCGGCGCTGCGCCTCGACGTATTCGGGCTGCTCGTCGGATATGGCGACGGTATAGACAACGGCGTCGTAGCCGTCGATATTGGCGGCGCTTGCCTGTGTATCAATGGGGATCCCTCGCGCTGCCAGCTGCTCGGTCAGCGGACTTACGGTGCGGTCATAGCCGCCGACTCGGATGCCGCTGCGATGCGTCAGTGCTGCCAGTGAGGACATACTGATGCCGCCAATCCCAAGAAAATAAATGGATCGGACCGCGTGCAGCATCCGGTCGATGGCGCTCGCGCCGTGATGTGTATTTGGTGTAGCCATAGCGTACACCCCCTTCTCTCTTGAAGCGTTTTGCCGTGTTTTCCCCGTCTTTGGCGGGCAGAAAGCGAAATCGGCATCACTTCAGTATAAATTCATAAATAAATTCACAAAAAAAACTAAAATCGATTGAATAGCCGTCACATTCGCACTTTATAATGTGTATGTTAAGTTGGAGTATTGTATTTACAGCCCCGACAAGCCCGCAAGTCTGTCCCACCTTCTCCGTCCGAGGCCTGGGCAAACAGCATCGACGATGCGCTCGCGGTTATGAAAGGAGACCACCAAAACCATGCAAATTACAGACATCAAAGTCAGAAAGCTCTTTGAGGACGGCCCTATGAAAGCAATCGTTTCCGTCACCTTTGACGGACAGCTTGCCGTCCACGACATCAAGGTCATCAACGCACGCAACAAGTTCTTCATCGTCATGCCCAGCCGCAAGAATCCGGATGAAACCTTCCACGATATCGTTCATCCCATCAATTCCCAGTTCCGCGGAATGCTGGAGGATGCCGTGATCCGCGCCTACGAGGCAGAGGTCGCTGCTGCACAAGAGGCTGCCGCATCTGCACAGGAGGCTCCGGTCGAACAAGCGTAAGCCTTGAATATCAAGTGAATACAGAGGTGCTGCACAGCAGCACCTTTTGTTTTATCCGACTCAGCGCAGTGCGCCGTGGCTGAACAGCACGGAGGTATCGGTCAGCGTCAGCACGCCGAAGCGATAGCCGCCGCCGTCACGCGGCTCACCGATGCTGCCGGGGTTGGCGACCAGCAGCGTTTTTTCGGCATACTCTCCTTGCTCGTCACGCACGCGCAGCGTTTGGTAGCTCTCGGCGGCGACGTGCGTATGACCGTAAAGCAGGACGTCTGCGCCCTGTGCGAGCGCGTTATGGGCGGCGGTGGTGATACCGCCGTTGACACCGTACAGGTGTCCGTGGGTCATAAAGATACGGTGTGTCCCAACGGGCAGCAGACGGCAATTCGGCTCTCTTGCCGAGGTGAAATCAAAAAAGCAATCGCAGTTCCCTGCCACCGCATGCACGGGGATATCCCGCCACGTGGGGTGCTCTTCAAAGACACGCAGGTCGCGCAATCCGTCGCCGAGAAACAAAATGGCGGTCGGGCGGAAATTCAGCTGCTCGATCAGGCGCGTCAGATGGGCGGTGCGTCCGTGGGAATCGGACAGAACCAGATACTCCTTGGCGTTTCTCATCCGACGGTGACTCCCTGTGCTTGCTCTGCGATCTCGCCCACGGGGGTGCTGCCCTCGGGAACGACAAAGCGCAGCGCGCCGGGGACAAGCTCCAGCTCACAGCGATCCATGCGCAAAAGCTCGCCGTCCATGCTGACAAAGCGAGGCTCGGGGAACTCCAGCAGCACGCTGCGGGCGTGATAGCAATCGATGATGTCCTCCGTCTTGGGATTAAGATGCGTTCCCTTTTTATAGCTACCGATCAGCGACAGGAAACGAGAACGACTGACGCGCTTGACAAGGCACATATCCAGATAGCCGTCGCTTGTCGATGCCTGCGGCAGCGGATGGAAGCCGCCGCCGTAATAGCCGCCGTTGGCAATGGCGCAGAGCAGCCGCTCGCCGCCCTCGACACGCTCACCGTCCACCGTCGCGGTGATATCCACACCCGGCATTTTCATCAGCTGGATAACGACGCCCAGCGCATACGCCATGCCGGAGGGCACGTGGCGCTTGATCTTTTCCATACTGCCGACGACCTCACAGTCAAAGCCGGTGTTGATCATATTGACACAATAGCGACCGTTGCAGCGAAGCAGATCGATGGTGATCTCTCTGCCCGCCTTTTGCGCCTCCACGGAATGGAAGCTGTCGATATTTTCAAAATTTCTGACAAAATCGTTTCCCGTGCCGACGGGGATCAGTCCGACGGCGACGTTCGGGTAGCCCACGGCACCGTTGACGACCTCGGAGAGCGTGCCGTCTCCGCCGCAGGCATAAAAGCGCAGCGGCTCCTCGGTATGCTCCTCGGCGTATGCCTTGACGAAGGCGGTCGCGTCACCTACGCCGGTGGTGTAATGTATCTGCGCGTCCTCGCCAAAGACGGCGTTGATCTTTGCTGCCGTTGCCTCGGTCGAGTCGGCACGCCCCGCTGCGGGATTCAAAATAAAAATATGTTTCATCGTTCATTCCCCGTCGTTTTTAAGATCTGAGGTTTATTTCTTCTATTATATCATTTTTCCTTCGATTTGTATAGAGTTTTTTTGTTTTTTTGAAAAAAATCGAAAAAAGTCGCGTCCATTCATAAATCGGTCACAATAATGGAGTATAATAAAGTCAGAAAAATCAAAAAGGAAGCTTTCTTTTCCGAAAGCCACGGTCTTTTTACTATGCGTTACCATCATTGGCTGCGAAGCGCGCTGCTGCTCGTGCTTTGCCTGGTTCTGTTATGCGGCTGCTCCGAGAGCAGCAAGCCCGTCAAGGGAACAAAGGAGGAGATGACGGTCGTCGGCACGTGCGACGGCTATGAGATCTACTACGAGGAGCTGCGCTATCTCGTGCTCGCTCACAAGGATATTATGGAAAATTATTACGGCGAGGGCATCTGGGACAACGCTGCCACGGCTGCACAGCATCTCCCCGAGCTGCGCGAAACCGTTCTGGAAAACCTCAAGGCAAACTACGCCGTGATGTCCGTTGCCGACACCTTCGGCATCAGCATTGAGGACGAGGCGATCACCAAGGCGGTGCAATCGATGATCGATGCGACGGTCAGCGAGTTCGGCAGCCGCAAGCAATACCTTGCTGCGCTGGAGGAGATGTATCTGACCGACCATCTCGTTCGCTTTACCTATGCGACGAGCATTTGCCAGGAAGAGATGATCTACGCCATGAAGGATCTTGACCTGATCATCGACAACGAGCTGGATTTTCTGGACTACGCTTACGCGGATGGCTTTTGTGCCGTTTACCACATCTACATTGAGAACGACGAGGGCGACGACATCGACGCTAACCGCAGCAAGGCAGAGGAGGTCCGCGATATGCTGTTGGGTGGCACGGACATCAAGCAGTTGATCGGCTCCGCCTATAACGAGGACGTTTACCTGGTCGGCACGGACCCCTACTACTTTACGCGCGGTGAATACGACGAGCGGTATGAGGAGGCAGCGTTCGGGCTCAAGATCGGCGGTGTCAGCGAGGTGGTCGAGACCGAGGACGGCTTCTACGTGCTGGTACGGCAGGAGCTGGATCAGAACTATCTGGTCAAAAACGTGCAGGAGCTCAAGCAGCGCTACGAATACGTGCAGGTCGAGGAGCTGGTGGACGAATGCCGTGATTTACTGACGGTCGAGCTGAACGAATACGGTCAATCGCTGGATTTTCTGGCAATCAAATAAAAGCAGCGCAGGCTGCGGCGAAACGGGGTGCCGAATAACGGCACCCCGTTTCACTTTTCTGCCCGCCGCATGGCATATGCGACCTCAGCCGCCGCAAAGCAGCAAGAGGACAAGGCAGAGCAGCAGCTCCTCGTTGCCCGTACCGCCGCTATACAAAAGAAGGAGCAGCCCCAGCAGCAAAAGCTCCTCGTTACCAAGGCTCAGGGAAAGTCCGCCCATGGGCAGACGCAGCCCCTGCAGCGAAGGTGGGGCGCGATGGACATCCGACGGTGGGATGACGCGCTCCGACTCCGTTTCCTCCTGCGGTGACAATGCCGGAGGAGTATCCGCGGGCGTGGGCGGTGGTTGTGTATGTGGTGGGAGGGCGTGCTGCTCGGCGAGGTCGGGAGGCGGTATATCGCGGAAGGCGTTGCCGCTGTAATGCTCGGGCAGGCGCATGGGTCGACTTTGAGCGTACATAACTTCTCCTATCGCATCATTGAAAATCGTTTAGCGCAACGCGCTGATCCCATCCCGCAGGCAGCTGATGCGGATCATGGTATCTACGGTGCGCTGGCGGTTTTGATTGAGGTAAGGACGAAGCGCGCGCAGCAGCGAGGTACATTGGGCGGAGGTAGGCTTACCGCTGCAATACGGCTCGGGCGGCTGACGAAGCTGCTTCATCAGATCCATCATGGCGGGAAGCTTGGAGAGCAATCCTGCGTTTGAGAGCAAGGCGCCGAGGGGGAAATCGTCCTCGGCACTCGCGCCGTCGGCTGTGCTTTGCGACGCGCTCTCAGGTGTTGATACGATCTCCTCGGCACGTGCTGTATTTTCGTCGGTCGGCGTTCCGCCGAGTGTGGGATCCTGCTCCACCTCCTGCAAAATTGCCTCCAGCGTTGCGCGTCCGTTTGCTTGCATATCCGCGCTCACGTCAGTCTCCTCCCCCCTGCGGCTTACGCGCGCCGCGAACCAAGCCAAGCTGCGCCGCCGCACGGGCGATGTCCTCGTCGGTTGCCATTTGCAGCGCCTGTCGGACGCCGCGGATGTCATCGGGGCGGATCTGCAGCCCTGAGAGATCGATCCCGTTCTCGCCCGCGAGGCGGGTGATCACGGCACGCAGCTGCTCGTCGTTGAGCGCAAGCAGGCGCTCAACCGCTCGTTTATCCAATTTCATTGCGTTTTCTCCTTTCCGCCGCACGTTTGGTCGGCTTTCATTGCAGTATATGCGCGGCAGTGCGGGTGTGAGAGTGCGGGGGCGGCATAAAAATTGCGGGAATGCCCCAAAATGGGGGTGGACAAATGCGGCAGTTTATGTTAAAATATAAGCAGCAAGCAAAAAGCCGCGAAAGCGGCGGGAAAGGAACGATATCCGTATGAAAGAGAATTATTCCATTCCGCTGTCAACACTGGCACAGGAATTCAACTTTGAAACCATCGTACTTCCTGAAAATTACCAAAGCATTATGGTTACCACGCCCGAGGTCAGCCGTCCGGGGCTGGCTCTGACCGGCTTCTTTGAGCTGTTTGAGGCAGGGCGCGTGCAGCTGGTCGGAAACGCCGAATGGCGCTATCTCGCCTCGCTCTCACACGAGGAGCGTTGCGCTAAAATATTTGATTTCGTATCGGCACATCCCGTTGCTGTTCTGTTCACCTCCAATCTGGAGGTCTTTCCCGAAATGATCGAGGCGTGTCGCACGCACGGCATTCCCCTGTTCCGCACCGCCGAGAAGACCAGCCCGACCATGGCTGCGTTGATCGCCTCGCTCAACGTACATCTTGCGCCGCGCATCACCCGTCACGGCGTTTTGGTCGAGGTATACGGCGAGGGTATTCTGATCCTCGGTGACAGCGGTATCGGTAAAAGCGAAACGGCGATCGAGCTTGTCAAGCGCGGTCACCGTCTGATTGCGGACGACGCCGTTGAGATCAAACGTGTTTCTGCCAAGCGTCTGGTCGGCTCGGCTCCCGCTCTCATCCGTCACTACGTTGAGTTGCGCGGAATCGGCATCATAGACGTGCGTCGCCTGTTTGGTATGGGTGCGGTCAAGGACACCGAGGCGATCAATCTGGTCATCAATCTTGAGCCCTGGGTAGAGGGCAAAATGTACGACCGTCTGGGCATCGACAATGAGACGGTTGATATTTTGGGACTTAAGATCCCTTCGATCACCATTCCCGTCAGCCCCGGACGAAATCTGTCCATCATCCTTGAGGTCGCGGCGATGAACAGCCGCCAGAAGCGCATGGGCTACAATGCAGCCGATGAATTCAACAAACGGCTGATGGAGGAGCTGGGCGCGTCGGAGGATGCTGCCGAATAAAGAAAAGCGGAGAGGCGATGCTTCTCCGCTTTTCTTTTATTCAAAAAATTCGCCGTTTGCGGTACGGACGGAAATACTGCCGTTTCGCTTGACGCACAGGATCGCCTGCTCGTCGCCCAAGCGAAAGAGCTCCTCACGCGCGCCGCTCGGCAGCACGTACTGCTCGCCGTTATCGATAGACAATGTCAGCGTGTGGCGCAGGGGGCGGTAGATACTGCGGATCTCATGTGTGATCCCGTCGTCCGTGGGAACGTGCACGATCTGTTGCTTTGCCATGGCTTCTCCTTTTACAAGCGGCACCGCGCTTGATGCACGATGCCGCTTTTTTTGTATTTGTTATTGCTCGGACGGCTCGTTATCCGTGCCTTCCTGCGGTTCTGCCGGGTTTTCGGCTTCGGTCGGGGTCGGGGGAATGGGCTCGGATGCGTCGAGTGCCTGCTCAAGCTGCCCATCGGCAACGGCGAGCGCTGCTGCATCGTTTCTTCTGCGCAGCGCGACGGCGACAATATCCGCGCCAAGGATCACAAACGCAAACAGCAGCACGACGATGCGGGCACGCTGTGCAGTCAGGCGCTTACGGAGCGCTGCCTGTGCGGCAGTATCGTCCTCGGAGGGCTGCTCGTTCTCGGTACCGGGGGCAGGTGTCTCGCCGGTGGGAGGAACGGGATCCTCGCCCGTGGGAGGCGTATTTTCCTCACCACCCGTAGGGGGCGGATTGTCCTCGCCTGTGGGGGGCGTATTTTCCCCGCCTGCGGGAGGCGTGACATCCTCGGGGTAATCCTCAACGCCGTCCTGAACGACGGACAGATAGATATTATCCAGCTTCAGAATCAGCTCGTTATTCTTTGCTGTGTGCAAATTGAGCAGGTGGATACGGAAGTAGTTGACCCGGCGCAGGTCGCAGGTGCCGCCGGTAATTCCCGCAGAGGAGATCGGCAGGCGCAAATGGTTCCAGCCATCCTTCAGACCGGAAGCGAAATTCTTGGGGTAGAACTCGTATTCCTCTCTGTCGCAGGTACCGGAGGACGTGATCTCGATATGCAAGCCGTATTGGGAGGTATGCTCCTGAATGGCATTGGCATCGGACACGTAAATATCCATCTCAAGGTAGTCGGCGTTACGGGCGTCAACGGGGGTAGACAGCACGGCCTGCTTGACCATATTATGGTCGCCCTCCTCCATAGCGAGCGTTGTTGAGCGGAAGACCACACAGCCGAAGCCCTGCTTATGGTTGACACCGTCATACTCTGCCCCGTTCCAAAGCGTAGTATCGTCGCAGTCGAGCAGCATGACCGCCTTGGTCGGATAGGACTCGGCGCAGATGTTATCGACGCGAATCGTAACGTCCTCCAGCTTTTCGGCGGGGCTCAGGCGACGGAATTTCAGGCGGAAGACATTGGCCTCGGAAAGGTTAATGCCCTCATGTGTTGCCTGGGAGAGGGGCAACTCGACATGGATCCACTCATTCTCGGTATAGGTCATGGTCATCATTGCCGCCTGCCATGTCAGCGTCTTATTGGAATTGGCTCCTCCCGAGGCAAGCGATGCCGTTACCTGATACGCAGCATCGATGACGGAAAGATCCGAAATATGAATATCAAAGGAGATCATATCAACAAGGGTGAGGTCTCGGGTCTCAAAGCGACCGTTAATGGTCCAGGACTGGTTGCAGTACGCATCAATGTCCGCGGTCACGGCGACGGATGCCCCGCCCTCGGTTCCCTCCTCGCGATCCTCGGAAATTGTTCCGTGCGAGGTAAACCAGCCGTCCGTCTCCTCACAGTCCTCCAAGAGGTATTGCGCTCCCGTCGGGGAGTCGTTTTTGACGCCAACGTAGATCGCAGTATCGTCCGCTGCTGCCGGCAGCATTGTGCACGCAACGAGCAAAACGGCGATAAGCAGCGCAAAGCATCGTTTCATCATAGATATCTCTCCGTTTCCGCGCCAACAGACGCTGAAAATATACTTATACTATTCTAACAAAAAAAAGAAGGAATGTCAAGGTGTTTCCCTCAATTTCGACATATCCCATAAATCCGTATTTCATTTTTGTTCAATTTGCCATATGCAAATTATTTTATATCTGTTGACAAAGTGAAGCGACAGGGTTATAATTACACCCATCAGAAATTCCCTCAAAGGAAGTGTTACTTATGAAGCGTTCGTTTTCCGTGCACCGCTTGGTTTTTGCCGCTCTGTTTTGTGCCCTGATATGCGCTGCGACGCTGGTCGTACAGATCCCTCTGCCGACGGGCTACGTGCATCCCGGAGATGCGCTGTGTCTGCTTGCCGGATTTTTTCTTCCCGTGGGCGACGCCGTGCTGGCGGCGGCACTCGGCTCGGCGCTTGCCGATCTCTTCAGCGGGTTTGCAATATACGTTCCTGCAACGTTTCTGATCAAGGGCGGCATCGCGCTGGTGGCGCATCTGCTGCTTCGGCTGGTCACGCGCAGCGGCTCTACGCCGGGACGCCTATGGGGCGGCGCGCTGGTGGGCGGTATTGCAGGTGAGGTATTGATGATCGGCGGCTATTTTTTATATGAAACGGTGCTTTACGGCGCAGCTGCTGCGGTTCTGACGCTGCTCGGCAACGCGGGCCAAGGTATCTTTGCCGTTTTGGTTGCCGTTCCTCTGTGTCGCGCGCTTCGGGGGTACTTCAGGCGTTGACAAAAGAGCGACCGGAGCAAGAATCCCCATGCTCTCCATCATACCGAAAGAGGATGACTGCGCTGCAGTCATCCTCTTTTTTTATTCCAGCTCATCCAGCGTTTTACGGAAGGAGTCGATAAAGGTATCGCAGAAGTATTTGACCTCGTCCAGATAGAAATACCGCTCCACCGACTCACGCAGAGAATCCTCTGCCTTGGCAAACTCGCGGTTTCCGCTCCGCATCTCCTCGATGCATTTGATATACGCCGAGATCTTATCCGCCGCCTTGACCAGCTGTGCCTCGTAGGCGCTCTCATCCACGGCGATCAGCGTGCGGTATTCCTCCTGCAGCTCGGGCGGCAGCATGCCGATCAGGCGGTCGTTGGCGATTCCCTCGATCTCCTTATAGGCACGGCGGATCTCGGGATTATAATACTTGATCGGCGTGGGCAAGTCACCCGTGAGCACCTCGGAGGTCTCATGGTACAATCCCAGCGTTGCCACGCGGTCAGCATTGAGCGAGCCGCCGAATTTTCGATTTTTGATCAACGCCAGCGCGTGTGCGATCTGGGCGACCTGCGCGCTGTGCTCGGCAATATTTTCCTCGCTGACCGACTTCATCAGGCTCCAGCGGCGGATCAGCTTCATGCGCGCCATATAGGCAAAGAAATTATACATATTGGCTCCTTGTGGGACGCGTAGAGCGGTGTCGACACCGCTCTACGCGAATTTCGTTTATTTCATCTTTACGCGGAAGGTGACGATCTCCTTGGGGAGTGCATTGTAGGCGACCGCGTTGCCGCCCGTCACCTTGAGCGGTGCGATATCCTGCTCTGCCAGCGTCGTTTTCTTGACCCACTCGACCTTGTGACCGAACTTGACCTTGAAATCGATCTCCTCCGAGGTGGAGTTGTACAGACGAACGATCAGCGTACCGTCCATATTCTCCGCGCCCTTGGTGGCAGCGACGATCATCGCGCCCTTGACGGTCTCGTCGGTAATGCTGAGCAGCTGCTCCTCGCGGCGGACCACAACGTCAGCGCGCGGCATGGGACGGTAGAACAGGTCGGGCATACCGGGGCCCTGTACGAAGGGTCTTCCGCCGATAAACTTATTACGATCCACGCCCTGAACAGCGGTATAGGGCGGCATCATGAACTGCTGTGCAGCAAGTGCCACGCAGGCATCCTCGTGGTTGCCGGCGTAGGGGTAGAGTGCCATGCGGTAGTTCTGCTCGCCCAGGCATTCGCCGCCGGGGGTGACCCACTCCTGTGCCATGGTCTTCTCGCCCTCAAAGCCGCCGGTGATGCGGTGGACGGCGCGCAGCAGCGTGATGGCAAGCGTACCGTCGTTTTCCCCGGTCATATGCTCGTACTCGTAAAGTCCCTCCTGGAAGACGGCAAAGCCGCTCTTACCGTCAGGTGCGTCAATGCCGACGAAGTCAGTATTGGGATGCGTTTTATCATCGTTATACTTGCTGACCTTGGTGCGGGTAATCACGTCGTAGGGCTGACCTGCGTAGTTAACGTCGGTTGCGATACCGGTGGGCAGGCGCAGGCGCAGGCGGTGACGCATGCAGGCGTTATTGAGCTTGATTGCGATGCCCAGCGTGTCGTTTCCTTTATCCAACGTCAGCGTGATCCGGACGTCCACCTTGCCACAGGCAAGTGCGCGGTCGATCTTGAGGCTATAGGAGATGGTTCTCTCCTGACGCAGCGTGCTGTCGACCGTTTTGGCGATCTTGGCGCGGACGTTTTCGGAGGTGATGATGGGGGTTCCGTCGTTCTCATAGTAGTTATAGGAGGTACCGGGATCGACGTTATCCTCCAGAAGCAGCAGGTCGGTATAGGTGATACCGGTCTTTTTATTGGTCAGATCAATGGTACCGTTCTTATTGATGCTGACCTTGAGGAACTCATTCTCCATGCGGTTCGGCGCCTTTTTGCGTTCGACGGTAGCAGGCAGAGCGCCCTCGGCAGGTGTGAGCAGCAGTGCGCGGTGCGTCATGCCGGGCAGCTTGCTCTGACGGAAGCGAATGGTATATACGTTGACGGTCTTACCGCCGGGCAGGTTGATGGGAGAGAGAATGCGCTTTTCCATGCCGGACTTGATCGAGACGACCTCGAACGGAACGAGTGCGCCCTTGGGATCGGTCAGCACGAACGAGCCGATGTCCTCGTTCACGGGGATCTCCACGACGGCCTCCAGCACGCCGCTGTACGTCTTCTGCGTGCTGTTGACGCACAGGACGAAATACTGGCGGTCGTTGAGGTCGGTGCGATCGACGTGGTTGAGCCACAGCTCGGTGCCGCGATCGACCAGGTCGTCGGCGTTCTCACGAACGCGGATGAAGCGATCCATCATATGGGCGTGCACCGCGTCAACGGAGCAGCCGCAGATGGAGTCGTGCGGGTGGTTCTGGATCAGCGTTTTCCACATATAGGTGGAGTATTCCTGCGGGAAGTCCTTGATGCCGTACATTTCATTTGCGGCGTACAGCGGCTCGAACTTTTTCTCCAGCAGCGCCTGGCAATAGGCGTTCTGCTGCTTGAGGTAGACACGGGAGGCAAGCGTACCCGTGAGCACGTTGG
Organism: Clostridia bacterium; assembly: GCA_017452545.1. Taxonomy (GTDB): domain Bacteria; phylum Bacillota; class Clostridia; order Oscillospirales; family CAG-272; genus SIG644. Next base: position 5,595 of record JAFTME010000048.1, on the reverse strand, counting down.
CAGCACCCAGGTCACGGAACTCACCCGTATAGGTGGTCAGCTCCAGTCCCTTCTCCGCGATCTCGTCTTTGACGCGCTGAATATACTCGGGCATGGTATCCTGGAAGAATGCCTCGTCCTCTTGGAGCAGCGGCTGCACCTTTTCGATGATCTCGCTCAGATCCTCCTGTGCCTCCAGATGGTCAACGCCGTTCATCAGCAGATAGTTATGCGTTTTGCCGCGGGCAGCGCACTGCTCGCCGCGCATACGTGCAAGCGCCACGGCTCCCTCGGGATCTGCCGAGAAGCGCTGAGCGTTATTATACCATGCGAACATATGCTCACAGAGCACGCGGGAGCCGTCCTCGCTCTCCCAATAGAACTGGGATTCGCCGCGAGCAAAGCCACGGCCGAAGATACAGCTGTCAAGACCGTAGCGCGACAGGATCTGCGGCAGCTGGGAGCAAAGACCGAACTGGTCTGCCGCGTAGCCGACCTGCATGCATTTGCCGAAATCGTTGGCGATCTTGGTGCCGATGAGAAGGTTGCGCACCGTTGCCTCGCCCGAGGTCAGATGAAAGTCGTTTTGTACGTACCAAGGACCGACGAGCAGTCTGCCCTCCTTGACGTAGCCCTCCAGCTTGGCACGGCGGGTCGGGCGGATCTCAAGATAGTCGTCCAGAACAATGGTCTGTGCGTCCAGATGAAAGCGATAGCCGGGATCGGTGTCGAGGATATCCAGAAGGTTATCCATCAGATCCACTAGTCTCATGCGGAAATTTTCCAGAGGAATGTACCACTCTCTGTCCCAGTGGGTATGCGAGATGATACAATACTTTCTCGTATCGGTCGTCATAGCGTAATTCTCCTTTTCACAGGTGATTACCCACGCGATGCGGGGTTGATTTATGTTACCATAAGCGTCACGGTTTGTCAACGCATTTGGATCAAAAAAACATGTTTGCGCCTCAGAGCACGCCCACAAACCAGGCGATATACAGCCAGTAGAACAGCAGTGCAATGAACAGCACCTCCCAAAGCACGACGTGCACGACGTTACCGACGGGGCGGAAGCCCCATCTTTGGCGGCGCTCCAGCGTTGCTTGAGGCTGTGTCATAAGAGAAAGCAGGCAAACGGCAGAAAACAGCACCGAAAGCAGGCAAAGATCCGCCTGCCACAGCAGCGGCAGCGCCCCCGTGTGCGTCAGAAGGAGCAGCACGATATGCAACGGTGTCAGCGCGCAAAGGCTCCAGAACATCACGATATTGACGGTATACCATCCGCAGGCGTACAGCTGTGCCTTTTTGTACACAGCGCGACAGAAGAGATACTGATAGCGATGCGGCATATGCACGTTGAGATACTGCGCGGAGCAGCGCTCTCTGACGCGACGGGTCAGCGGCGTGCGGATAAAGAAAAGATAGGAAAGCCAGCAGAGTGCAAGCAGGATCACGCTCATTACTCCGGCATCCCGCAGCGGTGCGGGCAGAGCAAGCACGAGATCGGCGATCAGTTGATTCATAGGCGCTCCTTTCGCGAAATTTCACGGTAAGTATAATAAGTATAACAGATATTTTTTGCTTTTTCCAGTATTTTTCAAAAAAAGTCTTGCTCGTTCCCTCTTTTTTGTTGCAAAGTGGGGCAAAATGTGATAAAATAAACAGGAAGAAAGATGAATTCTTTGCTCCCATCTTGCGAAAGGCAGGTTAACCGATATGAGTCGTTATTCTCAAAAGGCCGATGCACTCCGCGCGCGGATCACGCACGGCATTACCTATATGGACGGCGGCATGGGCACCCAGCTGCAGGCTCGCGGTCTTGGCGCGGGCGAGCTGCCCGAGCTTTGGAATCTGAACCGTCCCGAGGACGTCACCGCCATTCACCGCGCCTACTTTGCGGCAGGCGCGCACGTTGTCACGACCAACACCTTTGGCGCAAATGCGCTCAAATACACCGGCAAGGACGGAAAGCCCGGCGTAGCGGAAATCGTTCGTGCGGGCGTGGCTTGCGCCATGGCGGCACGCGATACGGCAGACACCGAGATGCCCGACCGTCCGCACTTCGTTGCGCTTGACATCGGACCGACCGGCAGGCTGATCGCGCCCATGGGCGATCTCGATTTTGAGGAGGCGGTGGAACTGTTCGGTGAGGTTGCCCGCATCGGCTGCGAGAGCGGTGCCGATGCCATCATCATTGAGACCATGAGCGACTGCGCGGAGACGCGTGCGGCCGTTCTCGGCGCGATGGAAAACGCCGATCTTCCCGTTTTTGTAACCAACGCCTACGAGCAGAACGGTCGCCTGCTGACCGGCACCTCGCCTGAGGGCATGGCGGCGCTGCTTGGCGGCATGGGCGTGTCTGCGATGGGTCTGAACTGCTCGTTCGGTCCCGATCGGATGCTGCCGGTCGTTCGCCGTCTGGCAAAGACCTCCTCGCTGCCGCTGCTGGTCAGCCCCAACGCGGGACTGCCCGTGACCGATGCGGCAACGGGGCGCACCTATTATTCCGTCACGCCCGAGGAATTTGCTGCGGGCATGGTGGACATTGTTCTCGCGGGTGCAACCTTGGTGGGCGGCTGCTGCGGCACGACGCCCGATCACATTCGTGCGCTGGTTGCAGCGACCGAGCAGCTCGTGGATAAGCTCCCTGCCCGTCCTGCCCCCTCCCGCAGCGTGCTGACCAGTCGCACCCGTGTACTGGCGGTTGCGGACGATGCGGACGTACCGCTCGTTGTGGGAGAGTGCATCAATCCCTCGGGGCGTCCTACGCTGGCGCAGGAGATCGCGGACGGTGACACCGATGAAATGCTGGATCTTGCCATGGATCAGATGGACTGCGGTGCGCAGGTACTGGACATCAACGTTGCCATTGGCGGCGAGGGAGAGTCCGCGCGTATGAAGGCTGCCGTTTGCGCCGTGCAGAGCATGGTCGATCTGCCGTTGGCGTTTGATTCCTCCAATGCAAAGGCGCTGGAGGCGGGGCTGCGTGCTTACCACGGACGCGGCATTATCAACTCGCTGACGGGAAAGCAGTCCTCCTTGGATGCTGTACTGCCCCTGGCAAAGAAATACGGCGGCATGGTGGTCGGACTGACCATGGACGAGCAAGGAATTCCCTCCACCGCGCAGGGGCGCGTTGACATCGCTGCCCGCATTGTGGCTGCAGCCGAGGCTGCGGGGCTGTGCCGTGAGGAGCTGCTGATCGATCCGCTGGTGCTGCCCGAATACACGGCAGAGGACGCCACCGAGGTCACGCTTGAGGCGGCACGCCGCATTCGGAGCGAGCTTGGTGTAAAGGTGCTTTTGGCTGTTTCCAACGTATCCTACGGTATGCGCGACCGCGAGAGCATCAACATCGAATTTCTCCGTCGCGCCATGGACGGCTGCGTCGATGCCGTCATGGTCAATCCGCTCTGTGATGCGGTCATGGAGCTGTTGGAGCAATAATTAAGTAGATAAAAAAAGCTGCTGCATATCGGTGCAGCAGCTTTTTTGTTTTATAGCCGTCTTATTGGTTGTATTTTTCTATGACAGGTTGAATTTCCGCCAGCGTTTGACACTCTGCATCGAGCAGTGCGCGGATCTCGTCGGTCGGCGAAACGGTATCCGGGACCATGACCGTGACCATTCCCGCGGCGCGGATGGCACGCACGCCGTTGAAGGAATCCTCCACGCCCATGCACGCCTGCGGTGCCACGCCAAGGCGGGCGGCTGCCGTCAGAAAGGTTTCGGGGTGGGGCTTTCCGTGCGTTACGTCTTCGCCTGTCACCAGCACGTCAAAGTAGGGCAGCAGCCCGGTACTCGACAGATTATAGCGTGTGCGCTCCGGCCCCGTGGAGGTTGCCAACGCGATCTTTATCCCGTTGGATTTCAGATAGGCCAGCAGCGCCGTCGCGCCCGGCTTCAGCGGAACTCCGCCGCTTGCGATTGCGTGCTCGTAGTAACGCTCGCGCGTCGTCTGCAGCAGATCAAACGACATCACGCCGGCATAGTGCTCCTCAAAATAGCGGCGGATATCGGTGAGATTGCGCCCGGTACAGGCGGCAAGCGCCTCCTCTGTCTGCGCGAATTGCAGCTCTTCTCCTGCCGCGCGCCATGCCGCCGCATAGATACGCTCGGTATCAAGCAGCGTGCCGTCCATATCGAAAATAACTGCGCGGATCATATCAATCGTTCACTCTCTCACCCAGAATACGGCGGTATTTCTGATAGAAGGACTCGAAGTATCCGCCGTCCAGCGCGTTACGGATCTCACGGGTCAGGTTATTATAGAAATAGAGGTTATGCATAACGGCGAGCTGCATACCGACCGCCTCCTTCGCCTTGATCAGGTGGCGGACGTAGGAGCGGCTATAGTTGCGGCAAGCGGGGCAGCCGCAGCCCGCGTCGAACGGACGGGGATCCTCGGCGTATTTTTCGTTGCACAAATTCATCTTGCCGTGCCAGGTAAAGATGTTACCGTGACGGGCGTTGCGCGAGGGCATGACGCAGTCGAAGAAATCCACGCCGAGGTGGACCGCCTCGAGAATGTTACAGGGCGTACCGACGCCCATCAGATAGCGGGGCTTATCCTGCGGCATATACGGCTCGACCGCGTCAATGATGCGATACATATCCTCGGTTTCCTCACCGACGGCAAGACCACCGATGGCATAGCCGGGCAGATCCAGCTCGGCAATGCGCTTCATGTGCTCAATGCGCAGATCGGCAAAGGTGGAGCCTTGGTTGATACCGAAGAGCAGTTGATCCTTATTGATGGTATCGGGCAGCGCGTTGAGTCTTGCCATTTCCGCCTTACAGCGCTCCAGCCAACGGGTGGTACGGGCGCAGGACTCCTTGGTATACTGATAGGTTGCGGGGTTTGCCACGCACTCGTCAAACGCCATGGCGATGGTGGAGGCAAGGTTCGACTGGATCTGCATGCTCTCCTCGGGGCCCATAAAGATGCGCTTACCGTCGATGTGCGAGGCGAACTTGACGCCCTCCTCGGTGATCTTACGCAGCGAGGACAGCGAGAAAACCTGAAATCCGCCGCTGTCGGTCAGCACGGGGCCGTCCCAGTTCATGAATTTGCGGATACCGCCCATGTTGTGAATAAGTCTGTCGCCGGGGCGCAGATGCAGGTGGTAGGTGTTGGACAGCTCGACCTGGCAATCCAGCTTGCGCAGCTCCATGGTATTGACACCGCCCTTGATGGCAGCGCAGGTACCGACGTTCATAAAAACGGGCGTCTGAATGTCACCGTGTACGGTGTGCAGCACGCCGCGGCGCGCACGTCCGTCACGGGCGAGTACGTCAAACGCGCCGTATTTCGGAAGCTTTTTGGGCTCTGCCTCAACGGGCGCAGCCTCTTGAATTTTCTGATCCTGATCCATGTCTTTTTTCCTTTCTTGCGGTTGAGGGGTATCATGTTGGGGCGCTGCCCCAAACCCCGGTTAAGAAACTTTTTGAAAAAAGTTTCTTAACAATCTTCAAAAACTTTGATCAAAAAGTATATGGTGTATTCGGCAAAAATTCTTCAAAAGTTTTTTGAAGGGGTTTGGGGAAACTTTTTGCAAAAAGTTTCCCCATAGTTCTCCTTTTTGAAAACATGTTTTCAGAGGGGCGTGGGTCGCG
>JAFTME010000047.1 GCA_017452545.1 Clostridia bacterium | reverse complement strand
TTGGTATTATCAAAGGTGAACTCCGCCTCGACCAGCTTCATATCCAGTCCGTGAGCGGCGATCTTTTCCTGACAGATGCGGAATGCCTCCATCTCGCGGTTTTTATTTTCCTCGTGATGGCGAGTATCCTCGGGGGTTGCCACACGGACAACGGGGCGCAGCGGGAGCACGATCTCCTTGGCGGGAACGGTGCTGTTGGCGCGGTAGACCTCGCCGTACTCCAGGCCGCGTGCGGTTTCTACCACCGCGAACTGACCGACACGCAGTACAAGCTCACCGGGGTCGAAGAAATAGACCTTTCCCGTTCTGCGGAAGCGAATACCGACGATCGGAACAGGCTCTTCGATCTCCTCGGGGGCACTCTCGCTGCCCTCAACGACGGCAGGTGCGGGCTGCTCACGGAACAGCAGCGGTCCCTCGGCGTCCAGCACCGAGGCGGCATAGCGATCGGCATCGGGATCAGGGCGTGTTTCCTCGTGGATAGGCAGGAACGAGTCATCAAAGAAGTGGTTGCCAAGCTCTGCGGTCAGTGCGGGCGCGATGGGTGCGCCGAGGCTGCCGACATCGCTGCTTCCGGCACGGGAATCCCGCCCGCCCTTGCCGCGCTTTGCATTTTTCTGCTCCTCGGGAGCAGCGCTCTGCTCCGCAGGAACACGGTCGCCGGCGCCCTTTCCCTTCTTTTGGGGGTTGCCTCTGCCACCACGCGAGCGATTACGATCTCCCTGCGGCTGCTGCGGCTTTGCGCTCTTTTCCTCCGTAACGGGTGCTTTTGCCTGCTTTATATCGGTTTCCATCGACTGTGCAACAGGAGCTTCTGAAGCAGGCTTATGGGGACGGCGGTGATGGTGTCTGCCTCTGCCGTGTCCCTGCGAGGGCGCTTTATTTTCATTCTTTACATTTTTTTCATCGGGACGGCGGGGTGCGCCGTTTGCATTGTTATTTTCCATTACGTATCGATAACCGTTCCTTTCTCTTCCTATCGATCTACGGTGATTTACAGTAAGGCGGTACCGCTCTCACCGAGCAGCAGAGCCGTCAACGTCAGGCGAATATTGGCGTTACGGAGAATGCGCGCACGCGCAAGCTCCACGTTCTCGTACAGCGTCAACAGGCGAAGCGTTGCCGTCTCCGTTGCGAGCTGCTGTGCCTCCTCACGGGTGGAGTAAAAGACCGTGGGGGCGGTATCGGATTTTTTAAGCAGCATCAGATCGCGCAGCGCCTGCTGCAGCAGCGTCAGCTTGGAGAGAACCTCCTCTCGCGTATTGCCGAAGCCCTTAATACACTCCATTTTCTGCAGGGTATCGGCGCTGCTAAGGCTAAGGGTGACCGCCCGTGCCGCAAAGCGGCGGCGCTCGATCAGCGGCTTTCGCGCTCTGCCGTCAAGCAGTCCAAGAGCTTGTCCGATGCTTCCCTGCGCCATGCACAAAAGCTCGTTTTGCTCCTGCTCCGTCATATCGGCAAAGGCGCGCTGGGTACGCGACAGATACGTGCGCATCGGCTCCGCCCCGACGGGCGACAGGCGCAGCGAGGGCGCACGGCTGCGTACCGTTTCCAGTATATTGGCGACGTTTTCGCAAAGCAGGAAAAAGACGACGTAGGGGGGCGGCTCCTCCAGTGTCAGAAGCAGCGCGTTTTGCGCCTGCGGGGTCAGATCCTGCGCGTCCTCGATGATATAAAATTTATAGTCGAGATCGTTTGGCGGGATAAGCACGTCTGCACGGACGAAGCGAACGTCGTCCACGCCAACGCTTGCTTTGCCGTTCTTCCCAATGATACAGACATCGGGGCTTTTATCCGCGAGAATCTTTTCGCACGATGGGCACTCTCCGCAGGGGAGCGAGCGACCCGTGGCGCGATCATGGCAGGCGGCGGCAGCACACAGAAGCTTGGACAGCAGGTGCTTTCCTGTCCCGCGCGCGCCCTCGATCAGATAGGCGTGCGACAGCACACCGCGATCAATATCGCTTTGCAAATGGCGGCGCAGCGCTTCACTACCGATCATGCGCTCCTCGCCGAGCAGAGCTCCGGAGCCTTGCGCTCTCGGCATCACGCCTCACCTCCCGTCAGACCGTATCGTCGTTTCTTATCGTAGCAATATACATCCAACTTATATTATAACAAAAGCCGAAGGGGATGTCAAGATGTTTTTCTCTTTGAGAGAAAGAACTTATTTCTAAAAAAGGAAACACAGCAGAACGACTGCATTTGCAATCGCTCTGCTGCGGAATTGATTATTGATCGGGAACCTTTTGGCTTCCGTCGCCGAACACGACGCGCGTAGGTACATGGGCGCTTTGTACACCGACAAGCGCCTCCAACGACTTCCACGTTTCGGAGGGCGTACAGGTTTGATAATGCACGTGCAGCACGTCGCCCACCGAGATGCCGGGGATATGCGACCCGGCTTCCGCCTCGTTCTCGTCCTCGTCATCACTTGCGGACGGTCTATGGACCGACAACACGACACAGGTCGGCGGCCAAAGGATATCGCGGATCTCCTTACCGATGACGAACGCCCCCTCCTGCACGGTCAAGCGAGTATCGATGATGGAGGTTGTTTTGCCTTTGTTTTCGTCCTCGATCTTACCTTCGATGACGGTTTCGTTAAAGGCGACGACGCCTGCCGTTTCAATGACGAGAAAGGCAAAGGTCGCACCGAGGGCAAGCGGCAGGATATTGGCAAGCCCACCCAGCACCTCAATCGCAAAGGCGATGGCGGTAATGGGCGTGCGGGCAGAGGCGCTGAGGAAGGAGGTCATGCCGACAAGGATCATGACGACGGCATACTCCTCGGGCAGCGCACCGACACCGACCAGCGCTCTTGCGAGCAGGGCGCCGACGATAGCACCGAAGGTCAACGACGGCACGAACAGACCACCCGTAACGCCGACGCGATTGGCAACAATGAGCAGCAATGCACGGATACCGAGCAACAGCAGCAGCCAGTACCAAAGACCCTTGCCGTGCAAAAGCTCGTGGATCAGATCATGTCCCGAGCCGATGCTATGCAGAGCAAAGCAGCCCACGGTAGCGGTGCAGACAAAGACGGCAACGATTTTGACGGCAAACGGAATGACAGACAAGCCTTTCTTAAGCAGCTCACCGATGGCGCGATAGGCCTTGGTGAACAGCAGCGCACAGACGCCTGCTGCGACACCGACCAGCAGCGCAGCCCAGATATGGCGCAGCGGCAGCATTGCCTGTGCGATCTCGCCGAACATGGCGTAGGGGGTATTCGTTGCATGGCAGAGCGCCTGCATGACGGCGCTGCCGCTGAGCGCGGACACGGCTGCCGCCATAAAGATCATGGGGGAGAAGCGGCGATGCGCCTCCTCAAAGACAAAGAAGATGCCGGTCAGGGGGGCTCCCGTTGCGGCGGCAAAGCCGGCACAGGCACCACCTGTCATGATATAGCGATCCCACGCGGCGTTTTTCCGGGCAAAGGCGCGCACGGTTCCCCGTCCGACTGCGGTACCCATCTGCACGCTGGGGCCCTCGTTTCCAAGCGGCACACCGCAAAGGAAGGTCAGCATTGCCGAGGCAAACAGGAAAAACACGCTTTCGAGCCATTGGAAGGAGATCAAACCGCGCAGCAGCGCCACCGCCGTAGGAATTCCACCGCCGCGGCAGTTGGGGGCGTGATACAGAATAAAGGCAGCGGCAAGTCCTGCGAGGGCGGCGCCAAGCAACAGCAGCGGCAACAGGCGCAGGTCGGCGCGCACCAATGCATATAGCCGCCCCGACAGGTCAATCACCGCCGATGCCGTGACCTTGAACGCAAAGATCAAAGCGCCCGTAAAGACGCCTGCGATCACAGAAAGCAGCAGGCAGGGCATCAGGATATGCTTGGCGTAGGTCAAACTTTTACTTTTCATAGATCTGCTTCCCTTCCGTGAAATAGAAAACAGCTCTCACCGGAATGCAGCTCCGTTTCCATACCGCCAAAGGCAAAGGTTGCGCGGATGCCCTCGGGCACGCCGACGTTGATTTCGATACTCTCGTCCTCTCGCTTCCAGGACACGCTGATGTCACCCTGTGCCGTTGCGATGCTGCCACTCATATGGCGGGCAGCGCGCGGGATCATGGGGGCAATGCGAATGCGCTCCTCCACGCGGGGAATCTCGGTGATAAAGTGCTTACAGATACCCAGCGTATGGCGGAAGAGGAATTTGACGGGAGAGCCGAACATGGGATGGCAGTGCGAGCATGCACCGTTGAGGTATTCATAGATGGTGGTTGCGCCCTGACGCTTCATCCACAGGTAGCCGCCCATCTGCTCGGTAGTCAGCAGCGCATAGGCAAGATCGGTCTCGCCTGCGCGGAACAGCACGTCAAAGAGCAGATCCGTGCCGATAAAGCCGGTATCGAGGTAGCCGAGGCTGCGGTAGTAGGCGGTCAGATTGCCAAGCGCTCTGCCGTCGGGGGCTATATCCACGTCAAGGGCAAAGGCGTCGGCTGCCTGCGTTCCGTCGCAGAAGCTGCCGGTCTGCTCGTTATAATAAGTACGGATCACGGCATCGCGCACGCGGGCAAAGTGCGCCGCGTAGGTGTCGCTGTCGGCATTCAGTCCCAAAAGGCGGGCGATCTCGCCCATCTCTCGCAAAAAGCGCAGGAACAGGCAGCTGTTGACGTAAGGCTCGGGCAGCCTCATCTTACCCATAGAGGCCCAGTCGCCAAGGCACCAGCCGCCCTCCTCCTCGCGGACGACCAGGTCGTTCTCGCAGCGAGAAAGGATATAGGAGATATATTTCCGCATGGAGGGATACCACTGCAGCAGCTTGTCCGTGCCGCCGAAGTGACGATAATACTGATACGGGACCTCGACGATGGCACCGCACCAGCCGCTCGGTCCGCCACCACCGCCCATAAAGGGTGAGGTATG
>JAFTME010000046.1 GCA_017452545.1 Clostridia bacterium | reverse complement strand
GCCAGCGGAACGCTGGGCATTATTTCTGTGGGCTGGGATCCCGGTCTGTTTTCGCTGATGCGCTGCCTCGGTCAGTCCGTTCTGCCAAGCGGCGCGGACTATACCTTCTGGGGCAAGGGCGTCAGCCAGGGACACTCCGACGCCATTCGACGCAGTCCCGGCGTGCATGATGCACGGCAGTACACCATTCCCGTTCCCGAGGCACTCGAGCGTGTCCGTGCCGGTGAAAATCCCACGCTGACGACGCGAGAGAAGCATACGAGAGAATGCTTTGTTGTTGCCGAGGAGGGCGCGGACCTCGCGGCAATCGAGCAGGCGATCGTCACCATGCCCAACTATTTTGCTGACTACGACACCACCGTTCATTTCATTACGATGGAGGAGCTGATGCGCGATCACAAGGGCATCCCCCACGGCGGCAAGGTGTTCCGCTGCGGTAAGACCGGACTTGACGGCACCACGGGACACGTCATGGAGTTCAGTCTGTCGCTGCAATCCAATCCCGAATTCACCTCCAGCGTCCTCGTCGCCTACGCCCGTGCGGCGTATCGCCTGGCGAACGAGGGGCAGGTCGGCTGTAAAACGGTGTTGGATATCGCCCCCGCCTATTTGCACCCTGCTACGGGCGAGGAGCTCAGAGCACATCTTTTGTAAACAGTTTAAAAAAATGAAGAGCTGCAGATACGCGGCTCTTCATTTTTTTATCTTCCGTATGCACCCGTCATTCGCCTGATGTCTGCCGCAAGCGCCGCGGAGAGCACATCCTTGCCAACTCTCCACATCCAGTTTCCCTGCTCTGTTGAGGGCGTGTTGATCCGCGCGGCATCATCATAATTCAGATAGTCCTGCAGCGGTACGATACACAGGCGAGCTGCGCTGCGCAGCAGCAAGGCAACCAGCGGTCGTGTCAGCTGCGGTGTCGGCGTATTGAAATCGCAAAGATAGCTGCGCACGGCATAGCGCTCTGCGTCGCTGATGGTACCAAGCCAACCGCGCAGCGTTTGGTTGTCATGCGTTCCCGTATACGCCACGCAATGCTCGGGGTACAGGTGGGGGAGATGATCGTTTTTGCTCCCCTCATCCCGCCCGTCAAAAGCAAACTGCAGCACCTTCATTCCCGGGAAGCCGCAATAGCGGAGCAGCTCCCTGACCTCCTCGGTCATATAGCCGAGATCCTCCGCAATGATAGGACACTCGCCCATCACGGCTGCCATACGTGCAAACAACGCCTTCCCCACGCCTCGCTCCCAATGTCCAACCGTAGCATCCGCCGCATCGGCAGGAATGGAATAATAGGAAGCAAAGCCGCGAAAGTGATCGATCCGCACCACGTCATACATCGCAAAGCAATGCCGCAGGCGGGAAAGCCACCACCGAAAGCCCTCTTCCTCGTGCGCCGGCCAAAAGTAAAGCGGATTGCCCCACCGCTGCCCCTTGGCAGAAAAGCCATCGGGCGGGCAGCCCGCCACCGCTGTCGGGCGGTAGGCGTCGTCCAACTGAAACAGCTGCGGATGTGCCCAGACATCGGCGCTGTCGGCTGCAACGTAAATGGGAAGATCGCCAATAATGGCGACACCGCGCGCATTGGCATAGTGGCGCAATGCCGTCCATTGTTCAAAAAAGACATACTGCACAAAGCCGTAAAAAGCAATGTCATCGGCAAGAGCCTCTTTGCTTTTTTTCATGGCACGCCCCTCTCGCGATTGCAGCGCGCGCTCCCAATGTGGAAGAGGGGCACCGTTGTGCGCATCCTTGAGCGCCATAAAGTGCGCGTAATCATCGATCCAATGCGATTCACGCTGCAAAAATGCGGTATAGGCGCTGCGTTGTGCTGCCGTCGCACGCTTACCAAAGCGAACGTATGCTCGCCGCAACAGTGGCAGCCTTGCGCGGTATTGCAGCGCATAATCGATCTGTGTCTCGGATGCCGAAGAAAACGCTCTGCTGCATTCCGCAGCCGTCAGCCATCCCTGCGCCACCAACGCATCAAGATCGATAAAATACGGATTTCCCGCGAAAGAGGACACGGATTGGTAGGGAGAGTCGCCATACCCCGTCGGACAGAGCGGCAGGATCTGCCAGTATCTCTGTCCTGCCGCCGCAAGAAAATCCACAAACGCATACGCTTCCTTGGAAAAGCAGCCGATCCCATAGCGTGAGGGCAAAGCGCTGACGGGCAGCAGCACACCCGCACTTCTCTGTAGCTTATGCACCCGCCACACCTCCTCCATCCGCAAGCTCTGCCAAAACGGCACAATGATCCGAAATCCTCTCGCCGTCGCAGCCATCGAACAGCGTGCGGGAGGACAGCACCCGGCAGGGCTGATTGGAAAGGATCAGGTCGATGCGCAGCGGTGCCGCAGGACGCCCATCGTGCCAACCGTCAATGCCCCCTGCTGCTGTAGCGCTGCCGTGACGGCTGTCTGCCATGGCATAGGTATCGTAATAGTCGTCTGCCAGCATACGGTCGTAGCCACCCCTCCTTGCATCCGCAGGGCAGTTGAAATCTCCCATCAAAAAGGTCTGTCCCCCGTGCGAGGCACAATGGCGCCGCAAGCGTTCCCATTGCCGTGCGAACGGCTCTTTTTCGTCATCCCAGCGCCCCATATGCACCGTATAAAACCAACGATTTTCACACAGAACCCCCAAAGCACGGCGAGTGCGCCAGTTGCCTGCATCCCTGCATTCCGATAGCCACGGTGCGGTAAACGTCCGAGGGGGGCGCCGCGTCAGCAGCGCAAGCCCCTCGTCGTAGCAGTCGTAGCCGCATTTGACCGGCAACCAAGCCCAATAGTAAGCACATCCCTGCTTGCGCAGCTCGTCGGTAAGCGTAAGCAACGCGTTGTCCTGCTTGATCGGCAAGGATGGAGCATCGTCGGGTAACGGGCAGCGTCCCGGTATGCTTTGACGGATCACGGGAGCAGCCATGCTTTGGTTGATCTCCTGCAGCGCAACGACATCAATGCCCTCCGATACGATCCGTGCGGCAAGCAGCCGCATCACGCGCGCATCCGTTTCCGGACGGCTGTGAATATTCAACGTCAACAGCTTCATCCCTACTCCTTACAGCGCGTCATTGATGTCGGATTTCAGCACGTCCGCACGCGGACCGTATACCGCCTGTACGCCCGTATCGCGCTTGAAAACACCCAACGCGCCTTGCTTTTTCCACGCATCCTCATCAGCAACCAGCGCAGCGTCCTTGACCGTAACGCGCAGGCGTGTCATACAGGCGTCTACCAGCACGATATTTTCCCGTCCGCCAAGCAGCGCAATGATCTGCTCCGCCTCGCCGCTGCCTACCTGCTTACGCTTGCCGTCGCTCTCCTCGTCACCACCCTCTGCAAGGTCGTTGCCAAGACGTCCGGGGGTAGCGTATCCGAATTTCCCGATCATGACGTACGCCACAAAATAACCGATGGTAAAAAACGCCGCGACGCACAAAAGAAAATTGATGATATCCCCGCCAAGCCCCGCACGAAGCGACATCGGAACGCGCGTCAGAAACTCTACGTTACCAAACGAGTGCAGCCGCAGCGGAATGATGCCCGCCATTGCGAAGGCAATTCCCTGGATCAAGGCATACACGATATACAACGGAATGGCGCAGAACATAAACATAAATTCGATCGGCTCGGTTACACCCGTCAGAAAGACCGCCAGCGCTGCGGAGAAAAACATGGAGCGGTATCGTTTCTTTTTCCCGGGCTCAATGCGACGGTACATGGCAAGCGCCACGCCGAGCAGCAGGCCCGTAGCACCGATCATCTGCCCGACCTTAAAGCGCGCAGGTGTGATTTCCGTCAGCAGCGCCTCATACGCCGCCGTATCACCCGCTGCGCGCAGGTTGATCAGATCGGTCACCCAAGCAAGCCACAGCGGATCCTGTCCGAACACCTCTCGTCCCGCATCGAGCCCCGTGCGAATGATATACGTTCCGCCAAACGAGGTGTAGTTCATGGGGATGGTCAGCATATGGTGCAGCCCGAACGGCAGCAGCAGGCGCTCCAACGTTCCGTAGATAAAGGGTGCAAGCACGGGAGAGGTATCGGCAGAATTGGCGATCCAAATGCCGAAGGAGTTGATCCCAAGCTGCACTACGGGCCATACGATCGAGAGCACCAGAGACAGCACGACAGACCAGCCGATCACCACAAAGGGCACAAAGCGCTTGCCGTTGAAAAAGGACAGTGCCTGCGGAAGTCCTCTGAAATTATAAAAGCGGTTATACACGATCGCCCCGACAAAGCCTGCGATAATGCCAACAAAAACGCCCATATTCAAAGCAGGTGCGCCCAGAATATCGGTGAAATAGCCGTTGACGGCAATCTCCTGGCCGAAGATCGTGCGCGTCATCGCCGCGGGATCGGACAGCATCTCGCTCGTCACGCCGAAGAGTGCGCCCGTCAGACGGTTGATCAGAATAAAGGCAAGCAACGCGGCAAAGGCGCCGCCCGCCCGTTCCTTTGCCCACGAGCCGCCAATGGCAACGGCAAACAGAATATGCAGATTTCCGATGATCGCCCAGCCGATGCTTTCCATCAAGGAGGCGAGCGTAGCGATCCACGCCACGTCCGTGCCCGCCATGCCCACAAGCTTGCCAAGGCTGATCATCAGCCCCGCCGCAGGCATGACCGCGATAACTACCATAAGCACCTTGCCAAGCTTTTGCAGCACGTCAAAATTGACGCGCCGCTTTCCCTTCTTCGGCTGCGCGGCGGGCTCGGGCACCTGCTCTTCCCGATGCTCCGTTGCATCGGCGGCAACGGGGATGTGTTCCCTTTTTTCTCCGTGCAGACGCGCGCGGTAAAGAATGCTGTCCCCCGCGCGAACCGTTCCGCTTGCCGGCTCGATCAGCTCCATGTGCTCTGCGGCATCACCCGTGATCAAAACGGGCGTGAGCGGATTGATCTTTTTTTGGTGAAGCAGCTCCAGATCCACATCCAGAAGCGGCGAGCCGATGCTTACAGGATCTCCAACGCTGACGTGCACCTCAAAGCCCTCGCCGCCAAGCGCAACGGTATCCAAGCCCACGTGGATAAACAGCTCCGTTCCGTCCTCCGCACGAATGCCCACGGCGTGCTTACTGGAGGCAAGCGAGATCACTCTTCCGTTGACGGGGCTGACGATATGCCCGTCCGAGGGCAGCACCGCCCAGCCGTCGCCCAGCACCTTTTCCGAAAATACCGCATCCGGCACGTTGGACAGCGCCACGGCGACCCCCGACGCGACAGCATGCACCGCACAGATCCGCTCCCCCGTCTTATTCCTTTTCTGACTCATATATCCGTCCGTCTCCCTTCAATTTCCAAATATCGCGGTTGTATTCCGCCACCGTCCGATCCGAGGAAAAATATCCCGAATGTGCAATGTTCCAAAGCATTTTTCTTGCCCACGTGCGACGGTCGGCATACTCCTCGAGTGCGCGGTCGTGACAGTCGCAATAGGAGCGAAAATCCATCAGCGTCATAAATCGATCCCGCAGGGTCAACTCTTCATGCAGGCGTGCAAGCGCTGCCGCATCTCCAATGGCACAAAGCTCCTCACTCAAAAGAAAATCCACCGCTCTGCGCAGCCGCGTGTCACTTTGATAATAGCGCTGCGCCTCGTAGCTTCTTGCTCGCTCCAGGGCAACGACCTCCTCGCCCGTCGCACCGAACAGATATACGTTTTCCTTGCCTACCAAGGACGCGATCTCGACGTTTGCACCGTCCAGCGTTCCCAGCGTCAGCGCACCGTTCATCATCAGCTTCATATTTCCCGTTCCGCTCGCCTCCTTGGACGCAAGCGAGATCTGCTCGGAAATATCACACGCAGGTACCAGCATCTCCGCCGCACTTACGTTGTAATTTTCCACCACTGCGACACGCAGCTGCTCCCGCAACCGTGCATCCCGCAGCGTCACCTCCTGCAGGCAAAGCAGCAGGTGCAGAATATCCTTTGCCAGCACGTAGGACGGCGCCGCCTTAGCACCAAAGATTGCGGCCACGGGCGTAGAGAATGTTTTCCCTTCACGGATCGCAAGCAGGCGGTCGATCAGATACAGCGCCGCCAGCTGCTGCCGCTTGTATTCATGCAGCCGCTTGATCTGTACGTCAAACACGGCATCAGGCTGCAATTCAATGCCGTGGGTACGGCGCAAATACGCACACAGGCGTGCCTTATTGTGTTGCTTGATGGCAAGCAGCTCATCCAGCGCTGCATCGTCGTCCGCATACGCCTTCAGACGCAAAAGTGCCGAGGCATCGGACAAAAAATCGTCGCCAATACGCGCGCGGATCCACGCACTCAAGCGTTCGTTGCAGCCAAGCAACCAGCGACGCGGCGTGATCCCGTTGGTCTTATTGCCAAAGCGCTCGGGATAAACCTCGTACAGCGATCGGAGCACCTGTGTTTGCAGCAGCCGACTGTGCAGCGCTGCCACGCCATTGACGGAAAAGCAAAAATGAACGGCAAGACGCGCCATGTGTACGCGCTCCCCCGCATCAATGATAGCGCACGCTTCCCACGCGCCGCCCCGCGCTTGTACGACTGCCCTTGCCGCGTCGTTCATGCGCTCCAGGACGGGAACGATTGGCGGCGCGACGGCACGCAGCATCGATAGCGACCATTGCTCCAACGCCTCCGCCATGACCGTATGGTTGGTATACGCGCAGCAGCGCCGAACGATATTCATCGCCTCTCCGAAGGCAATTCCACGCTGCTCCAGCTCACGCACCAGCACGGGCAAAATAAGCGCGGGGTGCGTGTCATTGATCTGAATGACGGCATAATCGGCAAGATCGTGCAGCGTGCAGCCGCGCGCCATGCTCTCATCCAGAATCAACTGCGCTGCGTTATAGACCATAAAGTATTGCTGGCACAAGCGCAGCTGCCGCCCCTCGTGCGTGCTGTCGTCGGGATAGAGAAACAGCGTAAGATTGTGCACAATATCGGCAGGATCAAACGCGATTCCCTCTCGCACGATATCCTCACGCACACTCTCTACGTCAAACAAATGCAAGCGATTGCAATGCCCGCCATACCCCATCACGTCCATGTCGTACATACGCGAGGTCAGCACCCTTCCCATGCATTCAATCGTGTGCGAGCGCTCCGTGCGATGCAGGGGAAAGGCACCATCCAGCCACGGGTTTGGTTGCTCCGTTTGCTTACAGTCGCAAAATACCTGACGGAACAGCCCCAGATGATAACAGAGCCCCACGCCGTCACCGGCAAGTCCAAGCGTTGCGATGGAATCCAGAAAACAGGCTGCAAGACGTCCCAGCCCTCCGTTGCCCAACGACGGCTCACTCTCCTGCTCTTCGATGAGCGCAATATCCTTCCCCGCTGCCTGCAGCTGCGCCTTGACCTCCTCGTATACGCCGAGATTGATCAGATGATTGCGCAGCAGTCGCCCCATCAAAAATTCCGCACATAGGTAATACAGCTTCTTTTTTTGCGGCGCCGCCTGCCCGCACGCCTCCCGCCTCGCTCGGATCAGCCGCTGCGTCATCTCTGTCAGAACACGGTAGATCTCGTGATCCTCACACGCATCGCATCCTCTCCCGTACGCTTCCCGACACCATGCATCTATCCGGATATCCATGCCTCTCTCCTTTTCATTGCGTTTTCTCTTGTATTATTTGCCGCCGATATGCCGACTATACAAAAAATCTCCCGTGCGAAATACCGCACAGGAGATTTTTACTGCTATTTGAATATGAGAGCGACCGTAGCTTTAAAAAGCGCGACAAAGGGCAGACACCCACTCTGTGTGGCTGTCTGCCCTGTTTTGATTTTTATCAAACGAAGTCCGCGCCGTATCAGTCGTCGATATCGTCGTCGGGCATAAACGCGCCCGTCGGCTTTCTGTCAGTCAGGATACGAAGTGCGGCTTCGGACCAAGAAACCGATTTACGCTTGGGCTTGGCACCGTAAGCGGCAAGCTCCTCCGCGGTCAACTCATCGTCCGCGAGAGTCTCGTCGTCAGAGGCGAACTGCTCCTGTGCGCTGCGATCCGTCAGCGGATCATCCTCGTGATTCTCAGCCGTTGCTTTTGGTGGCGCCTCCCTTGCCGAAGGAGAACATGCTCAGAACGTCATCCTCGTCCATGTCCTCTACAACCTCAACGGCGGGCTTTACTACAGCCTTGGGCTCCTCTACTGCCTTAGGCTCCTCTGCAGGCTTTTCCTCCTTGAGCGCGGGGGTCATGCCGGCTGCCATGTCAGAAGCCTTCATGGGCTTGCTGATCACGGGCTTTACGGGCTCGTCCTTCTTCTCAATGACCGTCTTATTATCCACGGGCTTGACGGGAGCAGGCTCGTCGCCGGTGTGATCTGCAAAGCCGGTAGCGATGATGGTGATCTTCATCTCATCGTCCAGCTCAGGATCGAAGGCAACACCCCAGATGATGCTTGCGTCGGGATGTGCTTCCTGCGCGATCATGCTGGATGCCTGGTTAACCTCCTCCAGACCAACGTCGGGAGAAACGGAAATGCTGATCAGGATGCCGCGAGCACCGGAAATGGAGCTCTCAAGCAGCGGGCTGAAGATGGCTGCACGTGCTGCCAGCTCTGCCTTGTCCTTACCGGTTGCAGAGCCAACGCCCATGTGTGCGTAGCCTGCATCCTTCATAACGGATGTAACGTCTGCAAAGTCCAGGTTGATAAAGCCGGGAACGTTGATCAGATCGGAGATGGACTGAACGCCGCGGCGCAGAACGTCGTCTGCAACCTCAAATGCGTTCTGCAGCGTGATGCGGGTGTCGGATACCTGCTTCAGTCTCTCGTTGGGGATAACGACCAGCGAGTCAACGTACTTACGCAGCTCGGCGATACCCTTGTCAGCCTGCTGTGCGCGCTTTGCGCCCTCAAATGCGAAGGGCTTGGTTACGATACCAATGGTCAGAATGCCCAGTTCCTGTGCTACGCGAGCAACAACGGGAGCCGCGCCCGTACCGGTACCGCCGCCCATACCTGCAGTTACGAATACCATGTCGGTATCCTTCAGCAGATTCTTCAGCTCTTCCAAGGACTCCTCAGCCGCGCGCTCACCGATTGCAGGGTTAGAGCCGGCACCAAAGCCCTTCGTGATCTTTTCGCCGATGATGAGCTGATTAGCCGCATCACTTCTGCGAATTGCCTGTCTGTCTGTGTTGATTGCTACGAATTCCACACCGCAAATGTTGGTGG
Source organism: Clostridia bacterium (assembly GCA_017452545.1). Classification (GTDB taxonomy): domain Bacteria; phylum Bacillota; class Clostridia; order Oscillospirales; family CAG-272; genus SIG644. The sequence continues at coordinate 23,514 of JAFTME010000046.1, read as the reverse complement.
AGATCATACGATTGACGGCATTATTACCGCCGCCGCCGACGCCTATTACCTTTATGCTAACGCCGCTGTCATTGCCTTCATCATGTTCGAATGTCATGTGCAGTGAACCTCCCAAGATTTATTTTTCTTTCCGTCCGCCACCGTTCCGAAGGACACGGTGCGACTATGAAGATATTCTCCTCTATATCATACAATTTTTTGAGGAATTTTGCAATAGTTTTTTCGAAAATTTTTTTAAAATTTCAAAAAAACCTTGCTTTTTTCTTAATTTGCCTCTTTTTTGGTGATGGAAATGCGAGAAAGATCACTTACGTCCACCAAAATGCCCGCCATACCTCCAATCTCCGGATGACGCTGACGATAGCGCTCAAGTGCATCCGTCGCACCGCGATACTTAGCGACAAGCTCTCCGCTGCCCCCGAGATGGATCCGCGTGCCGTCGTTGAGCCAAAGCTCAAGGGAGAAACGGTCGGTCATATCAAGTCGAAGCGGAGCGCGCTTCGCATCGGCATCGGCGTATGCCTCCGTGAGCTCCTGCAGCCGTGTCTCCAGTACGGCAACGGGGTCAGAGTAGTTGGGGATCACAAAATCCGAAACGTCCACGCCGGCTTCCTTCGCTCGGGCACGTGCTTCCCTTGCCTCCTCCTCCAGTCGATGCGCCGTCTGCGGCAGACTCTCACCAACCACCACCTGCGGCAGCCCGTCGGCAAGCACAACACAGTTCCCCTGCGCCGCCGCTGCCAGCTCGAGCACGGTCAGCTCGGCATCAAGGATCGCATAGCCACCGTCCGCCACCCCCAGCGCCCAGCGAGCCACACGCTCGCTCACACGCACGGTCAGCACCCCCTTCAGAGTGGGAGCGATCTCCGCCGTTGCCAGATACGGACAGGCGTCAAGCAGCGCCTTTGCAGCTTGCTCCCGATCGATCGCGTACATACGATCTCCCTCGTGTATCGCCAACTGCCCGGCAAGTGCCTCCTCGGTATAATGGGCTTGTCCTTCAAAGAGGATATGCTCCACGGTGACCGTTTCCAGCCAACTGCCAACACCAAGGCAAAGCCCGACGATCAGCAGACAAAATGCAATGGCAAAGCGCAGACGGCGCAGCTTTTTTCTGCGCCGTCTGCGACGGTGAGCCGCCTTGCGGGAGAAACAGCTGTCATAGAGATAACTTCTTTCATCCATGGTCGTGCTCCTTCCGCATTGCGTTTATTTTTTATTATTTCGTTCTCTTTTTTGTCTGTATTCCGAAAGCAGCTGCACGATGATCTCATAGATCCGTCGGTTGGTATCCGTAGGTGCGAAGGCGCGGATCGCCGTGCGCAGATTGTCAGCAAGCGCCGTGTCGTCCAGCAGCGAGAGCACCGCCGTCTGCAGCTCGTTTCGTGCGAAATCCTTTTCCTCGACCAAGAGCGCCGCTCCCCGATCGGAAAGTGCCTGCGCATTGCGCAGCTGATGATTGTCGGCAACGTAAGGCGAGGGTACGATAACGCACGCCTTTCCCATCATTGCCAGCTCCGACAGGCTCATCGCCCCCGCACGGGAAACAACAACGTCGGCAGCCGACATCTGCATCGGCATATCGTAAATGTAGTCCTTCAGCACAACGTTGGGCAGTGCGTCAAGTCCCATTTCCTTTGCCTCGCGCAGCACCGTTTCATAGTGCCGCTTACCGGTGGCAAGCACAAAGCGGACGTGCGGACGCTTGGGCGCAATATTGCGCAGCATTTCCAGTGTTGCGGCATTGATGGTCGAGGAGCCGAGGCTTCCTGCGCAAATAAGCACCATACGCTCATTTTCACCGAGCGCCAGCGTCTCTCTTGCCTGCGCCGTCGGAACCGTACCAAAGCCCGAAAGCAGCGGATTTCCTACCACCTCGCACTTCTTTTTACAATGCAGCTGCTCGACGGTTTCTTCAAAATTCAACAGCAGTCTGTCCACACTGCCCTGCAGCATACGGACCGTCAAGCCCGCCATGCAATTCGACTCGTGCAGCACCGTGGGAATACCCGCGATAGCCGCAGCGCGGATCAAGGGCCAGCAAACGTATCCGCCCGTGCCGATTACGATATCGGGGCGAAATTCCTGCAAAATGCGCTTGGTCTTTTTGCTGTGCGGAGAGGTGATCGCCAGCATGAGCGCCTTGATATTGGAGGGCGTCAGCGAGCGCTGAATTCCCATGCTGTCAACGTGATACAGCCGATAGCCTGCACGGGGCACGAGATCATTTTCCTTTCCCTGTGCCGTACCGACAAAGGCGATCTCGGCATCGGGGTGATTAAACTTAATAATTTCGGCAATAGCCAACGCGGGATTGACGTGTCCTCCCGAGCCGCCGCCTGTCAAAAGCACGCGAAGCATACAAGCGCTCCTTTCCTGTTATTTATCAACGTATGAGAATCGCGAAATATTCAAAACGATCCCCATCTCAAAAATCTGAATGGCAAGTGCGGTACCTCCCGAGCTGAAGAACGGAAGTGAGATACCGGTATTTGGCATGGAATTGGTTACGACGGCAATATTCAGCGCCGCCTGCAGCACCGTTTTGAACACGATACCGTAAACCGTCAGCGCACAGAACTTATCCGGTGCCTTGGATGCGATCTGAAAGCCGCGCCATGCAAGAAGCCCGAAGAGCAGCAGAACCGCCACCGCGCCGAAAAAGCCAAGCTCCTCGCAGATAATGGTAAAAATAAAGTCGTTTTGCGGCTCGGATACGTAGCCGAACTTCTGTCGGCTGTTTCCGAGTCCGAGCCCGAACAAGCCGCCCGAGCCGATGGCATACAGCCCCTGCAGCGTTTGCCACGCCTCGCCCAGCGGATCCAGCTCGTCAATGCGCAGCCAGATATCCAGTCGCGTGTCGGCATAGCTGGAAAAGACGATCAGCAGCGTTCCCATCACGACCACCGCACCGCCAAGCAGCAGTATCCAGCGCATTTTTGTGCCGCCCAGCAGCATGACCGCCGCGCCGATCATACAAATGATCATAACACCCGAGATGTGCCGCTCCGCTGCGACCAGCAGAACGATCAAGCCCATGCAGGCTCCCGGCAGCAGCACGCCGTAGCGGAAATTTCCGCCGAACTTGTGATCGGACATGATCTGCTTTTCGTATTTTGTCATCAGCAGCGCCATGGTCATAGCGACCGCCAGCTTGGCGATCTCCGAGGGCTGAATGGTAATGGGACCAAGCTGGATCCAACGCTGCGCGTCGCCCTCGCTCTGTCCGATCAACAGCACCAGCAGCAAAAGCGCTACCGCGCCACCGTAGGAGGCGATGGCGAAAAAGCGCCAGAACCACGGACGCGCCTTGAGTATGAACGGTACCGTTACCGCAAGCGCAAGCATAATGAACATCAGATGGCGCTTGATATAATACAGACTGTCGTCGCGTTGCTGTTCGCTGTAAATGGAGCTGGCGCTATACGCCATGATCACACCGAAGAGAAGCAGACCGAGGACGATCAGAAGGAAGGTCATGTCGATGCTGCCGCAGGAAAGCGGCTTATCCTGCTTGATGGTACCGAGATCCGACACCGGCGTGTCAAAGATCGGATCCTTGCGGCTGCGACCGCTTGCAAACAGAAGGCGCTTTTTTGGTGCGGTATCCGGCTCGACGGTTTGGGGGGCGTTATCCCGTTTGTGGCGCTCTGTCCACGAGATCTCATCCTTTTCCGACACAGTATCCCCCCTAACCTTCAATTAAAGCGTCGATATAATGACTGCAAGCACGCCGAAAAACAGCGCGGTACCCGAAAACACGTAAACGATCTTTTCTTCGCTCCAGCCCTTTTTCTCAAAGTGATGATGAACGGGAGCCATCAAAAAGACACGCTTTTTACGAAGCTTGTAGCTGATGATCTGAATCAGACTACTGAGCATATCCAGAATGAACACCAGCGAGATCAAAACCGTCAGGATCGGGCGGTCTATGGCAAGCCCCATACCGACGAGAATTCCGCCGAGATACAGAGAGCCGGTATCGCCCATAAAGACCTTGGCGGGATGGTAGTTGAAAAACAGAAAGCCGATCATCGCGCCGATCAGCGCTGCACCGAGCACGACGGTCTGCGCATCACAGGCGATAAAGCCGATCAGCGAGAAGCACATTGCCGCAACCAGCGTCACCGAGGAGGCAAGGCCGTCAAGACCGTCAGTCAGATTGGTGCTGTTGACCATGGCAAGGATCAAAAGCACAGCAAAGGCATAATAAGCAACGCCAAGATCAAGTGAAAATCCGATCACCTCAAGCGAGAGAACGGTATTCATGTGCCCCGTTGCTGCCATACCGAACACGTAAGCGATGGCAACGACGGTCTGCAGCAGCAGCTTTTGCAGGCTGCTCAAGCCCTTGTTCTGCTTGTGCAGCAGCTTGGCAAAATCGTCCACAAAGCCGACCATTGCATTTCCAACGCCCAAAGCAAGCGTTAGTGCCAGCGGCACGACGTCCACCTGTGCCGAGCGAGCGTAAAGAGCAACAAACGGCAGCACGCTGACCAGCATGGCAAGGATAAAGCAAATGCCGCCCATGGTCGGGGTTCCCTGCTTGGAGGCATGCCACGCGGGACCCTCGGTATAAATATTCTGTCCGATGTGACATTTACGAAGAATCGGAATGATGCACCGGCAGGCGATCACCGTCAGCAGCAATGCCGCAGGCAGCGCCGACAAAAACAACAGTACGATTTGATTATAGCTCATCATTTGTCACTCTCTTCTTTCGTCCGAATACGGTTCCTTTATCCTTTGGGTACGTTAATTTTCGTTCAGGCGGCGCAGCGCATCGATCAAGCGCTCGGCAGCGACCGATCGGCTCGCCTTGACAAGCACGATATCTCCCGGCTGCAGCAGCGCGTGCAGCTGCTTCGCGGCAGGCGTCAGATCGGAAAGATCACGATGCATCAGCACGTTTTCATCCGCCAAGCCCGCGCCCATAGCGCCCTCGGCAATGCTTGCACCCAGGTCGCCCAGCGTCAGAAGGACAGAAACGCCTTGCTCAACCGCGTAAACGCCAATCTGCTCATGCATATGGCGCGACTGTACACCCAGCTCACGCATATCTCCAAGCACCGCAACACCGCGGCAGCGGCGCTCACGGGCAAAGCTGCCCAGCACGTACAGTGCGGCGCGCATGGACTCGGGTGCTGCATTGTAGCAATCCTCAAGAATGGTAATATCACCCACGGGCAGCAGTCTTTGACGCAGACCGCCGGATTGATAGTTCATCAGTCCGCGACGGATCTCGCTCTCCTCCATGCCCATCTCACGACCGACGACGTAAGCAAAAATGGCGTCGTAGACCATATGCTTGCCCACGGCAGGGATCTCAAAGCCGCACAGCGTTCCCGTCGGCGTGCGAAGATCAAAGGTTGTGCATTCCTTTGCGGGATTCAGCACGATATTCTCGCCGCAATAATCGCCGTTGCCCTCAAGCGATACGCTTCTGACGCGGTAGCTCGGTCCCGTAATGCCGCGCAGCAGCGGCTCGTCGCCGTTGACCAGCAGCAAGCCGCCATCGCGCAAGCCCTCGGTGATCTCCAGCTTGGCTTTGGCGATATTTTCTCTCGTTTCCAGATACTCCAGATGCGAGGAGCCGATGTTGGTGATGATCGCGATGTTGGGCGTTGCCGCCTGCGACATTCTTGCGATTTCTCCACGACTACTCATGCCCATCTCAAAGACGGCTGCCTTATGCGCGGGTGTGATCTCAACGGCTGACAGCGGCATACCGATGGTACTGTTATAATTCCCTGCTGTTTTATAAGTATGATACTTGGTTGCCAAAACGGCGTAAACAAATTCCTTGGTCGTCGTTTTGCCTACGCTGCCCGTCACGGCAACACGCGGGATGTTGCGCGTGGAAAGATACGCAGCGGCAATGCGGGAGAGCGCATGCTCGGTATGCTTGACGATAACGGCGGATGCCTCGCCCGAGGGCAGCCAACTCTCACACATAACCATGCAGCAGCCACGCTCAATGGCAGAGGGGATATACTGGTGACCGTCCACTCGCTCTCCGCGCAACGCAATAAACAGCGTGGACTCATCTGCCTCGCGTGAATCGGTGCAGATGGCGCGAACGATGCGATTTTTTCCTACCAAAAGTCCACTACAGGCACTTGCTACGTCTGCCAGCGTAAAGTCGTCTCTTCCCGTTTCAATTCTCATTGTCTTTTCTCAAGCCTTTCTATCGAAATCATCCCACAGCAGGTGCGGGAAACACATTATTCTTCTTTTTCAAGCCTTCCCCTTGGGAAAGCCGCAGCAACTGCTGCCGCGACGATGGTTCTTTCATCAAAATGATGCTTGCCGGCACCGTCGATCTCGTAGGTCTCGTGCCCCTTGCCTGCAAGCAGGATAATATCACCCGGAGCCGCGTTGCGGATCGCCGTTGCGATCGCTTCGGCGCGATCGGGGATCAGGGTATAAGCGATGCCTTGCGGAAATCCGGCAGCAATATCGGAAAAGATCTGCGTCGGATCCTCGCTCCGACTGTTATCGGAGGTCAGATAGATCACGTCGGCAAACCGCGCAGCGACCTGCGCCATCAGAGGGCGCTTGCTTCTGTCACGGTCACCACCGCAGCCAAAGAGCAGTACGACACGCTGCTGCTTTTGCCGGAATTCACGCGCCGTCCGCAGCAGATTTTCCAGAGCGTCGGGCGTATGGGCATAATCAATAAACACCGAAAAAGACACCGGCACAGGCAAACGCACCCGCTCCATCCGCCCTGCGATCCCGCTCAAATGTCGCAGCCCGTCACGGACTGCAGCAAGCGGAACACCCAACTGCAACGCACAAGCCGCAGCCTGCAGCGTATTGGAGACGGTAAACGCCCCCGGAATGGGACTGCTCAAGCGAGCTGCCGTGCTGTTTTTTCCTAAAAGCGTGTACGTGATCCCCTCTACCCCCAGCACGTGCACGTCAGAGGCGACGTAATCCGCATCGTGCAGTCCGCAGGAGGTCGTCACGACTCTCCCATAACAGCACTCACGCATCCGCGGCGCATAGGCATCGTCTGCATTGATAATGGCAAGCGATGTTTTGGCAAGCAAGGATGCTTTCGCCGCAAAATAGTGCTCCATATCCCCGTGAAAATCCAGATGCTCGGGCGACAGATTGGTAAAGATTGCCGCATCAAAGCAAAGCGGCTCCAGCTTTTTGAGCGCCAGCGCGTGTGAGGAGGTCTCCATCACGACCGTGCGAACCCCCTCTGCCGCCATAACGGCGAGGATATGATACAGCTGCTCGGGATCGGGCGTCGTCAGGTTCGCCGTTTCGTCCGCGCTGCGGATATCCAGCACACGGTCGCGGCAAACGCACCGCACCGTACCGATCAGCCCGGCGGGAATCATGGCAGCGTCCAGCATCGCCTTGATCATGGTCGAAACCGAGGTCTTTCCGTTGGTCCCCGTTACGGCAATCAACGACATTCCCCTTGCGGGATGCCCGTACCATGCGTCAAACAAGCGGGCGATCGCCGCCCGCGTGTCGGTAACGGGTATAAAAATTGCGCTGTTCCGTTTCTTGACAAAGCCATCCGCAATGGGATGATCTCGCTCCGTCACAACCGCCACAGCGCCCTTTGCCAGTGCTTCTTCAATAAATGCGTGACCGTCCGCCTTCGTGCCGAGGATGCACACGTAGATGCATCCCGGCACACAGGCGCGTGAGTTGCAGGTAACAGAGCTTATTTCCATCACTCCGACCCGCGGATCCGGCGGGGTTTCCAAGCCCGCCAGAAAGCATAATGTTTCCAGCTTCATACAGTGCCTCCGGATGTTGTTGTTTTTATTTTTACATCCGGGCTTCTCGCCCTGTATTCGGCTGCCTCTATTTTCTCTTGTATGATTTCTTATTCCAGATCCTGCTCGTTGAGGTAACGAATGGTCACGCTGACCACCGTACCCGGTGCTGCAAGCTCTCCGGCGGCAGGACTTTGGGAGACCACAGCGGCTCCCGTGCCGGAAAGGTAGCTTTGTGTTCCGTCGATGCGGATATTCAGACCGCTGTTGATCAGCGTTTGGTTTGCCGCCATCGCACTCATACCGGAAAGGTTGGGAACGCTGATGGTGCTTTGCGCCGTGCTGTCCCCCGTGTAAATAACGATCAAGCCGTTTTCCTTTTCGATTTTGGTGCCGCCCTGCGGCGTCTGGGAGGTGACGTATTTTCCGCTGCCGACCACGCGCACGGCAAGACCTCTGCGCTTGGCGGCAGCCGTTGCCTGCTCTATTGTATAGGAACGGAGATCGGGCACCGTCACTGCCATTTTGGCAAGCTCCTCATCGGTATATTCCGCTTCAACGCCCATATAAGGGAGAACAGTTTCCATGAATTTTGCAATATAGGGTGCTGCTACCGTGCTGCCGTACAAAAAGCCCTTGGTCGGTTCATCGACCATGATCAGCGCGCAAATAGCAGGGGCTTCCGCAGGGGCATATGCCACGCAGGAGCAGATATAGGCATCATCGTTGTCGCCGATCTTCTCGGAGGTTCCCGTCTTGGCTGCGATACGATAGCCTGCAACGTAGGCGTTACGCGCACCGCCGTTTTGGGATACACCCGCCTCAAGAATACGGGAGATCTGCGCGCAGACCGCCGTGCTGACGACCTGTCGCACCTGTTTTGTGCTTGCCTCCTCGATCACGTTTCCGTTGTCATCGGTCACCCGCTCAACCACGTGCGGCGTTACGAGATAGCCGCCGTTGGCAACGGCGCTGATGGCACGAATGTGCTGCACAGGAGTGATCTTGAAGTTCTGACCGAACGATGCAGTCGCAAGGTCAAGCACTCTGAAATTGTCCTGAGCGTGAAATACGCTGTTTCCCTCTCCGGCAAGATCAATACCGGTCTTGGAGAGATAACCGAACGCATTGAAATAATCGTAGAAGGCCTCCAGCCCGACGCGCAAGCCCACCTCCATCAAAATGGGGTTGCAGGATTGCTGAATACCGCCGGCAAAGGTCAGGTGTCCGTGCCCTTCGGTTTTATGGCATCGGATCTTGATCCCGCTGACGTAATATGCGCCGTTGCAGGTAAAGGAATCCTTCTCCTCGACCACACCCTGCTCCAGTGCCATCGCCGAGGTGATGATCTTGAAGGTCGAGCCGGGGATATACGCCTCATTGAGCGCCTTGTTGGACCAGGAGTTGAGCAGCAGGCTGCTCTTGAGCTTGGCATAGTCCTCGCTGTCGCCCGCAAGACCGCTGGAGAGCAGCGTTGCGGTATCGTAGGAGTTAAGCTGCCAAGGATCGTTGAGATCGTACGGAGGATAGGTTGCCATGGCAAGAATGGCTCCGGTATTCGGATCCATTGCGATGCCGCAGGCGCGATTCTGACCGCCGGATTCCTCGTAGGCGGTACGCAGCTGCTCCTCCAGCGCTGCTTGTATGAACACATCGATGGTTGAGGTCAGATTGTAGCCGTCAACCGCCTCGATGTACTCTTCGTATTCATAGGGCATTTCATTTCCCTGCGCATCGCGGGCAACGATGTATTTGCCCGGTGTGCCCGAAAGCAGGGTGTCGTAGCTGTATTCCAGCCCGTAAAGTCCTGTACTATCGCTGCCCGTAAAGCCAAGCATGTGCGAGGCAAGCGTTCCGTAGGGATAATAGCGTGTTCCCGTCGCTTCCATATAGACCATGCGTTCCAGTTCATTCTCGTCGATAAAGGCAAGAATGCTGTCTGCCGTTTTCTCATCCACCTGACGAGCGATGGTTCGGTCAAGGTATCTGGTGTACGTCGTCTGTTCCAGAACGTCGTAATAGGTAACGTCGTAGCCGTCGTACAGTCGCTCGGAAAGCCCCAAGGCGATCAGCTCTGCAAGGTTGACGTCCTCCCCCTGCTCATCCGCCTCAGCTTGTGCTTCAGCGATGGTACGGGGTGCGATAAATACGCGGTACGTTGTAATATTGGTGGCAATCAGAATGCCGTTGGTGTCGTATATGTTGCCGCGGTCGGCGTTGACCGTGCTCTCGGTTGTCATCTGCTCGATGACCTTGGCCTGATAGCGGTCGTATTGCGCCGTCTGTATCCACAGAATACGAACGGCAAGCAGCACGAGCACCGCGACCAAAGCAATACAAACGAATCGCGCGCGGCGCAACACGTTCAAATGAATCATGGACTCCTTCAACCGTGACAACCTCTCTTTTTCGAATTGACTGTCGGTCTGCTCTATCCTATGCGCAGCTCACAAGCGTTATGACTCAGTCCGCTCTGCGAATTCCGATTGCTGCGAGCAGCGTGGCAAGTCCCGTGGTATCGTCTTTCTGTGTCGTATGTGCCTCGAGCTTATTTTCCTGCTCGCGGTTGAGATAGGATGCACTTACATAGCCTGCGTCCACCATACCGTATTGCTCGGTGGCGACGCGATAAATTTCAAAATAATCGATGCTCGATTCCAGCTTGTCCTCAAGAACTGCAGCCTCGCTTGCCAGCGAGTTGACCTCATAGCGCAGATCGCTGACCTCTTTTTTCGCCGTCGCTACCATAACTGAACCGGCAACCAGCAGCATCAGCGACACCGCGATAACGACAAAGGTCGCAATGGTCGCAAGCGGCAGGTGTACACGCGCCTTGGTGCGACGCAGCGCTCTGTCATCGGGACACAGCCACTCGCGTGCCAGCTGCTCAACACGAGCCAGCGTAACGCTGCGGCGGCTTACCGATTGCTTCGCGGTCACAGCAGCGCTGTCAGTACCGCGCTCCGCGATGGCATCGGTATCGCGCGTATCCGAGGATGCGCGACATTCATTGAAGTACTCGGAAAAATCGTCGACGTTCATATACGATCTGCCGTCGAAAGATCCATGACGGATGCGGGCCCCCCGACCTTGTGCTGCCGTCTCTGCCTCGTCGGCGGAAACGGTGCTGCATTCCTGTTCCATGACACTTGCTCGGCTCGTATTGTTCATCGCTCCCTTGCTGCAGCGGGAGAAAAGAGAACGAAGTGCGCGCTTCTGCTCCTCGATACCGTCGTCTCCGTCATAGCGGACAGCGCCGGAAACAATACTGTACTCGGTTGTAAGCTCAATCGCACGATCCATATCTCTCTCCCTTCCGCACGCGGCAAGGAATGCTGCGTACTACTTATATTTTCGTTGCTATTCTCAGCTTTGCGCTGCGGGAGCGGGGATTGACCTCCAGCTCCTGTGCCGACGGTAGAATCGGCTTGCGCGTTTCTATTACAATCTTCGGCTTGTTGCCGCACACACATATCGGCAAATTTTTGGGGCAGGTGCATCCTTGCGCCAGCGAAGCGAAGGTCTTTTTCACCAGCCTGTCCTCCAGCGAGTGGAAGGTGATAATGGCGATCCGTCCTCCGGGGCGCAGAGCGCTGACGGCTGCCTCGATTGCCGGCGCGATCACGTCGAGCTCAGCGTTGACCTCAATGCGGATTGCCTGGAAGGTGCGCTTGGCAGGATGATGCCCTCCATCACGCGCTGCCGCGGGAATGGCTTCCTTAATAATATTGACCAGTTCTCCCGTGGTTTTGATCGGAGCGTTTGCCCGATGACGAATGATGTTGGCTGCGATGCGGGACGCGAAGCGCTCCTCGCTGTAATCGTATATAATACGCTTCAGATCATATTCACTGTATTCATTGACCACCCGCTCGGCAGTCATGGGGTTTCTTTCGTCCATCCGCATATCCAGCGGCGCGTCCTTCTGGTAGGAAAAGCCGCGCTCTGCGGTATCCAACTGATAGGAGGATACACCGAGATCCAGCAGCATTCCGTCGATTCCATCGACACTCGCAAGCTGCAGCACCTGCGCCACAGAGCGGAAGTTGTAATGCCACAGGCTGACGCGATCGCCAAAGCAAGCCAGTCGCTCGCCCGCGACGCGGATGGCGGTTTCATCCTGATCCAGACAGATCAGTCGACCGCTCGTCAGACGGGATGCGATCTCAAAGGAATGCCCTGCACCGCCGGTCGTTCCGTCGACGTACACGCCGTCGGGGCGGATGCTCAAGCCCTCGATGCACTCATCTAACAGCACCGGACGGTGACTGAAATTCACTTCATTTCCGTTCATTACAGTCCAAGCTCCTCCAATGCACGGCGGAGAGCCTCGTCGTCGATATTGCTGATCACCTTATCGTAATTAGCCTCGGCCCAGATCTCTGCGTAGTCGCAGCAGCCGACAACAACGACGTTCTTTTCGATCTCCGCAAACGATACGAGTCCTGCAGGAAGAAGAACTCTTCCCTGGCTGTCAGGAGTGACCTGAACTGCCGTGCTGTGCAGAAGTCGCATAACCTGCTCCACAAGCTCTCGGCGCTGCGCCTTGATGGGAGCGATATACGCGCTCCATCCCTCCAAGGAGTACATCTTCAAGCATTTTTCTCGGATATCACGGGCGATGATAAAGGTCTCACCCAGCTCATCGCGCAGCTTTGACGGAACGAAAATTCGGTTTTTCGTATCCAATGACGGTCTGAATTCGCCTGTCAGCATGCTTGAACCACTCCTTTCCTTTGATATATCGCGGCGCGCATCGCACATTTGGCGATGCTTTCGAGTAAAATCGTGTCGAAATGAGGTAAAAGCGGACTTTCGTCTCCACCGAGGCTCCACCCGCGGTGTTTTTGCTCCACTTTGCTCATTTTTCCACCATTTCGCTCCACTTGTGTACCACAATTATACCTTAGAGTGGGAAAAGGCGCAATAGGCAAGGGCGAAATTTCCCGGAAATTTTTCAGTTTTCCCGTTTTTTTCTGTCAGATCTCGGCGAATTTCGCCCCTATTTTTCCATTTCTACCATCTAATTACCACGCACATCTATATTTTCTATTTTTTACCATTTTTAGGAAAAGAAAAGCGTTGATAAAGGAGCATGAGAGCCGAAAAAATCAACTGCCGTGAGGAAATGGCGTTTGATGCCGTCGCCAGCCATTCCCCTATCAAAGTGCGCCATTCACCGGCGACTCCCCTGCCCCTTTTTATTCCCCCAATGAGTTCTCTTTTTTTCGTACACGAAACAGAAGCGTCAGCAATGCCCTGCCGTGGAATGGGATCAGCGGATAAAGATACGAACGCGTTCCGTTGACCGTTTTGTTGGTTACCAACAGCACAAAAATCAGCACCACTCCCAAAAGAAATCCCCAGATCTCAAACAGCGCCGTCAGGATAAGCAAAAGAATGCGGAGAAATTTGACCGCATAGCCCAGCTCATAGGAGCGCTGCGTAAAATTGGCAATGGCAACGAATGCCATATACAGAATGACCTCCGGGATCAGCCACCCGATGCTGACGGCGAAATCTCCCAGGATCAAGCCGCCCACGACCGAGAGCGAATTGGAGAGCATCGAGGGCGTATTGAGCGACGCCATACGCAAGCCGTCAATGATAAATTCTACCAGGAGCAGCTGTGCAAGCAACGGGATGCGCCCCATCTCGGTCGGGATGATGAAGGACAGCCACGCAGGAACAATATCGGCATGACGAATGAGCAAATACCACGCAGGCGTAAAAAACAGCGCCAGCCAGAAGGTCGTCAGACGCACCAATCGAATATAGGTGCCCGTCAGCGGCGGAAAGTAAAAATCATTGGTCTCCTGCAGAAAATCAAAAATAGTCGTCGGCAGCACCATGACCTGCGGTGAGTTGTCGCAGATGATGAGAATGCTGCCCTCAAGCAACTGCGCCGCCGCTGCATCGGGGCGCTCCGTCATGCGGATCTTGGGAAACGGATTGTACCACGGGCGACGGATCAAAAGCTCCATCAGCGACTCCTGCCCCATGGAAAGCGCGTCGGTCTTGATTGTGCTCAGCCGTTCTCGCAGCGCCTCAACCTGCTTCATATCCGCACGATCCTTCATATAGCAAAGGCACACGTCGCTGCGCGAATATGCCCCAACCGAAAAATAGCGCATGGTCAACGCAGGATGTCGAATACGGCGTCGGATCAGCGCGGTATTGAAGATCAGCGTTTCCACAAAGCCGTCTCGCGCCCCTCGCATCACAAGATCCCCCTGCGGCTCCGAGGTATCCCGTGCAGGATAACTCCGTGCATCTACGATCAGTATCTGTGCCCCAAAGGTCGAGCCGAGCAGCACGGCTGCTCCCGAAAGCAAACTGCGGATAACGGTCTCCCCATCCTCGCAAAGCTCTGCCTCGACGTACGGCATTTTTCGCTGCAAAAACGCCGTCGCATCCATAGCATCCAGTCCCGTCAGATCCATCAGATTCATAATGACCTTGGTCATCGTTCCGTCTTTTACAAAGCCGTCAATATAATAAAACGTCAGCGCGTCCTCGCCGACCTTGACCGTTTTCTTCAATATATCAAAATTCTCATCCACGCCAAACAGCGCATCCATCGCGCGGATGTTTTCCGCATAATCGCTGCTCGGCGTAAACGTCAGCTCCTCTGCCATACTATCGGCTCCCTTTCGTTTTTGTTAACGATGATAGTTTAAACGAAAGCGTGCCGTTTCATGCGCAGGCAGACAAAAAAAGCAAGCGGATCGTACACAGAATACGATCCGCTTGCTTTTTATTCGGTTATTCACATTTATTTTTCAAGAGCGGCCTGCAGCGCATCGGTAAATGCGGCAGCAGCCTCCTTGGAAAGAATGGTAAAATAAACGTAGTTGCCAAGCGAGGAAACATTTGCGTTTTCGATCTTGTCAAGCTCGTCGCGGTTGTACGCCGCAGCAAAGCTGTTAAGGTAAGATACCTGTCCGTCAACGTACGTCTGCACCATCGCCTCAACGGCAGCCACGTCGTCACCCGTTTTGACACGAAAAACGCCGAACTGATCCACGTTTGTCTCCGTCACATGGTAGACGATATTACAGTCCTCCACAGCAGCAAACGCTGCCTCCGCGCCGAAAAACACGTCGTAGGTTTCAGCACTGGCATCAAAATAATCACTCGAAAGACCGATCGCATCCTTGGCAGCCTCAGTAATTTCCGAGGAGGCTACGTCGGCGCGATAGGTGGAGGCGTTGCAGGCAACGCCCGTAAGCAGCAGCACGGCAGCAAGCAGCAAAGGCAGCCCGCGGTTGATCAAATGCTTCATTATATCAGTCCATTCCTTTCATCATTGTACGGCGTGCGTGCGCAGCTCGTGCAGCACCGCCTCGTATGCTGCCGCCGTCAAATGCAAGCCATCCGACGTTGCATATTCGGCACTCAGATTTCCATCGGCATCCTTGAGGCTCGACGCGGTATCCACAACGTAAGCGCCGCTTTGCTCCGCGACGGTCAGAAGCTGCTCGTTCAGCTCGTTGATATAGCCGTTCAGCGTAACCGCGTCCTGAGAAAAGGACGTCTGATTAACGCCCACCGGGTAAACCGTCTGCAAAATTACGACGGTATCGGGGCTCGCCGTGCGGATCGCACCGATCAGCTTGGCATACGACGATGCATACAGCTTGGGATTGCTGTGAAAATTGATCAAACCGTTGACACCAAAGGACAGCACCATATAGTCCGGCTTTTTGCGCGTCACCGCCTGCTCGATCGTCAGGCTCTCACCCGTTTCCGGATACGTGATCTTCTTTTTCAAAATTTCCAGATCCAGCATCATCGTGCCGGTTTCATTCGCCCATACCTGCTTGGTCTCGCTTCCGCCCGTCAGCACGCCGCGCGCGCGCAGATGTGCCGTGGTGGATTCACCGAAAAAGACCATGCGGTCAATATAGCCCTGCCCCGCATCGGCCGTTTCTGGCAGCAGTACACTTTTTCCTTCGCCGCCCGTCGGCTGATCCTCACCGTCGGGGCCTGCGGGATCGTTCGGATCATCCTCCCCCTCGTCGGGATTGCCGGGCTGTTCATCCGAGGGAGCATCCGGCTGCTCGTTCTCCTCGGAGGGATCGGGATTTTCTATGGGATCTTGGGGATTGAGCGTCAGCTTTAAAACGCCGAGGACCAGGACTGCAAGCAGACACAGAACCATCAGCACGAGTATAATCAGCACCAGGATGCGAAAGATGGCTCGCTCCTGTGCAGCACGGTATTGATTCATATTCCGGGATTCCTTTCCTTTCCGCCGCAATGCCTGCAGCGCAGATCATTAGTTTGAAGGAATTCTGTCGAGATTATTCCTGCAATTATTTTCCCTTGGCAGCACCGTATACGCTGTGATATGCGCCGGCGTCCTTCTTCCCCTCCAAAGCACGGTGCTTGGCAGAGAGCGCAAGATACAGCCCCATGATCGCCCAGTAGACCACGACCATGATCAGCAGCATCATCAGCTTTCCGGAGGAAGCAGACGCCGCATTATTGGGCAAATACAGGCAGCAGTAGCTGCCGAGCAGCACGATCACAAAGTGCAGCACAACGCGCCCTGCGTACGGAATGCCGGAAACACGGAGCAAAACGTTGGCAAAGGCGAACGCAAGTGCAAACAAAAACAGCAGCAAAAACGCTTTTGCATTGATAACCGATTCCGCCAGCGTTCCCGAGATCATAAGATTCAGAAGCAGCAGGATCAACGCCGACACGGTATAGATCCCGCAAAATTGATGCCAGAGGCGAGCGATGAATTTCATACGTAAGGTCTTCCCTTCCTTTTGGTGACGTCATTTCAGCGGGCGTTGCCGCAAGGATACTGTGCTCTGGCGCCGCCGATGAATTTCGGACGTGTGCGCGCGCAGAGAATGTGAGCTTTTCCGATTGCATTTACAGACAGTCGCACGGGAACGGCAACGTCGCGCAGGTGCATCCCGATCAGCGTGCCACCGATATCAATGCCCGCGTGTGCACGCACGTGCTCAACCGCCACAGGGTCGTTTGCACGCTCGTAAACGGTCGTTGCGAAGGAGCCCCCTGCATGAGGATGGGGCATCACGCAAACCGCGTCATAGCCGTATTTTTCGGCGCAGGCGCGTTCCATGATCAGCGCACGGTTCAAATGCTCGCAGCACTGAGCAACAAGATAAACGCCGCGCTCCTGCAGCAGCGGTGCGATCGCATCGTAGATTGCCTGTGCAGCATCCAGCGAGGAGCCCTTGCCGATGCGCTCACCGACCACCTCGGAGGACGAGCAGCCAACGACCAACATCTCCCCCGCCTTGATACCGGATACGTCCAAAAGCTCGCGGACAGCAGCCGCAGCCTCCGCTTTGATTTGTTCCATCATCGTGTCATTCTCCGTCCTTCAGACATTGACCTTGCTCATTGCCGCACCGTCGCAGATCAGCGTGACGTCGTCGTGCAGATTGAGGAAGGATGCGGGGCACGCCGTCGTCAGCATGCCGGAAAGCAGCGTTGCCACAGCGTCCGCCTTGGAGGCGCCGTTGGCAAGGATCAGAATTTTCTTGGCACGCAGGATAGTGCCCATCCCCATGGTCAGTGCCGCGGTGGGCATCACCTCGCCCTGTGAGAAAAAGCGGGCGTTGGCACGCAGTGTGCTCTCGGTCAGCGCCGTCAGATGCGTCAGCGGATGCAGAGCGCTGTCCGGCTCGTTAAAGCCGATGTGACCGTTCTGTCCGATGCCGAGCACCTGAATATCGACCTGCCCCAGCGCCGCGATCTTTTGCTCGTAGGCAAGGCACTCTGCCTCAGGATCCTCCGCGCTTCCATCGGGAACGGCGGTGTTCTTCTTGTCGATATTGACACGGTCAAACAAATTGGTATTCATAAAATAACGGTAGCTCTGTGCATTGTCGGGCGAAATGGGATAGTATTCGTCCAGGTTAACGGTACGAACGGGCGAAAAATCCAGCTCTCCCGCATCGCAGCGGCGAACCAGCTCGTCGTACATTCCCACAGGCGTCGAGCCCGTCGCAAGGCCGAGCACGCAATCGGGGCGCGCCTGCATGACGGCAGCAATCTCGTCGGCAGCACGAACGGACATTTCTTCATAGGTTTCGCAAACGATTACTCTCATAGCATACTCCTTCTTTCCGTAAAGCGGAAATAAAATGACATTACCAGCGGTCGCTGCCGTCCTCGGGAATGACCTCCTTGACAGCGGCAATCGCACACTCGATCATACCGTCATCCGGCTCAAAAACGGTCATTCGCTGCAGCCAGAGTCCGGGGGTGGAAATGATACGGGTCAGAATATTGTCGTGGCGTCCCGCAAAGCGGATCAGCTCATAGCCGATGCCCATAATAACGGGAATGAGTGCCAGCTTGATCGCAGAACGCAGCAGCGTGGGCAGCGTCGGCGGGATAAAGAAGCCGACCACAATGCTGACCAGCAGCATCAGAATCAGAAACGACGTTCCGCAACGGGGATGGAAGCGACGCATCTTGCGTACGTTCTCCACCGTCAGCTCAAGCCCTGCCTCGTAGCAGAAGATGGTCTTGTGCTCTGCACCGTGGAACATAAAGGTGCGACGAATATCCTTCATCAACGAGACCAGTGACATATAGCCGACCAGCAGCACGATGCGGATAATTCCCTCAAACGCCGAACGCAGATAGCGGTTTTCGGGATTGAACACCTTGTCGGGCAGCCACATATAGATCTGCGCGGGCAGCCAGATAAACAACAGCACCGCCAGTCCAATGCCCATGATCATCGCAAGCACCATGATCCAATCCATGCTGCCGCTCTTTTCCTTCTTTTCGTCCTTCGGCTGCTCCGTCGCCGCCTCCGGCTCTACCGTCACATCCACAGGCTCCGAGGTTTCCTCCTCTTTGGGCTGTACGATCTCCTCCTGCGGTGCTGCAGGCTCCGGTGTCTTTCCCTTTTTGGCGGCGCGTGCGGCTGCCTTCTGCGCCTTTTTCTCCTGCTTCTCGCGCTCGATCTCAGCCTCAAGCTCCTCCAGCCCTGAAATCTCGGCACTGCGCATCAGGCACTTATATCCCGATGCCATGGAGTCAATAAAGTTGAACACGCCTCGAATAAACGGCAAGCGGAAAAACTTGGCGCGCTCCGAGCCCTTGGTCTCCCACTTTTCAATGACGATCTCTCCCTGCGGATTGCGCACCGCCATGGCGGATTGCTTGGGACCGCGCATCATGATCCCCTCGATCAGCGCCTGTCCTCCGATGGAGGTCTTTTTATGACAAGCAACGATCTCCTCGTTGCCGATTTCCTTCTTTTCCGTTGACAACGTACTCTTCCTTTCCCGCGTAAGCGCGTAAAAAAATCAGTATTCATTCTATTATATCTCTTACTTATTAACAAGGTGTGAATACAGCGTTATTTTTTCAAAATTTCATCCGCATATATTCCCTGAACCCACCGGTTTTCCACCATCAGCTTATCAATATCGTTGAGCACGGTCACCTTGCGGCGGCTCCAGTCGGGTGCCAGCAGCGCCTCTGCCATTCCGTCCCCCGTCAAACGACCGATGACAGTCTCAGGCGGCAGCAGCGTCAGCGCTCGTGCAACAAGCGAAATATAGCGTTCACGCGAGAGCGGCTCGTATTCTCCACGCTCGTACATATCCCCAAGCACCGTGCCGCGCAGCACGTGCAGCAAATGAATTTTGACTTGATCGGGGCGCAGCGCCGCAACACGGCGCACCGTTTCCAGCATTGCCTCGTCATCTTCCCCCGGCAAGCCGAAAATCAGGTGAACGCAGCGCAGGATCGGTGCTCCGTCCTCTCGCAGGCGGTGATATCCCTCAAGAAACTGTTTCCATGTGTGTCCGCGATTGATCCTCGCCGCCGTATCGTCGTGGCAGGACTGCAGCCCCAACTCAACGGTCAGCACCGTCCGCTGTGAAAGCGCGCCGAGATACGCCACAGTATCGCGCGGCAAGCAATCTGCCCGCGTGGCGATATTCATACCGACAACACCGGGAAAGGTCAGCGCCTCCTCGTATTTTTCCTTCAGCACCGCAAGCGGCGCATAGGTGTTTGTGTGTGCCTGAAAATACGGGATGCAGCGCGTCGTATCCCATTTGGAGGACAGTGCAGCACGCGTCAGCTCGTATTGCTCGCGCAGTGGTACCGACGCCTCCCGGGCAAAATCGCCGCTTCCCCGCCCCGAGCAGTAGATACATCCACCCGTGCCGCAGCGACCGTCGATATTCGGGCAGGTAAAGCCCGCATCCAGCGGAATTTTGGCACATTTTCCGCCAAAGGTGCGTTTCAAATAATAATCGTAGGTATAATAGCGCTTGTTGCTGTCGGTATAGGCAAATGGGTTGCTCTGTGCCTGCGTGAGGCGACGTCCCGCCCACTTGCTCTCATGCTCCGTTTTCATCGTAGTTCTCCTGCTCGTGCAAAGGTGGGGGGATAGCGCGACAACGGCGGATCCCCCCACATATCATTTATTTGCCCAGATAGTGATTGATGCGCCCCATAAACTCGGATGCCGTGACTACGTCAACGTTATCATCCAGCATCAGGATCAGCTCATCGACCGCCTCCATGGAGCTTCCGCCGCCACTGAAATCGCCATTGGAATTCATACCCGACCATGCGTGTACGATCACAAAGGTATAGGCCTGCTCATTCTTGACGTCTGCGGGCGCATTGTTGATCCCCCTTGCGATCGCCTCCAGCGAACCGTCCTCGGGACCGGACCACAGGCGGTAGCGTGCCGATACGACAGGCTTATCGTCCACCCACATGATCTTGCCGTGATAGCCGGCATAGTTGGCATAATCGGTATAGAAAATTCCTTCAATACCGTCCTGCTGCGTAAAGGAATGCAGATTTTGCTCGGTAAATCCTTGGTCATCCAGCAAATTCATGTACTTGATTCCGCGTGCAGCCATGGTATCACCCAAGCGCTCTGCCATTGCATCACGCTCGTCTGCATCCCACTTGGAGGGGAAGGTATAGCCAAGACCGGAAAGCTGCATGATAAACTCATCGCTGCTCTCCTGCGTATTCATATAGTACATATACATCGGATGCGCCAGATCACCCAGCAATGCGGGAAGTCCCCACGTCATGGGGAACAGACCGCGCAGATCGGAGCCATACCAGCGAGAGCTCGAAAAATCGTTCAGCATCCACTGCATATTATCGCCGTCGGACATGATAAAGCAGACCGTATGGCGCTTCTCGTCCTCTACCGCATAGCTTTTTTCCTCGGCGTACTGCTCCTGATTCACCTTGCCCGCACGCTCAAAGCCGCTCAGCGTGGAAACGTTGTAGGCATGGTCGGAGGGGATCATACACACGTTCATCTCAGAGAAGGATTTGACCGTATCGTATTCACCCAGCGTGTTATTCCAGCCGAGAACGACGGCACCGTCATCCAAAAAGTCGAACATTGCATTGTGTCTATTGATCTCGGTTCCGTCATAGAAGTTGATATAGCAGCCCGTCATGACGGCATAGTCGATCATCTTCGGCGCCATATTTGCCGGCTGCTCTACTGCGACCTCGGTATTGAGCAAATCGAAATACTCGCTCTTTTTCAGCCATGCGTCATCGTAGCCGGATACGTCCAGAACAAGGGAAAGACCGGCGCGCTCTGCTGCCGCGACGTTCGTCGGCGTGACTACGACCGCGTTCAGGTGATGTGCCAGCGTGATGGCAACGTAGACGGACTCATCGCCGGTATCGGTGAGAATGTAGCCGTCAAGCTCCTTGGCATACTCTGCAAGCAGCGTATCGAGCGTCCAAGCAAAGCCGTCGCTGTTCTTTTCAGCGACCTTAACGCCAAAGCCCTCGGGCGCATCGTTTTTGATATACGGCAGGTATTTATCCCAAGAGTTCGCACGGAACAGGATCTGCGTCGTCGAGTTGGCCGCAGCCAGGCCCTGCAGCGTTCCGAGCGTCAGTCCGTTATCACCGGAAGGACAGTCCGCAAGCAGGATCTTGGTCGCTCTCTGCGGCGCGCAGGTGATTTCGGGCGTCCAGGGCTCCTCATAAACAACAGGGGGCGTCCAGGTGCCGCGATAGGAAGCAGTTTCATCCATGGAAAGCGTAGCCGAGGGCGTAAAGTCCTCTGCACCGCGCCAGCCGACGTAGGTGGTAAGGAAATAGGTTACCGCTTCGGTCAGCGCCTTTTCGCCGTTACCGACGATTACGATCTTATTGCCGCTGACGCGAACAAGATACTCGTCCTCAACCGCGACCTCCTCCATCGCTGCCACGCTTTCGGCGCGATTGGTATTACCCAGCAGGATCTCGGTCAGCGCAGCATTGTCGTCCTTGTTTTCCCAGTCCGTCTTGAGCTCAAATTCAGCACCCGTAACGGCACTCAGAGCATTTTTGATCTGAAGAGAAAGCTTGGTCTCAAGTGAGGTGTTCCCCGTCATATCGGAACGAACAACAACGTACTTCGCAGTACCGTTTTCTGCCAGCGTGATCTGCGGCACCGAGGGCGTATCCTCCTTTTCCGGTGTCTTGTCCTCAGGGTCGGAGGAGTGGTCGGTGCAAGAGACGGCGGTCATCAGCAGGCAAAGCGCCAGCGCCATTCCCACAAGCTTAAAAAACGATTTCAGGCAATGGAATTTTCTCATATTCATTCTCCTTTGGTAACAACGTTATTGTCTGTGGTAATATTCGTTTTTAGTTTTATCGCAAGCAGCTTGCCGCATCCTTCCGATCACGGCTGCGCGGCAGTATCCTTTGCGGCAGGATCCAAGTGCTGCTTGATGCGATTCATAAATTCAGATGCCGTAACCACTTCGACGTCCTCGTCCAGCATACCGATCAGCGCCTCTACCGCCGCCATGGTATCTCCACCGTAGACCAGCTCGCCCTGCGCATTCAAGCCGCTGTCGGCGCGAATGGTAACAAACGTATACGAATTCTCATTATAAACATCGGTCGGCGCACTGTTGATGCTCTCCGCTACGCGCTCAAGACTGCCGTCCTGACGCTCGGCGTGCAAGCAGTAGGCAGCAGAAACGATGGGCGTTCCGTTTGCCCACAGGATGGTTCCCCGTTCACGGTCGTGGTTGTTATAATCCACGTAAAACACACCCTTGACCGTCTCCGGCTGTGCCATCGCGGAAAGCAATCGCGGATCAAAGGCATCCGAGTCTACAATTTGCAGATACTCCATTCCCGTGCGTGCCATGACCGTCTCCAGACGTGCTACCATCTCGCCAAGCATGGCAAGATTCCAATGAGAGGGGTAGGTATAGCCCAAGCCCGAGGTCTGCAGAATAAATTCATCTGTCGCGCTTTGCGTTGCCGCATAGTAAGCGAGCATGGGATTGGCAAGCTCACCGAGCAATGCAGGAAGCCCCCAGTTCATGGCAAAGCTGCCTCGGATATCGGAGCCATACCATTTTTTCTCGGTATATTCGTTGAGCGCCACGTCAAGACTCTCGCCGCCTGACAAAACGAAGCATACCGTATGCTTGCCGTTCTGCTCGGCATCGGTCAGCCCGTCGCTCCCTTCGGTCGATGTCAACACGGTATTGACTTTTCCCTCGCGTGCAAAGCCGCTGAGCGTGGAAAGATTACAGCTCTGCTGCGCGGGCAGGACACAAAGGTTAACGGTAGACAGTGAGGAAACCGCCGTAAACTCATCCAGGGCATCGTTGCCCCCCAGCACCACGGTTCCCTTATCAAGGAAGGTAAAGGTCTGGGCGTGCATATAACCGTCCGCACCGTTGTAATGCGTATAATAGCAGCCGCTCATAACGGCGTAGTCGATCAGAGCGGGAATGCTTGCGGGTGATTG